>NZ_JAUIYO010000089.1:0-385 GCF_044891285.1 Bacillus lumedeiriae
TTAAACATATTATCCAGTTTTGAAAGAACAATTCTTTCAACTTTATACAGTCTGGTGGCGATAGCGAAGAGGTCACACCCGTTCCCATACCGAACACGGAAGTTAAGCTCTTCAGCGCCGATGGTAGTTTTTCCCCATTCGGAAATCTCCGGATCAATGCTTACTTACAGCTCCCCGGAGCATATCGGAGTTAGTCCCGTCCTTCTTCGGCTCCTAGTGCCAAGGCATCCACCGTGCGCCCTTTCTAACTTAACCTAGGTATGGGAACGGGTGTGACCTCTTCGCTATCGCCACCAGACTGTATAAAGTTGAAAGAATTGTTCTTTCAAAACTGGATAATATGTTTCAAGTAACCGGCAATCGAGTGCCATTTGGTGCTGCTTTT
>NZ_JAUIYO010000010.1:0-90453 GCF_044891285.1 Bacillus lumedeiriae
CCGCTTTCAATCTGCCAGTTCACTAAACTTTTAAATGTTTCAATATCTAAACTTTCATCCTGCTTGAAAGGTGTAATAACCGGTGCAATCGACCCTTTTAATTTTTCTTTTGCCGCTTGAACTTTTGCCAGTTTTGACATGTCTCATTCTCTCCCTTTTATTAGAATTAATTTTATTTTCTGACTATTTTCGATAAAAAAATTTATTTTTTATGAAATAAATTTTTTCTTTATCTGACTAATTAAAATTCTCTCTCCTGAAATGCGACAATAGTATTCATCTTATGATCCCTAGCTAACGTTTCAATCCCGTTTAAAGATGCTTTTTCCTTTAAAAGCTGAATAATTTGGTAGTGTTCTCTTATTGATTCAAGAGCACGTTTTGGAACAAAGGTAAATATCGATCGACGAACGCGATCCACCCTCTGTTGTATTTGGCGAATTTCTTCTTTTAAAAATTGATTCCCGCATTCCTCATAGATAATGGAGTGAAATTGGTAGTTTAATTTTTGAAATTGCTCCAGCTCGAAATTTTTTAATGCCTCCTCCATTTCCATATTGAGTTGATTCAAATTCTTAATTTGTTCCTGCGTGATATTACGTGAACTTAGAGCAGTAGCGTAACCTTCTAATACAGCTAAAACAGAAAGAGTTTCAACGTATTCAGTTTCATCGATAGCGCTTACTATCGCTCCGCTATATGGCTTATTTTGAACTAAACCATCCGCTTCAAGCCGCCGAATCGCTTCTCTAACAGGAATTGTACTTAGCCCTAGCTCCTTTGCAATTTGATCAATCACAATCCGTTTTCCCGGACCGTATTGTCCATCCAGTATCCGAGTTTTTAAAAATTCATAAGCATGTTGAGTTTTATTAATAATTTGTTTTTGTTTCATGATTATATCATATATAAAATCATATATGATTTCAAATATTTTAAAAAATAAATTGATTCATCGTCTGTAATCTCCCGCCCTTCACCAACTTATTATTGACAATTCAGATTATTTGTTTTTTATAATTGTATTACACTTTAAAAATATCATTAAAAAGCAGATCCAGCATAGTGCAGTATTAATTATTCATTTGACAAAAATGATTATCACTGTCAGAAGAAAATTTTTAACATTAACTAGACCTACCACCAAAACAGACAACTTGTTAGTACAACTTAATCATTGAACAGGGGGATTTTCGTTGAATTTGAATACATTTAAGACAAAGTATGAATTAAACCAGACTTATTTTCACATACATCGGATCGATGAGAATGTTCGGACCCCCGATTGGAAAATAGAGAAAACCGATCGCCCATATACTGTCTTTTGGTATGTCATTTCAGGCACAAAAATAGTTAAAATCAACAATGTACAACATGAAGTTCAAAAAGGAGATCTTGTCGTTTTTCCATCTCAGCTCCCTTTTGAAATATTAGAAATGAACACCCCTGTATCTATGCATCATCTTGAAATAGCAATCGAAAATAAATTAGGTCCCTTCAATTTAATGACACTATACAAATTTCCTGCTGTAACTGAATTAACTGATTCTATAAAGTCTAAGAAATTAATTGATTTATGGATGTGGCTTAAAGACGAATGGACACCGGCAAGAAGAGAGACGCTTTCATCCGAAAACAAAGAATTAAAACTAGCTCTGGAACAAACAATTGATGTACTTCGCTTTAATGCCCTGACCATTGACTGGTTCGTTGAAGTTTTGACTCTGCTTCGTCCTTATGCAGCCGAAGCCTTCCCGACATTTGACCCGCGCCTGCAGCACCTTTTTTACTTTATCAATGATCATCTTGCTGACAAACTAAATTTAAAAGTCTTGGCAAATGAAGTATTTTTAAGCGAAAGTCATTTAAGTCTGCTTTTTAGACAAAACTTGAAAATGTCTCCAATGGGATATGTAAGAAAAGTACGTATGCAAAAAGCCCGTGAATTACTTTTAACCACTGATCTTCCAATGAAAGAAATTGCAGAATTCATTGGATTTGACGATCAAAGTCAATTAAGCAGAGCCTTCCGCCAAACCGTCGGAATTAGCCCTGCACAATATCGTCGTAATGGAGATTTTATTTAAAAACAGCAAAAAAGGAGAGAAGCTTCTCTCCTTTTTTGTTACAGAAACATACTCAAGTTCATGACAGTCAAAACAGACTGGTCTGGATAAATGGTACGTTCAGCAATTTCCCAACCTCCATCCACTTTCCGGACCACGTCTTCCCGTTCACCGAACAGTTCTTCCGTGTTTAATTCTGAAGCTCTGCTCCGCTTAAATAGAAAATAACTTCTGACTTTATATTCATCGGGCCTGCTGCCTTGTTCAATCATCACATTGCTAATAAAATGCCGCTGTCTTGGGGCAGGATCTTCCACCCAAGCTGATTTCGTATACAGTCTTTCTACCTTCATCGTAATGTCTTTTTTTGAGTCTGTAAAATACGTCATTTCATCATTTATATTAGATCCCATCTTATTTTGGACTGTCACTCGTAATGGCATAACATATTTGATATCTTCTGAAAGCAGGCCAAGCCATTCCCGGTATTGACGATGATCTAGTAAATAGGCTTCTTTATAGAGGAATTGCGTAATCTCATTCTGTAATCCTGTATTCAATAATTCAATATTCACCGACTTTCACTCCTGACTCTTTCGTAATAAGTTCTAACCAATATTGATGCATACTTCTCGCAACGTGATCGGTATAACACGTTGGATAAGCAATGCCCGGCCCCGGAAAATGTTCATCCGGCTCTATATGATCCAATCCCATCAAATAATTGGCTACATTGTTATAGCTTAGTTTTCTATCTCTTGCCATTCGTCCCTGACTTGCTTCAACAATACGGGCCAAGTTTTCCGTATCGTCTTGTTCTAAGGTTCCCGCTGCTCCAAATGTTGCAAGAAATCCTTTATATGACTTTTCTTTGTATTCCTCTGGAAGTGCTTTATCAATCATATACCATACCCAAACTTCCACTTTATCTGGACCTATTGGCCGCCATACGCGAAATTGAAGATGATTATGCCTTGTCCCCTCTGACCCGCTGCAAGAGCTTAAAAATGACAAATTCGGGAATACACCGCCAACAAAATTCGTTACTTTCGAGAAAACATCCAGTTGTTCTTTATTCAAATTCTTCTCAAACATCGGCCACATGGACTCAGGCATCCCCTGATACTTATTAGCCGACTTCCCAGTGGCTGAAGTGATTACATTAATCCCATGTCCGTTTGATAAAACGACTTGATGACCATATGATGCATATAAAGGATCGGTTGGTGTCAGCTTCATTTCCACAGCAGATCGATGGGTCGTTTGAACATGATAAGGATCAGCCTCAAAGTTTTCACTTGTCATTTTCCAGTTCGCCTTCACAACCCAGCGCTGCGGCAAACCTCTAACTTCCATCCCTCCATCGCTGCGGCCAAGCATAATATCAAAATACCATTTCATTTCACCTAAGTATTCTTCTAGAGACATAGCATTTGGATCAAAGCTCCCAAAGATCATCCCCTGATAGCTTTCCACACGAGGAACTGGACGAAGCCCCCATTCACTTTTGTCCATCTTTTCTCCGTACACCTTATTGCCTGCGACAATCCCGATCAGTTCACCATCAAGATTGTAACTCCAGCCATGATATGGACAGGTATGTGTTTTCTTATTCCCATAATCCTCTGTACATAGACGGGTTCCTCTATGAGTACAAGAATTCAAGAAAGCTTTAATTTCCCCATTCTTGCTTTTCTGTAAAAGAATTGGATCATCGGCCATCATTCTCGTTATAAAGCTCCCAGGCTCTTTCAATTCCGATTCATGCCCTAAAAACAGCCACGTCCTACCAAATATTTTTTCTTGTTCCAGTTCATATATTTCGGGATCTGTCACTGCCCACTGAGGAAAATGCCCTTCTGCTATATTTTCTTTAATTTGCTGTAACTCTTCTGCTTTCATCCTTTCACTCAACCTCCCAATATGTTTCGTTTGACACTTCTTATTATTTACTTATTGTTCTTAACACCATTTCTAGATCGTAAACAAAATCTACTGGGGATAGCCGCTTGAAGATTATCCCACTTCACTCGCTTTAGACGCATCCATTTCATTTGATCTTGTCTTAGTCATTAAACTTACAACGATAAAAATGACAGCCGAAAGCGGAAGTGCATAAAACAAAGGATCGATATGCGTCAATGGATAAATAGATAATGTGTTCTTGCCGAAGAGCACTTTGGATAGACCAATGGCTGCTGCTTCTTTTTCATGAAGGAATAGAAATCCAATAATACTTACTAGAAAGCCGGCAATCATACTGGCTTGTGCCCCTTGTTTCGTCGAACCCTTCCAATAAAAAGCACCGATCATTGTCGGCAGGAAACCTGCAGCGCAAATCCCAAACCAAAATGCAGTCGCCTGTGCAATAATTCCGCCCGGCAAAATATACGATAAGATCACAGCAGCCACTACCCCAATGATGACTCCAATTCGCGAACCATCTATTCCTAAAACTGATTTAATTCCAAAGTTCTTTAAAATATCCTCACCGAATGCTGATCCTTGAAGATGAATAAGTGAGCTAATTGTAGATATAGCCGCTGATAAAAGAGTTAACGTAAATAAATAAACAAACCATTCCGGCATTAAAGCACTAATAAACATTGGAATAATAACATCAACATTCCCATTAGCGTTGCTTAAAGATATTTCACCGGATGTATTGTAAAAATACAGATTGCTGATTGGACCAATCATGAAAGCGGCACCAGTCATAAAGAAAATAAAAACACCACCGACTAGCACAGAACGGTAAAGGGCATTGTTGTCCTTCACAGTCATAAAGCGCATAGTCAATTGGGGCTGTGCAAGTACACCTATCCCCACTCCCATAATGATCGTACTGACAAGACTCCACCAAATCGGTGAACCCGTTTCTGGCATAGCTGTCCATCCACGATGCCCCTGTTCAACAAGTGCTTCCGGAATCATATTTTTTAAAGAGCTTAGACCGTTATGCCCTTCCATCACACCGCCTACCGCCTGATAACTCATAAACAGGAAAACAGCCATACCTATTAACATCACAACAGCGGCAAAAGCATCCGTATACATAACGGCTTTAATACCTCCGCCTATTACGTAAAACCCTACGATAATAGCAAGAATAAGCAAGCCAGCATTATAATTCAGACCGAGTGTCTCCTGAAGGAATCTTCCTCCTCCTACTAGCACAATACTCGTGTAAGCCGGCATAAAAAGAAAAATAACAGCACCTGAGAATACAGTAATGAACTTAGAGTGATAGCGCTTACCTAATAGATCAGAAAATGTATGAGCTCCTAAATCAGCAGATGATTTTCTAATCCGTGTACCGAAGAGAGCGAAAGCAATAAATACACCAAGAAAAATATTTAAGCATGCAAGCCACATCAATCCAAAACCATACATAGCAGCTACACCGCCAAAACCAATTAATGAAGCTGTACTTGTAAAGGTAGCCCCGTAAGAAAGGGCCATAATGACAGGATGTGTATCACGGCCTCCCACTAAATAATCCGCTTCCGTTCTCGTCTTTTTGTAGCCATAATAGGCAAGTCCTGACATAAGGGAAAGATACAAAATAAGCAGCGGAATTAATACGGCAAAATTCATTCAGATTCCTCCTTTCCTCGATTCCACATAACCAAACCGAATATGACACAGCCTGCCATGGATAAAACTGTAGCGATCCACGCTAACGCAATTGTGACATCTTCCATCCCCAACACCATCACCGTTCCCCCTCATTTGTAAAGTGCTCATTCAAAATACAGGTTGCAAAGAAAACATTTGAAGCACCTCATATTTTTAATAATTCAAAATATACTGTAAACTAACGATATCACGGTAAAATAAGTCAAACAATGACATAGTCTATTAGTTATTTGACGAAAATAATTATTCATTTTTTGAAAGATTAACATCCCTATATTCAATGAGAGTTTTCTCTGATAGCCATGAACAAAAAAATACCCTCTCAACTTTTTGAAAGAGGGTTTCATTCATTTAACGCTTATGGCGGATAGCTTAGCTAATTTTTATTGAACTTGTAGTATTGCTAGTGGAAGTTTCTCATTCCATGGGCAAGCTTGTTCTAGCTGTCCAGCAAGCTTAAATAGTGTTGATTCATCAGCAAAGCAGCCGGCAAATTGCATTCCAATTGGAAGACCCGAACGACTCCAGCCAAGCGGCAGGGAAACAGCGGGCTGACCGGTTGTATTAAATAGACGAGTAAATGGAAAATAGTTAAATATTCTTTTACCAAATGTCTGCATATCACTCCCTGGTGCATTCATATCAAGCTCACCGATCAACGGCGGGAGTTGAGCAGCCGTCGGTGTAAGCAGCACATCATAATTCGTAAAGAACTCTCCTACGGACCTTGAAATTATATTCTGGATTTGAAATGCCTCTAATAGTTCAGTAGCCTTTAGGCTTTGACCAATTTGATAGGCAGACCAAATAGCAGTTTCAAGATTTTCCTCAGAAGGAATGCGATTGAGTTTAGCAGCAGCTTGGTTAATTGAGCTCGTTGTATAAGCCGCTTTAATGCGCAGTGCAGCAAGAGAGTGCCGTTCCTCATCAACGGCTGGGGAAGCTTCAATCATTTCGTGTCCCAAATCTTCACAAAGCTTTACTGTTTGATGGAGAACACGTAGCACTTCCTCATTCACAGGAGCATCGTTTTGCGGATGCGCCGACCATGCAATCCGAAGGCGTCGCGGAGGGCTATGGATTTCTTGGCTATATGGTCTTTTTGCCCGCTCTGCCCATGCATAACAGCCAACATCAGGTCCACTTACATAATCAAGCAATACAGCAGTATCTCGGATGCTTCGGGTAATGGCGAAGCTGGCAGAGCGGCCGTATGCTGGTTCGGCTGCATTTGGCCCAGTTGGCACGCGCCCCCGTGTCGGCTTAAAGCCAATTAGTCCATTATACGAAGCTGGCACACGAATGGAGCCTGCCCCATCATTTGCATGTGCAATCGGAACAATCCCTGCTGCTACAGCAGCGGCAGCGCCTCCACTAGAACCTCCGGCACTACGCTCTATATCCCATGGATTTCGTGTAGGACCATGGAGGACAGACTCAGTAGTAAAATTATACCCAAATTCAGGTGTTGTCGTTGTTCCCACAGTTACTAATCCTGCTTTTTTAAACCTTCTCATTAACTCATCATCATTTGCTGATACTAAGCCATCAAGTAAACGGCTGCCACTGCTTATGGGCACTCCTGCAGCTTGTATGCCTAATTCCTTAATAAGAAAGGGAACACCTGTAAAAGGTCCATTAGGCAATCCCCTCTCTATTTCCTGATCCGATTGCTCAACTAAAGTTTGCACAACAGCATTAATCGCTGGATTTAATCTTTTAACCCCTTCCAAAGCAGCTTCTGTTAATTCTTTCGGAGTTACTTCTTTCTTATTAACCAATTCAGCCAGTCCTGTAGCATCATACCGCGAATATTCAGTGAAATTCATTTTACTCCACTCCTTGCTTACTCATTAATTGGCTTTTTCAACAGACGTTTCTATTACTTTTTTATTCGGTTTTTTAAATAAGAAATACTTTACCCCTATTAAAGCTAAACCAACTCCAAACGTACTGATCATAAGAATAAAATCATCATTAGGCAGCAAAAGTGCTATCGCTAATATAAAAAGAACGATGCGGCTAAATAAGCTGATAGGACTTTTGAAAAAGCCGACTATACTAATAGAAAGAATCGATATAGCAATAACAGCTTTCACGATCGAAAATGTAATCAGAGACACACTGTAGTCGACCTGATATGTTAGCAGCATTGCCGGCGAGAAGACAAACAGAAATGGAACGATATAAGCTACAATTCCTAGTTTTGAAGACTCAACCCCAATTTTTTGTGCGCTGGCCCCTGCTATTGGTGCAGCCGCAAAACAGGCCAAAGCTATTGGCGGTGTAAAGCTTGAGACCATCGCAAAGTAAAAAACAAATAAATGTGCTGCCATTGGCTGTACCCCTAAATCAACAATAGTCGGTGCTACTAGGACAGCAACGAGAGCATAAGCAGCTAACCCCGGCATTCCCATTCCAAGAATAATCGATACGATTGCACTAGCTGCGAGAAGTACAAATAAGCCACTATTTCCTAAACTTGATAACGCAAGTACAAGATTATAGCCAAGCCCAGTTACACCTACTACTCCCATAATTAAACCGGCAACTCCTAAAATAACACCGATTTCAAGCAGTACCCTTCCTGTATCAATAAACGTGTTGTACATTCTTTTTAGAAAGCCGACTCTTACTTCTTTTTGAAACGATAAAATAACAATGGCTATTCCAACCCCATATATAGCAGCTGTATCTGGTGCAAATCCTTTTACAAATAATAAATAGATAAAAATTACGAAAATTGGAATGATATAAATAATTTTACTCAAAACGCTTTTTACTGTAGGCAGCTCATCCTTTGGAATGCCTGCTAAATTTCTTTTATCAGCAATTAAATGAACTTGAAGGAAAAATGACAAATAATATAATAGAGCAGGAATAAGCGCAGCCAAAGCAACTTCCTTATACGGAACTCCTAAATTTTCCGCAATGAGAAACGCTGTAATTCCCATTAACGGAGGCATAAAAGATCCTCCTGTAGAAGCAACTGATTCAATGGCCCCCGCCTGCACCCTCGTAAACCCGCTTCGAATCATTAGTGGAATAGTCATCGTACCCGTTAGCATAACATTTGCTACCGGTCCCCCTGTTACAGAACCAACCATCCCTGAACCGACAATAGATGCTTTTGCAGCTCCACCTTTATAGCGTCCAAATATAGATAAAGCGGTATTATTAAAAATTTCTCCTCCTTTAAAATTTAAAAGAACTTGACCAAACATAATAAAGGCCAGAGCTACTGTCGCAGCGATATCGAGCATGCTAAGCAGACTGCTCGAGTCTAAATACATATAGTTAAACAAATTACTCAGTGAGACACTTCTTCCTTCAAACGCCCCTGGAAAATATGGAGCAGTGAGAGCGTAACTAATGAAGAAAAGAACAATTCCGACAAGAATCCATCCCGTCATCCTTCTCAAAGCTTCTATTAGAACCCCAATGGCTAACACACTCATAATTAGGCGATCCGTCGTTACAAGCCCCATTTGCAGTGAGATGGATGGATAAAATATAGTAACATACAAACCAACAGCCAGCCCAACTGCTGCCAAGCCCCAGTCATACCAAGGTACTTTCGTCTGATTTTTATTTTTTCCAGCCGGGACACCAATGAAAATAGCCACTAGTACAAGAGCTAAGTAAACCCCTACATATTGCTGTTTAAATAATGGAATGTTAAAGTATTGATGGATGGAAAGAATATACATAATGCCAAGCAGCGGCATTAAAAAAAGGATTCCTTTCCATATAGAGTTCAATGAACCATTGAGCTGTCTGTACCTTTGTGTTTCATCAGAAACAATTTGTTCTTTTTCCATTCACTCCACTCCTCCTGAGAAATCATTTTAAGGCGCCGACATATATACTATTCATGCAGCGCCTCATTCATTGGATTTCCTCAAATATAAAATTTCAATAAAAGATCATTGTTTTGCTTTCTCTAGTAACTCTTTTTGTTTCTGTTCAAGCTCATCTGTCCATACACCCTCTTCTTTCAAAAAGCGAACCACACCTGGGTGATAAGGTACAAGGGGATCTTTATCAAGCATCGTTTTTGGTGTCCAAGTCTCTAGCCAACCAAATATCGGGTGTAACTCCTTGTGATTCTTCCAAAGTGTTTTTACAATTTCATATGCTTGATCATCTGACAAATCAGCGGAGGCTACTAAAGCAATCGGATATTTTACTAGTACTGTGTCTTCTTTTACAAAACCGCCTTTATACACAGTTAATTCAATACCGGGAACTAACGACTGCATCTCCTTAATTGTTTCTCCTGATACTTTATCTATTTCATCAGCGCTCATTCCGCCAAAATTAAATGCTCTTAATCCGACTGCGTTATCTGCCTCTAAGAACGAAGCCACTGTCGGGGTTCCTGTGAAAGCCGCATCTACCCGATTTTCCCGGAGCGCGCTTAATCCTTGTCCAACATCTGCTACTGGCACAACTTTTACATCGTCTAAAGATAAACCGACAGATTTCAATTGTGCTTCGAAAATTAACGGAATAATCGAATCACCAGAATAACCGCTCGCAATTCTTTTTCCTTTTAAATCCTTTAAATTTTTGATTCCGGAATCCTCTCTTACCGTCAATCCGCTGGCAACTATATCGTTTCCTTTTACAAGAAGCCGTACATTTTTGTTCTTCTCTTTATAATCATGCTCACCATTAAATGCCCATTGGGTTCCAGGTTTAGCCGTGATCCCTGTTTCGATTTCACCTTTATTTAATAAAGACATCCAAGCGGATGAACCAGCAAAAGGGCTGACAATCATTTTAACAGACGAATTCTCACTAACTACCTTGGCAATACCAGCTCCCGCACTATGATAAGCTATTCCCACTGGATGCGTCCCAATACTTACAACTCCTCCCTCACTTCCTCCTGCTTTCTCCTTACCTGACGCCTTTTCTTCGTTTCCACATCCACTTAGCAGCGCTAGAGATAGGCCTAATGATGCCATTCCAACTAACATTTTCTTCACTTTATTGTTAAACAATGTAGCCATCGTTCAATCCCCCTTTTATTCATCTATTTTAATAAGTTGTAAATCTTCCCCGGCAATCACTGGCCCCGAAAATACCTCTAGTGCTTCCCGACATGCTTCTTCAGGGTCAGCCCCGGGAAGGAAATGCGTCAGAACGAGCTTTTTCACACCGGCTTGTTCAGCAGTTTCCCCGCACTGAGCCGGAGTGCAATGCTCTTTTTGCAAATTGACAAATACTTTTTCAAATTCCTTGTTTTCACCTTTTGTATAAACAGATGTTGTCGTTAATGCCGCATCCTGCACAAGAATATCTGCTCCACGGGCGAATTCTATCAATCTATCTGTCGGTGCAGTATCACCAGAAATAACGACCGCTTTTCCATCTCCTTCAAATCGATAACCAAACGTTGGTACGTTATGCACCATCCGTTCCGCTGTTACTTTTACCGGCAGATCACTTTCGACCTCACCTGGTTCTGTAATTTCAATAATATTGACATCCATTAATCCTTTTGGAGAGCGGCCGAGTGATAAGCGATAGCGAATATCTTCTTCATACATCTCCAAAGTTCTTTCATGATACTTTTTCGTACCAGCCGGTCCCACGACAGTAAGTTCGCGCCGCCCATTTCCCTGGCCTCCAATTAAAAATTGGGCATAACCAAATAAATGATCGGAGTGCAAGTGAGTCAGCCATAAGTGATTGATTCTTTCCGGTAAAATTCCTGCTTTTAATAACTGGCCCGTGGTTCCTTCCCCGCAGTCAATAAGCACCGGTATATCATCTATAAACAGCACCTGTGCCGGGCCTGATCGTTCAAGATCTGGCCTTGGGCTTCCTGTACCGAGCATTTGTAATAAAAACTCCATCCATTCTTCACCTCATTTGTATACGATTTTATTATTTTCCCAATTAAAAATATTCTGACTATTTTTATGTTTATTTTACGCATTCATTTTAAGATGCTGGGTGACTTGTTGAGATTGTTTATCTGGATTTGTAAAGATTAAGAAAATCACGCTGAAAATTAAGACGATTGAAGCCGCCAATATAACTGAATAATTGAAGCCTAACTGAGTGTTATCGCCTGCTAATTGAACAACAAATCCTGTAACAACAGGAGCGATAATTCCCGCTAAATTTGCTAACCCTACTAACATCCCTGATGCTAAACCTTTTCTCTCTGGAAGTAATTGATTGGCAATTTGTGGAGCAATGGAGAACACCGTGTTAACCAGCATTAACCCTAATCCTAAAACAATCACGGCCCCTGCCGTTGATTTTACGAACGTAGTTGAGAAAAAAGCAATAGAGCCTAGGATTAAAGCAATTCCAATTACGAATACACGGGATTTTCGATGGCTTTTCGTTTTCTTCAGCACATAGTCTGATAGTGCAGCAACAGCTACAGAACCGACAGAAGTGAAGACACCAATTCCTGCAACGATATACCCCATTTGCATTGGTGATAACTGAATGATTTTAGTTAAATAAGTCGGCATCCAAACGAATACCCATGACAACACCCAAAAAGCAGAGAAGAAAGCTAAAGTAGTAAGAATAAAGTTAGCAGAAAGCAATACTTTAGAAATTTCTGCCCATGTAACCTTTGGCATTTTTTCTTTAGGTTCATCGCTAATTACTTGATTTTTAGGTCTTTCACGTCCAAAGATCATCCACAAAATACACCATGTAAGGCTAAGTGCTCCTAAAAATCCAAAACCGATACGCCAACTATAGCTATGGATAATAAGAACAAGAAGCGGAGCCATCAATTTAGCACCCATGCTTCCACAGGTCACGAGTGAAGTAGCAAATGCCCGCCGTTCGGGAGGAAACCATTTACTAATATGGTTCACTGCTGTAGCTAAAAAAGGCCCTTCAAAAGCACCAAGAAAAATTCGAGAAAAAACAAGCAGCGGCAAACTATAAATAACGAATGCTCCTAATTGGGATACCGTCCAAGCGATCGCCATAATGGTCAACATTTTCTTTGTTCCTATTTTATCTGACAAAGCAGCACCAATGATTCCGGCAATGGAGAATAACCAATAAAAACTGCTTCCAACCATTCCGAACTGAGCATATGTAAGATTTAAGTCTTCCATAATAGGAACTGCTGCATATCCCAAAATTGCCTTATCCGAATAATTAATGATGTACATAAAAAATAAAAATACAACGATAACCCAACGCACTAAACCACTCCCGTTAATTCAATATCTTCTCTAGGTCACCTGCAATTCCGAATAATCAGATTATTACGGATATAGAATGGACTTCAAGAGTGAAAAGAGTATATATTTTCATATACTTTCGTAAGCACACTCAATTTTATTAAACAGAAATTGTATTTTTCACCTGAATGACTTGAAGGTCTTTTCCGACAATAACCTCTCCATTAAACACTGCAGCAGCTTGCTGCTTCGTTTCCTCCTCAATAATGTTTGGCAAAAAGTGCGTCAAAACAAGTGTTTTTACGCCAGCTTGTTTCCCAATTTCC
Organism: Bacillus lumedeiriae; assembly: GCF_044891285.1. Lineage (NCBI taxonomy): Bacteria > Bacillati > Bacillota > Bacilli > Caryophanales > Bacillaceae > Bacillus > Bacillus lumedeiriae. Next base: position 13,207 of record NZ_JAUIYO010000010.1, read on the forward strand.
CCTGCCTGTTCCGGTGTACAATGCTCTTTCTGTAAGTTATCCCAAATTTTTTGCAGTTCAGGGCTTTTCGTGTTTCGGTATACGCCGGTCGGTGCCAGTGCGGAATCAATAACGAGAAGATCAGCATCTTTTGACAGTTCCACAATTGCCGGTGTCGGGGCAGTATCTCCAGAAATAACCACCGTTTTATCCTCTATTTCAAAACGATAACCATATGTTAAGACGTTATGCACCATTTCAGCAGTAGTAATTTTCCACGGAAGTCCACAATCGATTTCACCAGGTCCGTCAATTTCAATAATATTAACGTCCAGTACACCATTTCCCGGCCTTCCAAGCGATGTCCGGTAATCGATGTCTTCATGGAACAAATGAATAATCGTTTCATGAAAATGTTTCATTCCCTTTGGACCGACAACCGTTAATTTACGGCGTCCAAGCCCCCAGCCGCCAAGCAGAAATTGACCATAGCCAAACACATGATCTGAATGAAGATGAGTCATAAATAAATAATGAATACTTTCCGGAGGAATACCCGCTTTCATTAACTGTGCCGTCGTTCCTTCCCCACAGTCAATTAAAATATGCCTATCATCAATCGTTAAAACCTGGGATGGACCAGACCGTTCTAAATCCGGACGCGGACTTCCTGTACCAAGCATGGTTACTTCTACATTTGTCATGTTCTTGCTCCTTCCTTTCCACATTCCAGCGCTCAAGCTGCGTATTCACTCCATTTTCGTAAGCGCTTTCTCGATTACTGCCATTGTAATTCTTTTAACCGTTTTAGTCAAAAGTTTTTTGAATCTTTTTTTATATTTAATAATTTTTGTCTTTTCATAATAAAAAATGTATAATTTCTTTTAAGTTCAAATACTTACATGAATATTTTCTGTTTTATTCACCTTTATTTAGGTGTTACCCATATGACCAATTTGAATAAAAGAACTAGAATCAGAAAAAGTGTATGAAAAACCGGAGGAAAAAAGATGTTAAAACAATTTACCGGGGCCCTATCTCAAAAAGAAAAGAGCTTAAAAGAATTGTACAGCCTTATTGTAGAACAAGGTCCCGTGTCAAAAAGTGATCTCATTAAATGCACAGGGATGAGACAGACGACTTGCTCTCGTCTCATTGATGAATTACTTGAAATGGGACTCATTGTTGAAAGTGGATATGGTGAATCCAGCGGGGGACGCAAACCAGTGGTATATGAAATAAAAGAAGATGCTAATTATGTGATTGGTATTGATATTTCAAGAACGTATACGAAAGTATTATTGATGAATCTTAGGTTTGTTGTCATAGATGAAGCTAAATTAGTAATGAATGAAACAACTACTCCTACTTTTACGATTGACTTTATCTCTTCCAGCGTTCATAGGATGGCGGAAAAGTTTCACCTTACACAAGATAATATTCTAGGCGCTGGAATTGGAACGATCGGGCCGCTAGACCGTGAAAACGGGATCATCGTCAATCCTATCAATTTTCTTTCAGATGGGTGGATGAATTTACAAATAACTCATTTGTTAGCTCAAAAACTACAGCTTAATACATTACTCGATTATGGAACGAATACCGCTCTGCTTGCGGAATATCAGCAGGAGCCTTTTAAAAAATATAAAAATATTGTTCATGTCTTAAAAGGGGCCGGCACACGTACAGGTATGATCATGGATGGGAGGCTTGTACGCGGAACGGACAAACTAGGAATGCTCGGGCAAGGTCATATGGTTGTTGACCTGCATGGGAGAAAATGCATTTGCGGCAGCAATGGATGCGTACATGCTTACTCGTCTATTTCAGCGATGAAACGGGACATCTTGAACGGCATTGAGCAAGGCGCTCCATCGATCATCCGTGATTTGAAGAAAGATCCTAATGAAATTGATTTCAACGATATTTGTCAGGCACTCAATGAAAGAGATTCCCTTGTCACTCGTGTGATCAAAGATGCGGCCTATTATACTGGCGTTGGCCTTGCTAATTTAGCTCATGTCCTCTTTCCTGACGTCATTATCTTGAGTGGTCCCACCTACACAAATATGGATTTGTTTTACGATGTCGTAACTGAAACAGCAGCTGGACGCTGCCAAAACATGTACCCTGATCAAGAAATTATTTTCACCCGCGGACAGCTAGGCGAAAATGCCAGTGCGATTGGTGCAGGGCGAATGGTGCTTGATCATTACTTAACGGACCATACATTAATTTAAAAAAGAAGGAGGGGATCTTGTAAATCTAGTTTTCAAGATTCCCTCCTTGTTAATTAATATTGTGGAACGGTAACGCCTTGTGCGCATTGCTTTTTGGACTCACTGTTCGATATTGATTGGGCCAATATCTTTTTGAAATCCTCGTGTTCTGATCACAAGGAAGATTGCTCCAGCTAACAGCCAACAAACTCCAACGATCTGTCCGATCGTTTCCATCCCTACTAAAATGTACAAACATACACCGATACCAAGTACAGGAGAGATGAGGTTAGAAAGAAGATGCTTCCCTCTTCTCTCTTTTCTTTTTACGAAAAACTCAATAATGACTGAGACATTAACAAAAATAAAACCGACAATTGCCCCGAACACGACGATAACGAAGAACACTTGAATCGGGATGAGAAGTGCTCCTATATACCCTAACACTGCTAAAATAAGTACACTATAAACTGGTGTTTTATACTTCGGATGTAAGTAAGCTAAAGAAGAAGGCAAGACGCCATCGCGCCCCATACTAAACAACACCCTAGAACCTGACGCCTGTCCGGCTAAAGCTGTAGCTGTTCCAGTTAAAACGAGGGCTATCGTTGTAGCCGTCGCTAAACCGCTGCCTCCAACAGCAATGGCAATGTCATAAAAAGCAGTATCTACATTTTTCAACGATCCTAACTTCGCTTGAATAAGTGTCGCAAAATAAATTTGAATACCTATCAGAAAAGAACTAATGACACAAGTAATAATTGCAGCCCGTCCGACGGTTTTCCCTGAAACTTTCGCATCTTCTGCTAAAGCTGTAATTCCATCAAAACCGATATACGAAAGAACAGCAATCGATGTGCCGGCAATTAACGCATTCATCGAAAATGTTTCTTTATGATAGATTCCCTGCATGTTGAATAAACTTCCAATGCCTCCTTCGTTTGTAAGCGCATACAAAGCAAACCCAACAAATAGGAAGACGCTGATTAATTTTATGACAAGCATGATTGTATTTAAATGAGCTGATAATTTAGTCCCGCGGTAATTAAAGAAAGTCATTGGGATAATCAATAGAAGTAACATGCCCCATAACGGAATAAAATCGAATAGTTTAATGGCAAAAGATGAACTTAATTTATAAACGAGCATGGGAAAGATTAAATAATCGAGTAGGATCGCCCATCCAGCGATAAAACCGAGCGTCGGATTTAAACTATGCGTAGCATAACTGTACGTTGAGCCCGCTTTTGGCACGATGGACGCCATTTTACCATAGCTGACCGCCGTGAAAATCATCGCAATCAGTCCGACATAAATAGCTAATACTCCATGCCCTCCAGAGGTAAAATTTAATCCTCCAAATAACGATTGGGCAGAGTTAGGTGAAATAAAAATCAGACCGAAAATCACCAAATCTCTTGTTCGCAGCACTCTTTTAAGATTTTGATCTCCTTGATTAACTAGACTCATTACTGTTCTCCTCCTTATAAAAGCAAATCCAGGGAATGACGTCTAACGTTTTATTTCCCTTGGAGTTGCCCTAGTTTCTGTGAAATTCACAAAGCTTAGTAATCACTTAAACTTTTATATGGTCATTACATTTCTGAGGTGAACAAACGAAAGAAGTATAATAGAAAATCTTTTTACTTTTTATAATTACTCTTTTCGATTACACTCAACAAGCCATCTAAAGAGGAGATCGTTCCTGCTGCCCGTTCTTTCGTCACAATCCAAGCAGATTGACGAAGTGGAGAAAATACTAGTTCACTTATTATTGTTCGATATTCAGGGAACTTATCTCTTTTTGGAATCCTTGCGTTTTAATCACAAGAACCATTCCACCGACGAGCATCCAACAAACACCAACTATTTGTCCAACCGTTTCCATTCCCAGCAAAATATATAGACATACACTGATCCCAAGTAAAGGAGAGACGAAATTAGTGATGAAGTGCTTTCCTTTTCTTTCGTTTCTTTTTATAAAAAACTCAATCATGACGGATGTGTTAACAAAGATAAAACCGATGATCGCTCCGAATACAACAATAAGGAAGAAAACACTGATCGGTATGATAAGCGCCCCGATATAACCTAATACAGACAATAAAAAGACACTGTAAACCGGTGTTTTATATTTTGGATGTAAGTACGCAAAAGCAGCTGGCAGAACACCGTCACGCCCCATACTAAACAACACCCTGGAACCTGAAGCCTGGCCTGCCAAAGCAGTTGCCGTTCCCGTTACAATGAGAATTACCGTTGTGACTGCAGCTAAACCGCCTCCTCCAACAGCGCTCGCGATATCATAAAAAGCGGTGTCCGTATGTTTTAATACGCCTAATTGCGATTGAATGACTGATGCAAAGTAAACTTGAATTCCAATAAGCAGCGAACTAATCACACAAGTAATCATCGCAGCCTGTCCTACTGTTTTTCCCGATACTTTGGCATCCTCAGCCAGCGCGGTAATCCCATCAAACCCGATATAAGCAAGTACAGCGATCGAAGCTCCCGCTATTACAGCACTCATAGAAAAGGAATCCTCCCGGTATATGCCATTTATATTCACTAAGCTCTCTATCCCTCCACTATTTGTAAGCGCATACACAGAAAACCCGACAAATAAAAGAACGCTTATCAGCTTTACGCTTAACATGATCGTATTTAAATGTGCCGTTAGCTTAGCTCCGCGATAATTGAAGAAAGTCATTGGAATGATCAGAATGAGTAACATGAGCCATAATGGAATAAAAGGGAACAATTCCAGGGCAAATGTCGAACTTAATTTATAAATCATCATCGGAAAAATTAAGTAGTCTAATAATATCGCCCATCCAGCGATAAATCCCAAATTCGAATTCAAGCTGTGCGTGACGTAACTATACGTAGAGCCCGCTTTTGGCACGATAGATGCCATTTTCCCATAACTTGCAGCTGTGAAAATCATAGCAATGAGACCGATAAAAACCGATAAAACTCCATGCCCTCCGGAAGAAAACGTCAATTCTCCAAATAATGATTGAGCAGAGTTAGGCGAGATAAAGATCAGGCCAAAAATGACCAAATCTCTTGTCCGCAGTACTCTTTTCAAATCTTGCTCTCCTTGATTAGCTTTGCTCACTGTTTCCCTCCCTGTAAAGAGCAATTCCAGAGAACATTCTCTTAGTCACTTTCTTCTGGAATTGCTCTGATTTCTTTGGATACCGTACATTCCAAGTATCTATTAGACTTACTAGTTTCTGAGGTGAACAAACGAGGTGGGTTTAAGTATACATCCTCTTAGTTTTCACTGATGCTCTTTTCCATTGCGTCTAACGAGTCGGCAGAATTGAAATCACTCCTTCTTTTTTTATCATCATTCAATCATGTAAATGCTGATGTAGAAACACTCTTTTTCACTGTGATCACTTGTAAATCTTTTCCGACAATCACTTCTCCACCGAATACTTCAGCTGCCTGCTGCTTTGCTTCTTCTTCAATAATATTTGGTAAAAAGTGCGTCAGAACGAGCGTTTTCACACCGGCTTCTTTGCTGATTTCGCCTGCCTGTTGAGGTGAACAATGTTCTTTCTGCAGGTTATCCCAGATCTTTTGCAACTCAGCACTTTTGGTATTACGATACACGCCAGTTGGAGCGAGACAGGCATCCATTACAAGAATGTCCGCGCCTTTTGATAATTCGACAATCGCCGGAGTTGGTGCCGTATCACCGGATAGAACAACTGTTTTTTCCTCTATTTCAAAGCGATAGCCATACGTCAGTACGTTATGAACCATTTGAGCAGCTGAAATTTTCCACGGGAGCCCGCAGCTCACTTCACCCGACTCATCGATTTCAATAATATTTACATCTAACACACCGTTTCCTGGTCTTCCGAGTGACGTCCGATAAGTGATATCTTCTTCAAACAGGTTGATAATCGTTTCATGGAAATGTTTCATTCCTTTTGGACCGACGACTGTTAACTTCCGGCGGCCGAGCCCCCATCCTCCCAGCAGGAATTGACCATAGCCAAACACATGATCCGAATGCAGGTGGGTCATAAACAAGTATTGAATGCTTTCCGGTGCAATACCTGCTCTCATCAGCTGTGCTGTCGTTCCTTCTCCGCAGTCAATCAAAATATGCCTATCATCAATCGTTAATACTTGTGATGGACCTGACCGTTCGAGATCCGGCCGCGGACTGCCTGTACCAAGCATCGTTATTTTTACGTCTGCCATCTTCCCATTCCTCCTTACTTTTCGCAAATGCTCTTTTCAATTGCACTTAATGCGTCATCAAAAATGCTAATCATTTCTTGTACTTGTTCTTTTGTAATGCTCAATGGCGGGGCAATCACAATCGTGTTCGATCCTTCAAATGTAACTGGCCGCACGATTAATCCTCTCTTTAAACACTCTTGCACGAGTTTCGGAGCTGCCTCTACTGAGGGATCGAAAGGAATTTCTTTTTCCCGATCTTTATATAATTCGAAAGCAGCCAACAGCCCAATCGCTCTCGTTTTCGTTACGAAGGAATACTTTTCTTCTAAGTAGTTAAAGCCTCTCTTTAGTGCAGCTTCCATTTGCTTGGCATTCGCTACGAGATTTTCTCTTTCAATAATTTCAATATTTTTCAAAGCAACGGCACATGCAACAGGATGTCCACTGTAAGTGAATCCATGGAAGAATGGACCGTCTGACAATTCAGATATTTCATCACGTAATGTTTCCCTAATAATAACAGCTCCCAGCTGGCTGTAAGCGCTCGTAATTCCTTTAGCGACCGTCATGATATCCGGTACAACGTTCCAATTGTCGACTCCAAACATTTTTCCTGTGCGGCCAAACCCACAAATGACTTCATCTGTTATCATCAAAATTCCGTATTCATCACACAGATTCCGAATCGCCTGTAAGTAACCATCCGGCGGAATAAACATGCCGCCCGCTCCTTGAACAGGCTCTAAAATCACGGCGGCAACTGTCTCAGCTCCTTCTCTCTCAATCACACCTCTTACACTGCCGGCGAAATCTGGAGCAGTTCGATCTCCGAGCTCACATTCCGTTTGAAACTTTGTTGTCGCATGAATGAATCCAGGTGCTTGTGCTGTAGCCATGTTTTGAAATTGTTCAATTCCCGTAGCGCTCGTTGCCCCAACTGTGATTCCATGATATCCACGTTTTAAACCGATAATTTTCGTACGGTTTGGCTCCCCTTTTAATTTCCAATAATGACGAACAATTTTAAAGGCTGTATCATTAGATTCAGAACCGCCCGATGTGAAGAAGCTGACATTAAGATCTCCAGGCGTCAATTCAGCAATTTTCTCCGCTAGACGGATCACTGGTTCATGCGACATTCCTTGAAAACAAGAACTGAAAGCGAGCTTTTTCATCTGTTCGCTGGCCGCTTCTACTATTTCTTCACGGCCGTGCCCAACATTGACGTTCCATAAGGAAGACATACCATCAATGTACTTGTTTCCATTGACATCCGTTAAATAAATCCCTTCCCCTTTATCAATAATGAGTGAAGGTCCATTTGCCTGATGCTGTTTAATAGCAGTCGTCGGGTGTAAAAAGTGTTTTCTATCTAATTCTCTTAACTGTTCAATACTTACGTTTTCTGTGGCGTTACTCAATGTAGATCCCTCCCGATTTATCCAATAGTGAACTAAGCTACTATCCTTTTCTTCTTATATAATTGTTGAAATAAATTTCTTTTCAAGAAAGTCAGACAATCCATCCGTGCCGCCTTCACGTCCCATACCGCTCTCTTTTATGCCGCCGAACGGGCCTTCTACCTGGGACAGAACCGTATCATTTATTCCTACCATTCCGTAATCTAACGCCTCAGATACACGTACAGACCGCGATAAATCTCTTGTGAAGCAGTAAGCAGCTAACCCATAATCGGTGTCGTTCGCTTTTGCGATTACTTCCTCTTCTGTTTTAAATGTAAAGATTGGCGCGACTGGACCGAATGTTTCATTCTCAGCAATCATCATCGTATCGTTTACATCTGCTAAAATAGTCGGCTTATAAAAATAACCTTTTTCATGTCCTTCCACTTCTAATTTTTCACCGCCGGTGACAAGTACCGCCCCTTGCTTCACTGCATTTTCCACTTGTTCTTCTACTTTATTCAATCCAGCTTCACTGACTAACGGTCCTACGTCTACTCCCTTTTCCAATCCATTCCCTACGCGTAAAGCTTCCACTTTTTCTTTTAATAATAATAAAAATTGATCTTTAATAGATTCCTGAACGTAAATACGATTAGCAGAAATACACGTTTGTCCACAGTTTTGGAATTTACAGCGAGCGAGCTGTTCAACCGTATGTTCTAAATCAGCATCTTCAAAAATGATGAATGGCGCGTGTCCACCAAGCTCCATAGATACTCGTTTCACTTGATCTGCCGCTTTTCGTAACAATAACTTGCCGACATTTGTTGATCCTGTAAAAGTAATTTTACGGATTCGTTTATCTGATAGCAGCGTGTCACCGATTGTTTGAGGGTTCCCTGTGACTAAATTGATCACTCCTTTTGGAATTCCCGCTTTCTCTGCCAGCTCAAAGAATAAAATAGCGCTTCCTGGTGTCTGCTCAGCTGGTTTCAGGACAACCGTACAACCAGCAGCAAGAGCAGGGGCAAGCTTTCTGACGACCATTCCCAGCGGAAAATTCCATGGAGTAATAGCCGCTACCGGTCCAATAGGCTGTCTGATCACTTGTAATCTTCTATTCTTAACCGCTCCAGGAATCACTTCACCGGTTACACGCTTCCCTTCTTCTAGATTCCAAAGAACGTACTCTGCCGCGTTCATCACTTCACCACGGGCCTGATGAATTGGCTTCCCCATTTCAATAGAAATATTTTTCGCGAACTCTTCAGAATTTTCAATCATCAGTTGATATAATCGTGTGAGGATTTCCGCACGCTCTCTCCCTGTCTTAGCCGACCATTCTGGGAAAGCAGCAACCGCAGCATCGATTGCCTTCTTTGTATCTTGTTCATCTCCAAGTGCTGCTTTTGAAACAATTTGCCCTGTAGCAGGACTGACTACATCAAAATAATCTTCAGAAACCGGGCTGATCCATTCTCCGTTAATGTATAAATTGTATGTTTTCACATCATTGATAACCGTCGTCATCTCGACACTCCCTTTACTTATTCTGTTTTTCTTTGAGAATCACACTACACCTTTCATTCTCGTAAACGCTTCCCTAATTACTGTTATTGTAAATGTTCCTTCCATTTTAGTCAAAAGTTTTTTCTGAAAATTAGAAAAATAGTCTATTAAATTAGATTTATAAATTTTTCTCGTATACTTCTTCTCAATTTGAAATAAAGATCTCTTTATTTTTATGCTTCTTTGTATAAATCATTATCCTCTATATGATCAAGCTGCATGAAAGCGTTATACTAAATAACATAGATATCTATACGAATCAAAATGGAGGATACAAATGATTAAGCAATTTACCGGTATTCTTTCACAAAAAGATAAAAGTTTAAAAGAATTATATAGCCTCATTACCGAACATGGGCCTGTTTCTAGAACCGATTTAGTAAAATATACAGGCATCAAGCAGACAACGTGCTTTCGGCTGATTGATGAGCTGATCCAAAGTGAACTTGTTATTGAAAGCGGGTACGGACAATCAAGCGGCGGCCGTAAACCAATTATGTACGAAGTGAAAGTCGATGCTTATTACGTGATAGGAATAGATATTTCAACCACACACACGAAAGTTTTATTAATGGATCTTGCTTTCTCCATCATTGATGAGGAAAGCTTGACGATGGATGAAACAACTACTCCTGACGTTGTCATTGAGTTTATTGTTTCCTGTATTCATACGATGCTGCAGCGTCAAAGGCTCACAATGAACGATATATTGGGAGCAGGAATTGGAGCGATCGGTCCATTAGATCGCGAAAAAGGCATGATCTTAAATCCAATTTTTCCATCACCCGGCTGGAAAGACGTTCACTTGTGCCAAATCTTAAGTGAAAAACTAAACATCAAAACAGTGTTGGAATATGGATCGAATACCGCGACACTTGCGGAATACCAGCAGGATGCATTTAAAAAATACCAGAATGTGATTAATATTCTAAAAGGAGATGGCATCCGTAACGGACTGATTATAGATGGGCATCTTGTTCAAGGGGCCGATAAATTGGGAGCATTCGGCCAAGGTCATATGATTGTAGACATCCATGGAAGAAAGTGTGTTTGTGGCGCCTATGGATGTATCCATGCTTACTCGTCTATCCCGGCGATTCAAAGCGAAATTGTCAAAGGACTTAAACGCGGCTACCCTTCCGTCCTTCGTGAATGGAGAATAAACATTGAAGAGATTACTTTCGAAGAGATTTGTCAGGCGGTCAATGAAGGAGATCATTTTGCCCGGCAGATCATAGAGGATGCTGCCTATTACTCCGGGATCGGCCTTGCTAATTTAGTCCATATGTTTTTCCCCGAATTAATTATTTTAAATGGTCCTCTTTACACCAAAATGGATTTGTATTATCACACTGTCATAGAAACAGCCCAGAATCGTTTGAAGGCCATCTATCCAAATCATGAAATTGTTTTCAGCAAGGGCTTACTTGGTGAAAATGCTAGTGCAATCGGGGCTGGCAGAATGTTGCTACACTATTATTTAACAGATCGCAGCACCATTTTTTAAATTTTTTAACAACTTATAACCAAAATGGATAAAAGAGTGTTATACTGGAATCAGCATTAAAAAAGAGAACGTAAAGAGGTGTGCAAATGACAAATAACTGGAAATTGCTTTCAGACATATTTTTCACCTTTTTAAAAATCGGGCCGATCACATTTGGCGGCGGTTATGCGATGATTCCAATCATTGAAAGAGAAGTAGCCATAAAAAAGAAATGGATCGAAACGAAAGAGATCACCGATGTTGTTGCTCTAGCAGGATCGGCTCCTGGAGCAATGGCTATTAATTCAGCTACATTTGTCGGGTATCGGATTGCAGGTATAAGCGGGGCGATTGCCGCATTAATTGGTGTCTTGCTGCCGACGTTTCTTATTGTCATCATGCTTAGCATATTTTATCTGTATTTTAAAGATACTCCGATCGTAGAAGCTGCTTTTCATGGAATCGGGCCAGCTGTTGTAGCTCTTATTTGTCTAGCGGCTTATAAAATTGCGCCAACAGCGATCATTGATAAAACGACACTGTCTGTAGCTGGATTGACTGTTTTACTTTTACTTTTTCTTCATGTTCATCCTTTTCTCATTATTCTTAGTGGAATATTTGCTGGAATTTTCCTCGTTAAAATAAGAACATGGCTCGGCTATAAGACAAAGCTCGATGGATATGAAAAGAAGGCTGGGTGAAAAATATGATTTTACTAGAACTATTTAAAACATTTTTCATGATCGGGCTCATCTCATTCGGGGGAGGTTACGCAACGCTGCCAATCATTGAAGTGGAAGTGACTGCTCATCATTGGATGACCACGAAGGAATTTACTGACATTATTGCTATTGCCGGCATGTCACCTGGTCCGATTGCGACAAACTGTGCGGTCATTGTCGGGTATCAAACAGCTGGCTTCGCCGGAGCAGCTGCTTCTACACTCGGGGTTGTATTGCCGTCATTGATCATCATTTTGATCATGGCCGCTTTTTTCTACAAGGCAAACAAGCATCCTATCGTCCAATCCGCCTTTTATGGTTTGCGCCCAATCGTTGTTGGGCTGATCGTGTATGCAGCAATTAAATTCGCAATAGCCAATGGGTTAATCGGTCCTCTCTCCCTGTATTCACTTGGCCTTTTTCTGATTTTTCTCCTCTCCCTGCTGGCATTAACTAGATTCCGAGCGCATCCAGCATTAGTTATCATTCTTTCGGGTATTGCCGGGGTTCTTCTTTTTACGTAAAGTTTCTCCAATTAGGTACAACGTTAATCCCCCCTCTTGATTATTTCAAATAACCTATCTGCCCATGTGAAAGAGCTGTCGGCCAATGCCCAACAGCTCTTTTTGTTAACAGCTCTCCGTCTTTTAAAGCAAGCCTTGCTCACAATTGTTTTTTTCATATCCAAGATTCTTTTTAAATTCCCTTATTTCTTGCCTTTCCCTTTTTTCTTGTCTTTTCCTTGCTCTTGCTCTTGTTCTTGCTCTTGTTCTTGCTCTTGTTCTTGCTCTTGTTCTTGTTCTTGCTCTTGTTCTTGTTCTTGCTCTTGTTCTTGTTCTTGTTCTTGTTCTTGCTCTTGTTCTTGAGCTTGTTCTTGTTCTTGCTCTTGTTCTTGCTCTTGTTCTTGAGCTTGTTCCTGTTCTTGTGTATTCTGTTCCTTCCCTTTTTTGTGATCTTTCGGCATGTTCATCCCCCCCTTTCTACTAATTTATGAGGACAGCTGAAAAGGGAATGGACAAATATCATGCGATTCAAATATTTATAATACATACACTCATTAGCGTAATAAGGAGTATCTCTTTCACTTTAGTTGTCTACGATATTGATATTATATTGTTCCATCCATATATTAATTTGGGCAAGATGGGCGATAAGCTGCGGACCAGTCATGAGCTGGCCGAACCACGGAACTTTGAAGGCGGATCCACCTGAGTCGATGATGTCTCTCGCTTTTTGTTTTGAGATTAACTCAAGGATTGGAGAGGTCTGATTGTTTATAATGGCAGTTAACATGTTCTTAACGAGTTGTGTATATCCAGGGTGGTGTGTTTTCGGATAAGGGCTCTTTTTACGATAAAGAACATCATGGGGCAGAAGCCCTTCCAAAGCCCGCCGTAAAATACCTTTCTCACGGCCATTGAGCATCTTCATTTCCCAAGGTATATTCCAGGCATATTCTACGAGCCGATGATCTGCAAATGGAACACGAACTTCTAAGCCAGCCCCCATGCTCATACGGTCTTTCCGCTCGAGGAGTGCCGCCATAAACCAGGTCATATTTAAATAAAACATTTCCCGGCGGCGGGCTTCCAAAGGACTTTCCCCTTCTAATTGAGGTGTTTCACTGATCGTTTCTTTATATCGCTCCCTTACATATTCCGTTAGATCAAGTTTCTTTTGCCATTGTGGCAGCAGCAGCTGCTGTCTTTCTTCTTGTGACCTCATCCATGGAAAGCCTTCCATATGCAGAAAGTCTTCCTTGTAGAACCATGGATAGCCTCCAAAAATTTCATCTGCACATTCACCAGATAAGGCAACTGTAAAATGCTTTTTAATGTTTTCACAAAACCATAATAATGATGAATCTACATCCGCCATTCCCGGCAAATCCCTCATTGCAACGGCTTCTGTTAAATAATCAGTGAGCTGATCATTTTGAATGACGGCCGAGTGATGGATTGAACTGATGTACTTCTGCATTTTTCTTATCCATAACTCGTCTGCATCGGGCTGAAAGTCGTTCGCTTTGAAATATTGGCTGTTACGATCATAGTCAATGGAATACGTATGGAGCGGGCCGCGCCCTTCTTTTTTAAAAAATTCGGAAGCGAGTATACTGATAGCGCTTGAATCTACTCCCCCAGATAGAAACGTACAAACAGGTACATCCGCTGTCAGCTGCCGCTCGATCGCATCTTTTATCAAAAATCGTACTTGTTCTACGGTTTCTTCTACTGTTTGATCATGTTTTTTACTTTCTACATTCCAGTATCTCCATACCTTTAATCCATTTCGTTTATAGGTGAGTGCATGAGCCGGGCGCAATTCTTTTATTCCTCTAAATACCCCGTTTCCTGGAGTACGGGACGGGCCTAACCCGAATACTTCCTGCAATCCTTCCCATCCTACTTCTGCTTTCACATTCGGGTGAGCTAAAATCGCTTTTAGCTCAGAACCAAATAAAAATGACCCACTTTCTTCCTTATAAAATAACGGCTTAACACCAAGGCGGTCTCTCGCCATAAAGAGCTGCTCCCGATGATGATCCCAAATGGCAAAAGCAAAAATGCCATTTACATAATCTACACATTTCTCTTTCCACTCCGTATAAGCGGTCAATAATACTTCCGTATCGGAATGAGACTGAAAAGTATACCCTTTCTTCAATAGCTCTTTACGAAGTTCTTCTGTGTTGTAAAGCTCGCCATTGTACACCATCGTATACGTACGTTCATTAGCTGTTTTTGTCATCGGCTGACTGCCGCCGGCCGGGTCGACAACGACCAGGCGTGTATGACCTAATGAAACGTGGTCGGCACTCCATATATTTAAAGCATCCGGGCCGCGTTTCGCCAGTGTACGTGCCATCTTTTCCACAATAACTGCCTGAGTTGTTAAATGTTGATGCCAATGAATCCATCCTGTTATTCCACACACCCGTTATCACTCTTTCCGATCAAGATTTTCCCTTTCAGCTAGGGTACTTCTAATTAACTGACACCTAATATTGTGTCATATAGCGCTCACGTTCCCATGGATGGACTTGTGTACGGAACAAGTTCCATTCGATAGTTTTGGCTTCAACAAAATGTTCACATACATGGCTGCCTAAAGCCTTAGTCATCACTTCATCCCTTTGAAAATTTTCAAGCGCCTCAGCTAATGTAGCTGGTAAATCAACGATGTTGTTTTCCTCTCTCTCTTTTTTGGACATGACGTAGATATTTTTATCGACGGTTTTAGGAGGTGTTAACTTATTTTTAATGCCATCTAATCCAGCCGCAAGCTGAACAGCCAGCGCTAAGTAAGGATTGGCAGAAGGATCAACACTCCGTACCTCTATACGAGTACTTAATCCGCGCGAAGCCGGGATACGGATGAGCGGACTTCTGTTTCTCGCTGACCAGGCTACATAACATGGAGCTTCATAACCGGGAACTAATCTTTTATATGAATTAACAGTCGGATTCGTGATTGCAGTAAAGTTAGGAGCATGCTTCAAAATACCGGCTACAAATTGTCTAGCCATATCACTTAACTCCATATCCCCATGTTGATCATAAAAGACATTTTCACCATTTTTAAATAAAGACAAATTACAATGCATCCCTGAACCATTCACTCCAAACAACGGTTTGGGCATAAACGTTGCGTGTAATCCATGCTTACGGGCAATTGTCTTTACAACTAATTTAAACGTTTGAATATCGTCACATGCTTTCACAGCATCCTTGTATTTAAAATCAATTTCATGCTGTCCAGGAGCTACTTCATGATGGGAAGCTTCAATTTCAAATCCCATCTCTTCCAATTCCAGCACAATATCACGGCGGCAGTTTTCTCCAAGATCAGTCGGTGCCAGGTCAAAATAGCCGCCGCTATCATTTAGCTCGAGAGTAGGTGCACCGTTCTCATCTAATTTAAATAGAAAAAACTCAGGCTCAGGACCGACATTAAAATCTGTAAATCCAAGCTCTTTCATTTCACTGAGAATTCTCTTTAAGTTGGTACGAGGATCACCTTCAAATGGAGTGCTATCCGGATGATAGATGTCACAAATAAACCTGGCGACTTTTCCTTTTTCAGCTGTCCATGGGAAAATGACGAACGAATCCAAATCAGGATAGAGATACATATCGGATTCTTCAATACGAACAAATCCCTCAATAGATGAACCATCAAACATCATCTTGTTATTCAGCGCTTTCTCCAACTGCGACGAAGGAATTTCAACATTTTTAACGGCTCCCAAAATGTCCGTGAACTGCAATCTGATAAATTTTACGTTTTTTTCCTGTACTACTTGAAAAATTTTTTCTTTATTCCATTTTCCCATTTGCCCTCTCCCCTTAATTCTTACGCAATATGAAAGTTCTTGTCATTTAATGTATGTTTCACTTATTCATTCGAATAATATATTGTTTGGATGAATTTAATCTATTATTGAGAACAAAAGAATCAAAAATTTTAATAACTAACATGAAACCAGCTTTATTTCTAAAATTACTCTCTTAAAAACAACAGCCAGTTCACTGATAAGCAGTGAACTGGCTGTTGTTAACAATACATTACACAATCTGATCTTGATGTTGCAGTTCCGTCACAGGGTCTTCTTTTTTCGTAAGCAAACTCACAACAACAAAAACAATCGCCGAAAGCGGAAGGGCATAAAATAATGGATCAACGTGTGTCATTGGATAAGCAAGGAGTGTATTTTTTCCAAACAATGCCTTGGATAACCCAAGAACCGCTGCTTCTTTTTCATGCAAAAACATAAACCCTAAAATACTGATGGTAAAACCGACCATCATGCTCGCCTTGGCACCGGCTCTCGTAGATTTTTCCCAGAAGAAAGCTCCGATCATAACCGGCAAAAATCCAGCTGCACATATCCCAAACCAGAAAGCGGTTGCCTGGGCAATGACGCCGCCCGGCAAAATATAAGACAGGGCAACAGCCGCAGTGATACCGAACAGCACTCCAATCCGGGAGGCGTCCATTCCTAACAAGGAGTTGATGCCGAAACTTTTCAAAATATCTTGTCCGAAAGCAGATCCTTGAAGATGAATAAGAGAACTGATTGTTGAAATAGCAGCTGACAATAACGTCAGTGTAAACAAATAAACGAACCATTCCGGCATTAAATGATTGATCAGTGAAGGAATCACAAGGTCCACATTTCCTTTGGCGGCCTCTATAGCCAGCTTCCCTAATTGATCATGGAAATACAGATTGCTGATTGGACCAAGCATGAAAGCGGCTCCAGTCATAAAGAAGATGAACACGCCGCCGACGATAACAGAGCGATACAGTGCCTGATTGTTTTTCACGGTCATAAACCGCATCACGAGCTGCGGCTGTGCAAGCACCCCGATGCCGACCCCCATCACGATCGTACTCACTAATGTCCACCAGATCGGCGAGCCGAGTTCCGGCATAGATGTCCAGCCGCGGTGACCTTGATCGACTAATGCCTGAGGAACTAGATCTTTCATGGCCGTTAATCCGGCATGTCCATCGATCACGCCTCCAACTGCCTTGTACCCCATAAATAAAAAGATCGCCATGCCGACAAACATCACAATAGCCGCAAAGGCATCCGTATACATAACCGCCTTAATCCCGCCGCTTAATACATAAAAACCGACGATAATAGCTAGTACGAGGAGAGCAATATTATAGTTCATAGAAAGGGTTTCCTGAAGAAAACGGCCTCCTCCGACGAGGACAATACTCGTATAGGCCGGCATTAAGACGAAAATAACGATGCCTGAAAATACTGTGATAAATTTTGAATTGTAGCGTTTACCGAGCAGCTCAGCAAATGTATACGCTTCCAAATTCTTCGATACTTTTCGAATACGTGTTCCAAAAAAGACGAAGGAAATAAAGACACCAAACACGATATTTAAAAAACAAAGCCATAATAATCCAAAACCGTATAATGAAGCTACGCCGCCAAACCCGATTAATGAAGACGTACTAATGAAAGTGGCTCCGTAAGAAAGTGCCATCACCGTCGGGTTAATATCCCGCCCGCCTACTAAGTAGTCCGCTTCAGACCTCGTCGTTTTATAACCGTAATACGCCAGTGCGGACATAATGCCTAAATAAATCAAAAGTATAGGAATTAATATCGCCAGGTTCATTTACATCACTCCTCCTCTTCTCCCCGATTCCACATCATCAACCCGAAAACAACACAACCTGCCATTGATAAAATAGTACCTACCCATGCCGCTGCAATGATTGGATCTTCCATACCGAACATAATGAATCCCCCTTATTCACTGTAAATATTATCCTTACTCATTCGTTGAAAAATGCTCCTTCTTTTAATTTTTCTGATAATTCCAAATTATCATTCTATTAAATATTATACAATTTTAGGAAAGTAAAGTATATCACTTTTTTGTTTTTATTACTTTTTTTGTTATACAAACAAAAAAAGCTATCTCGCAATTAAAGTGTCATCCCCCACTTGATGTGAGGACAAACTTTTGTGAGATAGCTCTTTTATCTGTCTGCTTTACGTTTATTTCATATACATCAGGCTTCTAACTAAGTCTGCAAAACTAGCATAAAATAAGCCCCAAGCATTAAAATAAGGATACTGACAGTAACGGCTGCAAAGACGATAATCGCTGTAGATGAACGGAAAGTTTCCTCATTGATCTCTTTTCGCTTAATAAAATAACTAAATACTCCTGTAAAAAGAAAAGCAATTCCGATGATAAGGGAAAACCCCATCATTAATAAAGAGATTGTATCCGTAATGGCACTTACCTGAGCTCCATAGTTTAAGTGCAGAGTCACTGCTAAAAATCCAATTCCGACGACGGCTATGCCTGTGCGAAGCCAAGCAAGAAATGTTCGCTCATTAGATAGATGCTGCTGAATGTATTGAGATTCATCTACTTTTTGTTTATCCATACTTTCCCCTCATATCAACAATGCCTTAATCTATTTTATGCAATCAGAATATGAAAGGTTATTGCTTGCAATACAAATTAAAAACCGCATGAAGCCTTCAAAAAAGCAAGGCAGCCGGCTGCCTTTTATAAGCGGGTGGTAAATTAGGATACCCCTCTTTCCTTAGCTAGTGAAGGCCACGGCAGGCAGTTGGTCTTGACTAACCAAGGAGTTCTTTATTTCATTGTGATTCTTATGCGGATTTTTTATGCTGCTTGACCTCTTTATTTACGGAAAGTTCCTGCCGAAACGATTTAATTAGTGCATAGGACATAAAGAGAAGGATGATCGCTAACGGCAAAGCGCTGACAATAATGGCAGCTTGCATTCCAACAAGACCGCCTGTTGCGAGTAAAACAGACGCAATTGCTGCTAGAATCAGTCCCCAGCTGAGCGTGACAAAAAATGGTGGATTTAAGCTTCCATTTGTCGTCTGCATCCCGAGAACAAAGGTTGCTGAATCAGCTGATGTCACAAAGAATGTCAAAATAAGGATAACAGAGATAACTGATAACACGTCTCCGAAAGGCATATGCTCATATACAAAGAATAGAGATGTCTCAAAGCTTTGTTTAGCTACATCCAGGCCTTGTACTAAATCGAAATAAATACCTGTCCCGCCGAATACTCCGAACCATAGTGAACAGACAAGCGTTGGAATAATTAATACAGCCATAATAAATTCACGAACGGTGCGCCCTTTAGATACACGAGCGATAAATGTTCCAACGAACGGTGTCCATGAAATCCACCAAGCCCAGTAAAAAATAGTCCAGTCTTTGACCCATTGATTATTCTCTGGATTAAATGGAGCGAATCTCAGTCCCATGCTAGGAAGGTTTTGCAAGTACCCGCCAAACGTAGTTGAAAACAATTCCAGCAAATATTGTGTTGGACCAAGGAAAAGAAAAGAGAAGAATAGAATAACAGCAAGCACCATATTCGTATTACTTAAATATTTAATTCCTTTTGAGACACCTGTTCCTGCCGAAATGATAAATAGAACAGTTGTTATTGCAATAATAAGGAGTTGAGTGTTAAAGCTGATAGGCATACCAATTAAATAGTGTAATCCACTGTTGATTTGTGAAGCTCCAAGCCCTAACGACGCGGCTACACCAAATACAGTAGCAAATACAGCAATAATGTCCACCGTGTGCCCAATCGGTCCTTTCGCTTTATCACCGATCAGCGGATATAAAGTGGCACTCATCAAACCAGGCATGTTTTTACGGAATTTGTAGTAAGCTAAAGCAAGCGCTACGACTGCATAAATGGCCCAAGCATGAAACCCCCAGTGCAGATACGTATGTTCTAAGCTTATTTTTGCGGATTCAATCGATTGAGATGTTCCAAATGGAGGGGTTGTATAATGCGAAACAGGTTCAGAAACTCCGTAAAATAAAAGTCCAATTCCCATTCCCGCGCTAAATAACATAGCAAACCACGTTAACGTACTGAACTCAGGCTTATCTTCCGGCTTTCCAAGCTTAATCTTTCCAAAACGGCTAAACGCAACGCATAAAGCAAAAATCAGAAAGAAAGTAGCGGAAAATTGATAAAACCACCCGAAACGGTCAAGTAAAAAACTTTGTGTAGATGTCATCACCTTAATCAATTGATCAGGAGCAATGACACCCCAAGAGACAAATAACACACTGATAACTATTGAAATCCAAAAAATAGACGTTGTTTTCTTCACGATCTTCCCCCTTAAACTTCATAGATTACGAAAGTTTATGCTATTTTATACCCGCTTACTATATAAGTGTAAACATACTTCTACATCTTTTTCAAACGCATGTCGAAAAAACGAACAAAGAAAAAACGCGCTGAAGCCTGGAGTGATCAAGGTTCAGCGCGATATTATTTTTATATAAATTTTTCTTTGACATTCACTATTATTGGATTTGCAAGGACGTTTTCACATACGCTTCAATAACATCAGATGATAACTCCAAATCGTTCGTTAGTATACTACTTTTTATATACGATAGCTTGTCTTTTTCAACTGCATATGACTGAATATCTAAAATGTTGTCAATATGCATGACACCTTTATTAGTAATCATTGGCTTTGTCATCTTTTCCCGGCCGTTCTCTACAGGAGACGAAGGGATCGCCTCACTTCCATTGAGCAATTTTTCCTCCGCTAATTCATTCATCAATGATGGATACGAAGGCATTCCTTTAGTCAAAATCTCGTGCATTTCAGCAATATCGTTCGGGTCATTTCCTTGATAATACTGAATATAATAGGCAAGAACAATTTGTTCTTCTTCAGTTAATTTTTCCACCTTTTCTTCCTCCTTTATCCACTTATTTTGCCAAAAATAACGTATTCCAAACCTCTTTTCCTCTATTTCGAAAAACTCCTTGTTTTAATTTGTTCAAAAAAATTTTATTTATACGATCGCTCAAAGTATTATCTCTCGTTCTTCACATAGCATTTCCGGATTATGTAAAAACCTATTTTTCCTTTCTTTTAATTCATAATAAAATACCTATCATATGACCTAACTTTTTAATAAAGTGTTTACAAAATATAAAATTCTAAAAAAGAAATACCTACACTATTCACACCGAATCCTGCTTATTTTGCAAAACAATTAGTTCGGGCGCTGCTTCTTTATGCAGTTGTGTGGATAATATGAAAGCCAGCAGCAGCAGCCCGCAGCATAGCACTAGAACAGATGGAATTCCGCCAATATGATCAATCATCCATCCGCCAATCCCCGGACCAAGCAGCTGGCCAAACGCAAAGTACACCGTGACATATCCTAAAGCGATCGGTGCATAAGACGGATGAATCTGTTCTGTCGAGAGAGCCTGTATAAGAGCAAGCATCCCAACAAGCGTAATCCCCCAAAGAAACTGGCTAGCAACAAACCCTATGTATACCGGAAATAGGATAGGTATAGCCACTGATAAGGCTCCTAGGAAAAGTGTGATGAGCAGAGACTTTTTCCTGCCGATCTTATCCGAAATCGTTCCCCACAAAGGTCCGCTAAAAATAGACAACACACCACTAATAGCCATGATTTGACCAGCCCCATACGGATCAATGCGGGCCTCTAAAATGTAACTGAACAAGAAGCTTTGGGGAAGCAAGTAGGCAAAGCCAATCAACCCATAAATGAAAGCGACGAGCAATACTCTTTTGTGCAAGTACACCTCACGAAAAAGAGAATCCTCTTTTTGCGCAGTTTTACGTAAAGGGATTGGCGGGTCCCGAAGAACGAGCAGAGCAACAAAGGCAGATAATAAAGAAAACACCCCATACGAAAACCAAAGATACCGCCAGCCGTTTACAGGATACCAAGCCGTAAAGAATGGAATAAGCAGGCTGGAAATAAGCGTTCCTAGTCCTAATCCACTACCGAGAAAGCCGATCATCCTCCCTCTTTGTTTAGGAAACCAGCCCACAACAATGTTGACAATCGGTGTATACGTAAAAGCCGTACCGATGCCGAGCAACACCATCCCGGCCAGACACGAAATGAAGCTTCCAACAAAGGCGAGATAGAGCAAACCGCAAGCGACGAGCAGCGTTCCAATAATGACCAGTCTTTTGGAACCCCATTTCGCAGCCATAATTCCAGCAAAAAGAACCAACCCTAAATATCCAATCGATGACGCTGTACCGAGCATTCCTGCCTGTTCATATGTAATCGATAAGCTTTCCTTCATAAAAGACATGAAAATTCCGTAAGACATCCGTCCAAAGCCAAGCGTACTAATTGTTACCATGACACATGCAAAAGCATATGGCCACGCTTTTTGTTCTTG
The DNA here is from genome assembly GCF_044891285.1 of Bacillus lumedeiriae. NCBI lineage: Bacteria > Bacillati > Bacillota > Bacilli > Caryophanales > Bacillaceae > Bacillus > Bacillus lumedeiriae. Next base: position 35,555 of record NZ_JAUIYO010000010.1, read on the forward strand.
TTCCATGAATTCGCCTCCTGACTTGTGAGAGCGGTGAATCACTAGTAAACATATTTTCATCTACTCTCATAAGATTCTTAGCACTATGTTTTTGAGAGCAACTACTTTATTAGTTTAACACGTTTTTTTCGCAATTATCAGTAAACTTCCCTTTCCTAGCCTGATTAAAGTCAACGTCAAAAAAGACTACTCTGGAATATCCAAAGCAGCCTGATAATATCTCTACAATCTGTTTACAATTCATTATAACGATCGTAAACACTCTTTCATCGTTGTCACAATAAAAGAAAAGTCTTCTTCTGTGATACTTAATGGCGGAGCAAGCTGCAGGACGTTATTATAGCCTGCTACTGTATCACCATTCTTGCCGATAATCAGCCCTTTATCTTTGCAAAGCCTAATGACCTTGTTCACTACTTCCGCATCTGCTGGCCTTTTTGTCTGCTTATCTTCCACTAATTCAATACCGATCAGAAGGCCTTTTCCACGAACATCTCCCACAAAGGATACATCTTTTAGCTCTTCCAACTCTTTCAACATTCTCTTTCCCAGCACCTCGGCACGTTCAATTAATTTCTCGTTTTCGAAAATCTCTAAGTTTTTCAATGCCAATGCACAGGCAGCCGGATTTCCTCCGAACGTGTTCACATGGCGGAAACGATCATATGGATCACTGCCGCTGTATGCTTCATAAATCTCTCGTTTCACCGCTGTCGCGGAAAGTGGAAGATAAGCGCTTGTGATCCCTTTAGCCATTGTAATAATGTCCGGCTTTACATCATAATACATAAATCCAAACGGTTTGCCTGTCCGGCCAAATCCACAGATCACTTCATCACAAATGAGCAGCGCCCCATGCTTTTCGCAAATCTCTTTTACTTTTTTCATGTAGTTCTGCGGAGGAATCAGGCAGCCTCCTCCTGAAATAATCGGCTCCATGATCATCGCTGCTACAGTTTGACTTAGCTCCCATGTCATGACACGGTCGACTTCTTCTGCACTTTCAAGTGTATGTTCATCATCAGGGTGACGATAAATATCAGGTGGATTCACATGAATAAATCCTGGAGCAAGCGGTTCATATTTATATTTGCGCTCAGCCTGTCCTGTTGCTGATAAAGCCCCCATTGAATTTCCATGATAAGAGCGGTAGCGGGAAATAAACTTATATCGGCTATGTTCTCCTTTTTGCTGATGGTATTGGCGTGCAACTTTAAATGCTGTTTCGTTCGCTTCGGAGCCGCTATTGGAGAAAAAAATCACATAATCGCCACCGAGCCATTCATTCAATTTTTCAGCTAATTGAATAGCAGGCACGTGGCTCTGAGCTAACGGAAAGTACGGCATCTCCAGCAATTGCTCGTAAGCGGCTTTCGCCAGCTCCTTTCTGCCATAACCAGCATTCACACACCAGAGACCCGATAAACCGTCCAAATATTTGTTATCCTCTATATCCGTGATCCATGCACCTTCCGCCTTCTTAATCACTAAATTCCCCGAAACAGAAGCCGAGCCCCTCATTGCATGCCATACATAACGCTGGTCCTTCGCTTGTAAGTCTTCTGCTGCTGCCTGCACAATGTTTCACCTCTCTTTCCTCACCGGTTTAATAACGAGCCGTCATCATCTTTTTGCGCGTATAAAATTCCACTCCATCTTTGCCATTCGCATGAAGATCACCATAGAACGAGTTTTTATAACCCGAGAATGGGAAAAATGCCATCGGAGCAGGTACACCTAAGTTAATACCGAGCATACCTGCGTCAATTTCTTCACGGAATTCTCGAATCGCTTTCGCACTGTCTGTATAGAGGCATGCTCCATTCGCAAACTCCGATTTATTTGTAATTTCTATCGCCTCTTGCAGACTTTCAGCACGGACGATGGAAAGCACAGGTGCAAAGATTTCATCCTGCCAAATTTTCATATTCGTCTTTACATGGTCGAAAATCGTCGGGCCGATAAAATATCCTCTCTCATGCTCCCCTTCTCTTCTGCCGTCACGGATAAGTACCGCTCCTTCTTCCACTCCACTGTCAATATAGCCAATCGTCCGTTCCTTATGGGCTTCACGGATCACCGGCCCAAGAAACACGCCTTTTTCCATCCCATTGCCCATTTTGATTTCATCTGCTTTTTGTTTAAGACGCTGAACTAATTCATCAGCAATATGACCAACTGCTACAACAACTGAAGCAGCCATACACCGTTCTCCTGCTGATCCGAAAGCAGCGCTTGTAATGTTGACTGCCGCATTTTCTAAATCTGCGTCCGGTAATACAATTGAATGATTCTTTGCTCCAGCGAGCGCCTGTACTCGTTTGCCATTGGCCGCAGCTGTTTTATAGATGTATTCCGCAACCGGCTGCGAACCGACGAATGAAATGGCTTTGACATCTTTATGTTCCAAAATCCCATTAACTACATCATGAGCCCCGTGAACAATATTTAATACGCCATCTGGAAGACCCGCTTCTTTAAACAGTTGGGCTAAACGATTCGCCAAAAGGGGAGTGCGCTCTGATGGCTTTAATACAAATGTGTTTCCGCAGGCAATGGCGAGTGGGAACATCCAGCATGGCACCATCATCGGGAAGTTAAAAGGCGTAATACCGCCGACTACACCGATCGGATAACGGTACATGCCGGACTCAATGCCTGCCGAAATATCCGGCAGCTGACTTCCCATCATTAAAGTAGGTGCGCCAGCAGCAAACTCAACGCACTCAATCCCACGCTGAACTTCTCCATATGCTTCGCTATAACTTTTTCCATTTTCAAGCGTAACAATTTCAGCCAGCTCTTCCCAATGATCTACGAGCAGCTGCTGGTAGCGAAATAAGATACGGGCGCGCTGCGGAACCGCCACTTTCTTCCACGTTTGAAACGCCTCTTTAGCAGCTGCGACTGCTTGATCAACGTCCTCTCGGGTAGAAACTGCGAGTCTAGCAATCACTTCACCTGTCGCTGGATTAGGGACTTCCGCTATTTTTCGGCTGGATGATTCTGTCCATTTCCCTCCAATAAAGTTTTTGACCGTTTGAACCTCATTTGTCACTACCATAGTAAAACCTCCTAAAGATTTCTAATCTATCGTGATAGCTTTATTATATTTCCAGTGGATAACGCTTACATTAGACAGAGAGTAAAAACATTCCAAAGGTTTCTTCTACATTATGAATGATGTCCGCTTCTTCTCTCACATTCTGTCTTCTATTGGAAAGGTTTGATTAGACAATTCAAGGTATTTGTAAGCAGAAATGGCGGCTTCAATCGCTTGCCGTTTAGCCGGTTTCATAAAATCTTCTCCTAAAAGTTCATATAATTTTTCAAGTCTATGATACAGGGTCTGCCTCACAATATACAGGCGTTCCGCTGTTTCTTTTTTTGAGCCGCTGCACTCTAGATAAACTTTTAATGTATTCATTAGACTTGCATTATTCTCCTGATCGTATAGTAGTATAGGTGTTAAATAATCGGACACAAACTCCTGGAGAATACCTCGCTCATGTGCATAGTAAATTAATCTATATATATGTAAATCTTCATAAAAATAACTAGTCAGTTCATTGTCTGCTCTTTCCCTAATAATGGCTGTGACCTTGGCCTTTTCATAACTCGCCTCAACTTGATCGAATCTTCCGACAATCGTTCCTAAACTGACTTGAATAGGTAAAAAAGAATGGCTTTTTACGTATTCAGGCTTAAACATTTGATCGATACCTGCTTTTATCCGTTGTTTACAATCATTCGCTTCCCGCTGATCAAGCAAAATGAAAACGACATCCCTTTTCATAACAGCCGATAAAAGAAAAAAGCCTTGTTCTTGGAAAATAGAGCGCATGACCATTTTGAAATACATCGTATTCGAACCTTCTTTATCCAGCTGTTTCATCTTACAGAGCAGGACAGCCGCTCTTTTAGGCTCGACAGCGGGTTCCAATTCTGCCAGATACGCCGTTATTTGTTCTTCATTATGTTCTCCTGTCAGCCACCCTTGAATCCAGTCTGCTTCCTTCGCCTTCCTTCTCTCTTCTGTCCACAACTCACGCAAGATTACTTGGGCAAGAGCCGTCACGGTCCGATCCAAAATCAGCGTCTCAAATTCAGTAATTCCGTCTTCCTCTGAAATAATGATCAGCTCGGCAAAACTTTGATTCCACACATGAATTTGCTGGCGTGCGATATTGCTGCCGTTTCCAAATTTGTTTTCTTTGGCCCCTTGGAGGAGCTGTTGCTTTTCCTTTTTTGTTTGACTTGAAACGATCTCTGCACGGCCTTCTTTTGGCACATAAATAACTGGTATGCCTATTTGTTCGTGCAGCATATTAAGAACTTTCTCCTTGGGATCTGTCTCAAGCAGCACTTCATTCAGCCGGCGCGAGTAGTCCTCTAAATCCGTAATCATTTGATACTGTTTTTTAATAATTAACGTATGTACACTTTCCGTGATGTCAACAAACCGGACTTCCTCATAAAATACGATCACCGGAAAATCATAACGGTCGGCCAGCTGTATGATTTCATCGGGAATTTCATTCAAATATTCCCCAATTTCTATACATAGTCCCGCTGCCTGGCAGTCAATCAATTGCTGCACAATAGAAAACAAGGTTTCTTTCCCTTTTTTCCACCCTACTCCAGTTGATAGAATCAATTCATCTCCATTTAAAAGGTCACTAACATCGGAAATCTCCATTACGTGTACCCATTTAACCTTTCGATGGATCCCTTCTTTTCCTGCTACTACCTTTGCTTTTCGAAAGTGTTCAAGCTCTAAAATTTCTTGCACCGATAACCTGATTTCATTCTTCATGTGTGCACCCCGCACTTTAAGGATATTGATCCCATTTTTACCTAGTTTAATATTAAATGAAGTGACATTCAATTATACAGAAAGTTTGAACAGCGTTTTGCTTTCATAATGACAGCTATATGACCAGTTAAAAGATGAAAAAATAAAAAAGAAACAGAGTACGGATCGTCTTGTACAGCTGCTAAGTGAAACTTAATAGCTATGACTCCGTACTCTGTTTCATATAGAAAAAACGAATCACTTCACATAAATACTCTCTAGCGTTCATTTTTGTAAATATACAACCGGACCAAAAATCCCTGCTTACTTAATCAGCTTACTTCTTCTGCCTCTTCTATAGCCGTTTCGTTATGTTCCTCAAATTTAAAGGTATTCATTTCTTTGAGTACAGAAAGGAAATATCGCCAATTATTCAACGTAGACGGTATATTTAGATGCTCATTAGGCGTGTGAACATCATATATATCAGGACCAATCGAAATCGCATCGATCCCAGGCAGCTTTTCTACAAAAATACCGCATTCAAATCCAGCATGTACTGCAATCAACTCAATATCAGTACCGTGCCGATCCTTATACACCTTTTCAAATAATCTTCGGATGTTTGAATGAGGCTGATACGGCCACTCTGGATAATTGCAATCGGTAGTAAATTGGCAGTCGAGTGTATCTGCCATTAGCTTCATTTGATTCCTAATATTGTCCTTCAAACTTTTGACCGAGCTTCTTATATCACTTTCAAATAATAATTCTTTGTCTATGGTCGTAACAACCCCTATATTAGTCGAACTTTCAACCAGCCCTTCGATCTCCATGGACATACTCTGAATACCATTAGGAATTAACATTAGGAAAGTGATCGCTTTATTCATGGTTTGTTCTGAAAAAACTTTCGTACAATCAAGCGGAATCTTTTCAAGCTTTACATATATGTCTGGGTCAGAGGCTCGCAGCTCATTTTTTAACACCTGATTCCATTCCTGTATTTTATTTTCTAGCTGTCCTATCTCACTCGACTGAAGCAAAATCGTTACATCGGCTTCTCTTGGAATGGCATTGACTGCTGATCCGCCATTAATTTCTTGAATAAAATAGGGAAATGCACTCGATAGATCGTATAATAATCTTCCGATGATTTTATTGGCATTTCCTCTCCCTTTGTGGATAGACATGCCCGAATGTCCTCCCTTTAATCCCCTGATACTAATACGATAACCTACGGCATTCTCAGGAGCTTCCTGCCAAGTAATGGTTAAAATTTGTGTCGCTTTTATCCCGCCTGCCCCGCTTACTAATAATTTATTATCTTCTTCTGAATCAATATTAATGAAGATCTCACCATCTAAGCAGGCTGGATCAACAGCGAAAGCTCCTCGCATATTCGTTTCTTCTTCCGTTGTTATCACTACTTCCAAGGCAGGATGAGGAATGTCGTCCGAATCTAACAAAGCCAAAGCATAAGCGACAGCAATTCCATTATCAGCACCTAATGTTGTATCTGTTGCATATAGCATATCCCCCACAATTCTTAACTGAAGCGGGTCCTTTTCGAAGTCATGGAGAGACTCCTTATTCTTTTCACATACCATGTCCATATGTCCCTGTATAATAACAGCAGGTATATCTTCATATCCAGTGACAGCTGGCTTTTTGATAATAATATTTAATGCTTCATCCTGTATGACCTCTAAATTGCGTTGTTTTGCAAAGTAAAGCAAATAATCACTGATCGCTTTCTCATTACCTGAGCCTCTAGGAATGTTTGATATCTCCGAAAAATAGTAAAATACAGGATGTTTCTTTAATTCTTCTAAACTACTATACAACCTTCTCATCCTTTCATCAGTCAATTATGGTCCATAATTGATCGCTACGGCAATTGTCATGAATATCATTTCCAAGCCTAAAACTAAAAGGAACAGCGGCCATAAAAACTTATACCAACGGTCGATTGGAATGCAGGCAATCCCACATATCACAGCAACAGTATGAGGCCATAACATATTTGCAAATCCATCTCCAAATTGGAAAGCCAGCACGGCCACTTGGCGGTTCATATCAATAAGATCGGCTAACGGTGTCATAAGGGGCATTGAAATTGCTGCATGGGCACTTCCTGAAGGAATAAAAAAATTAAGCACAGTTTGTCCAAGAAGCATGGCACTTGCTGCAACAGAAGGCGATAAGTCCTCAATGGCCATTGCCATGTAATGCACAATTGTATCGATAATGTTCCCATCTTGAAAAATAACTAAAATCGCATTCGCCAAACCTATAATCAAAGCGGCAAACACCATGTTTTTACATGCTTCTATGAATGTATCTGCGATTTGAGCAAAAGTAAGCTTATTTATTAACCCTATAACGATCATCATAATAATCAGTACACCTGATAATTCCGGAATATACCAGCCGAATTTCACTGTTCCAGTAATTAATGTAAGAATAGTACCTACAAACAATATTAAGCTGATTTTATGGCGTACAGTGAATACTGTTTCAGTTAGTACATCCTTTTTTACATCTGAAATAAATGGAAAGTTTAAGTCTTTTACAAGGCTTGCTTCTGGATTTTCTTTTACTTTTTTCGCATACCGCATCACGTAAAAAATAGACAGAGACATAAAAGAAATAAAGGCTACAATACGAAACCCCATACCGGAAAACATAGGGATTTTTGCAATACCCTGAGCGATTCCAATAGTGAAAGGGTTCGTTATGGCAGCTGCAAACCCCGTAGTGACCCCTACATAAACAATAGCCACGCCAACTAATGCATCATATCCGAGAGCAACAGCAATTCCCATCATCAAAGGAATGTATCCATAACTTTCCTCATACATCCCGAAAGTTGCCCCCATAAGACCGAAAATAAGCATAAAAACAGGGATAATTAAACTTTCTTTTCCCTTTGTTTTCCGTAAAAGCGCCTCAATGCCACTGTTAAAAACTCCTGTCTTTGTTAGCATAAATATAAAGCCATAGGCAAAAAAAACGTAGAAAATAATCTCTGCTGCATTGAGCATTCCTTTTTGAATACTGATAAACATATTAAAAGGACTAATCGGCGATTGTTCAACAATTTGATAAGAATTAGGTACGACAAGTAATTTTTTCGTCGCAGGATCTTCCACTCTATTAAATTCACCTGCTGGTATAATGTACGTTAAAATTCCTGCTAAGATAATAATCATGCCCATAAAAACATAACTATGAGGAGCTGTAAATTTAAACTTTTTCTTCTTTTTCTCCTTTTCCTCCTTAAATATAACCTCCTCATTTGACTTAACGGCAGCTTTTCCCATTGTTTATCAACTCCCCGATCTGATTATTCATTCTAAATATTTAAACAATTATTATAATGAATATACTATACTGTTTCTCCTGCATCAGTACGCAAATTGTTAATCAGGGAAAACGCTTTCTTTTACAATATGTAAATTGAGAGTGAAGTCAAAGACGCCTTCACTCTCCTCTAATAAAAAATAATTCAGCTGATCTGTTCATTCTATACCGTAAACCGGCTTAATAAGTCATTCAACTCTTCCGCAAGATTGGCTAATGTTTCTGCATGATCTGTAATTTGCTCCATTGAACTGTTTGTTTGTTGCGCGGCAGCCGCGGTTTCTTCGATTCCCGCAGCGGATTCTTCGGAAATGGAGGCGATGTGTTCAACAACCGAATGGATGCTGACGGTTTCTCCATTCATTTGCGTTAAACTTGCAGAGATGACGCTAATTTGTTGAGCAAGTATGGAAACGGCCTCCGTTATTTCTTCAAATGTGGTCCCGGTCGTTCGAATTTGTCCTGTTCCTGCCTCTACCTTTTCAAAGCTCTCCCGTAATGATTGCGTTACTTCTTTTGATCCTTGTTGAATGCCGTTAACGGTTTGTGTGATGCCATTAATCGATTCTTTTACTTGTTCGGAGAGCTTGCGGACTTCACCGGCCACAACAGCAAAGCCTTTTCCATGCTCTCCTGCCCGGGCCGCTTCAATCGCTGCATTCAATGCTAAAAGATTCGTTTGTTCAGCAATATCCTGAATGACTTTGATCATTCCCGAAATCTGCTTTGCCTGCTCATCCAAGTCCCGCACCTTTCGTACAGAAGATTGGACAAGCTCGTGGATCATATCCATATCATGAACGGAGGTGTCCATTAACGCTTTTCCTTTGTGCGTTAAAGCTAATACTTGTTTTATCGTCGCAGACATGTCTTCCCCTTGATTGTACGCATCCTGAATATCTCTTGAAAATTCTCCTGCTTTCCCTGCCAATTCCATCGATGAATGCGCCTGTGTTTCCGCCCCTTCAGACAATTCATGCATCGTAGCCGCAATCTGACGGCTTCCTTCAGTGATTTCATTAGAAGATTGTTTTAGCACGAAACTCTGTTGCGTCATCACATCTGATGTACTCGAAATCTGTTTTACCATTTCTTTAAAACTCTCTTGCATTTTTAAAATGGAGTTTGTTAACAGTCCAATTTCATCGTTTCTTTCTTTGCCCTCATATGCTGCATTTAACTTTCCTTTCGCAAAATCATCCATGAAATAGGCCACTCGTTTAATAGGCTCTGAGATAGAACGGCTGAATAAAAATGCAATAACAATCAAACACACTAAAGTGATACTGCCGACAATGATCGTTAATAAAGTCATCTTGTGATCGGCTTCGTTAATAATAGACAAGTCTTGTGAAATCCCAATTGCCCCAATCACTTCTGTTTTAGTAGGGTCAAACATTGGTACGTACGTTCTTAAAAAGTCCCCCTGCTCCACAGATACTTCTTTACCTGAAAGAACGTTATCCATGACTGCCTGATCATTTAACTTTTCACCGACACGTTCTTTTTCGGATGAAACGACAATTTCACCTGAAACATTATGTAAATTTAGTTCTACTCCTTGAGAGGATTCAATTAATTGTTTTAAAAAGCCCTCATCAATGCCTGTTTGCAGCGTTCCTATTACTTTATTATTAACGATCAGCGGAGCGAATGCCCGAACAGCTAGTCCGCTATTTCCGAATTCAAACCCTGAAATCTCTTCTTTATGTAAAGCCGCTTGAATAGCCGCCATTTCCCCTTTGTTATCTCCATATTTCTGAGGGTTATGTCCTCTCAAAAAAACAATCCCTGCCGTATTTCCAAATTCAAACACGCTTAAGCCATGTTCCTTCTGCAGCCGATCAAAAATCGGCAAAGCCTTTGCGGCTAACAGCTCTCGGTTGTTTGTCTTAAACGCCCCTATTAACTCTTCATCTCCAGCGTAAATTTTTGTGACATCTAACAATTCAGCTGCAGCTAAATCTAGACGATGAACGATAGATTGTTTCGTTGATTGCTGGCTCTGTGCCGTAAGCGCCGAGAAAGTTTGATTCGCGTTGTACAGCAAAATCGCACTTAAAGCCATCATGGGAACGATTGAAACCGTTAATAAAACGATGAATAACTTGGTGTTTAATGACCGAAACTTCAACAATGCTTTTTCCTCCTTATTCCGCGAAACAGGAATAATTTACTATTTGAAACTTCCTAAAACAGTATAGCTTATGAGTAATTATAATCACATACTAAAACCACTTTCTTTACAAAAACTTAAAAGAAGCACCATTCCGCAGAATGTGCTTCTTTTATCGAACGATTCAAATATACCAGGAAAAACGATTTTAGCTGCCTCGGGACAAATATGCTGCGAAGAAAGCAGACAAAGGTCTAAATACAATGGCTTCTTTCTGATTACATCCTTACTTATTCCGGCAGTTTTTACAGACATTGACTCTTTGGCTTTGTTCCGTTGTATAAGGATACAACAATTTAATCCTTGTTTTGCCGCACAACGGGCATGTTCCTCTCCCTCTGGCAGGAATTCGATTTAACGTTTTTCCGCGATACCTCTTAGCCATGTCCATCCATCCTTATGAAAAATGTTTTCTTTTCTTTATTTAATGATGGATGTAAGAAAAAATTGACAGATTTTTTAATGCTTTTTGTATATAAAAGGCTTTATTAAACTCCGCTGTTGATTTCCGCTGCAGGAGTCTCGTACCTTCGGCTCCAATTACCAAAGAGGCAAAATCAACAATAGTCATTAACATAACCGTGTGAAAAAGGAGCTGATCGCACAGCTCCTCAATGACTACGTACGATAAATACTTTCACATTCCTCACCAGTCGGCTGATAAAAACAGTGAAGCTTATATCGTGCCACTAAAGGTTGATTGTACCATGTCGGCGGACAATCCCCCTCCGGTCTGAAATACCATAAAGAATACTTCGCCGGCCAAAACCTTTCTCCATTCACCGCTCGGCGAGCCAACCTTCTCTCACTTTCTCGTGCTCTTTGATAAAAGTACCCCTTCTGAACAGCTTCAAAGGCATGCTCCTGATAAACCATTTGCGGAATGGTCCGTAAACCCTTAAAGTCAGAACAATTCGCCCTGATTCGGTTAATTCCAACGTTGCCAACGAGCAGCATTCCTTGAGTACCTTCTCCTTCAGCTTCCGCTCTCAGCAGTCTCGCTAACAAATCAATATCTGAACCCCTATGCTGTACGACTGCCATCTCCTCACCTCCGCAGTAGACTCTTTCTATATGTATTCTTAATAAAAAAAATGATGTGAATGAGTTTATAAATAACTTGTAAACGAGAAGGATCAAGAAGACAGTGAACGTTTGTCTTTTGAGGAGAGGAGTGAACAAGAGAAGGCATAAGTACGGCCGACAAGCAATGAAGAAAGCAAATATTTGTCAACAGTCCGGACTTTTATTGCAAGTATTTAGGTGGTGTATCTTTATGACCTTTATGAGCGACTTCCGCAAAAATATCTTGATTATTTGATGAGAACATTTTCTGATTATCTGGTGTTTCGACAAACGAATGTAACATTTGCTTGATGTGGCGGATGTCCTCCTGCAAAGAGTGGAATTCTTTTTTTGTTACCAGCTGGGCTTCTTCCTTTAATTCATATCCAACCTGACCATTCGGCTCCAGTGTCGCCCATTTTACATCGCTGATCTTCGACACACTTTCCTGCCTTAGTTTCATTTCCAGCTGATCAACCGTAAACCTTAACTTTCTTAAGTTGTCCTCTTTCAGTTCTCCATTTTCGATTATTATTTTAGACTTTCCAGTAATGAACTTCTCAATAGCATCTGATTTTAACTGTGCATATTCCATCACAACCAATGTGAAAACGAGCATAGCCCCGATAAGTAGTGTAGTCCATACGTTCTTACCAACGACCGGCTGAATAAGCAATGAGCCAATTCCAACCATAATAACGGTTTGCGCAAGCGTCATTTGTGAAATCGATTTTCTTCCGGCAATTCGCAAAAGCAGTGTACCGCCGACAACGATAAGGGCGGCCTTCCATATTAAATCCAAATCCATTTTGAAACTCCTTTATCTATATTTTAAAGCTATCATTCCTCCATTCGGCATGAACTATTCTTGTATAAACACCTTGCTTTCCTCTTTTCCGATAATTAGACTGGCATCACTAGAGAACAAACAGGAATCTATCCACTGGAAAAACCAGGTGTCTGACAATTGATTGGACGGACTCCCCTTTCGCTTTTCACTCCGCAGCAGGATCCTCCTTCTCTTTCCCGTTAGCGAACCTTTTAGACGGGAGTGAAGAAGGAAAAGCGCGATCAAAGTTCCAATAATTAGATACTCCTCTGCAATTTGAAAAAGATGCCTTAGCAGCGATTACAGGCGGGGATGTGTCCCCTCAAACATTCTAAAAGTCATAAGTTTATAAACTTTGAGGATGTCTTGTTATCACTATACTCTCTTAATCTGTAAAACATTATTTGCTGCTTCGTTCAGTTTCCAGTTCTTTTGCTATTTCCCTTCCAAAGTGCCCAAGGCTGCCCTTACTATAGGAGCGAATCACTTCTGGAGCAAGCGATGTTAACGCTCTTTGAACATATTCAATATCCAGTGCCTCTTTTGTAAATTTCTTTTCAATTTCCAGCGCTGTTTTTACTGCGTAATAAGTAGCTAGTTTATTCACTCGTACGACCTGTTCTTCATTATCCACTTTGATTTTCCCAAGCTCTTGAAATAATTCCTGGACATCAGATGGCAATGATGATTCTGTAATAAACAGACCATTCCTCCGTTCCAGCAAATCCCTTCCATGCCCCATAAACTTTACTCCCAACACCCGTAAATCAGGAAACTGGCTTTTTATGTCCTTTGTATAAAGTGTTGTAGCCATGTTAATGATACACGTATTAGAAAGCGGATTACGTTCAACTAGCAGGTGATCAATAAATGGAATGATTTCTTTCGCTGGCAGAGCTAGAATGAGGACATCTAAATGCAGAAGTTCTTTTTCTGACAGTACATATCCATATTGATACTGCTGAATAAATCTTTTCGCTTTTGCTTTTGTTGGGTGATATACGCCAATGACCCGGCCATTTTGGGACCAGTGTTTCATCATCGCTGTTCCCAATTTACCAATGCCTGCTAAACCAACTTTCATTGTTTCCACCGCCATTCTCTTATTTTATATGGATACTTTAAAACAGAGCGGTCCAAAAGGCTAGTTTTAATGACTGCCTTTTAGATCGCCCTTTACACTTAGTTTATAGAATATGACTCATGCTGCCTCACCAAATCAAAGCAGCGGACAAATCGCCGCGACTACAAAGAAAGACCTTCCGATGAGCACTCATCCTTGATTATAATTTTGTCATCAGCCACCGCTCTAGTGATAATGTTTGTTATCGTTTTCGCAAGATTGATGACTATATACAGCCTTGTATCGATTAACGATTGTATGGGTGACAATGGATTCAAGTCATTCACAACAGCTGCCAAATGAAGATCCCCCACCGGTGGCAACATTTTATTAAGGGCATTTCCTGGAATGAATGGTTCCTCCTTAAAAAAAACATAGCCTATTTGCTGTTCATTTCCAAGGCAGGCATCAATGCCAAAAATCAATGGATCTCTATGCAGTTTATGGATCTGTTTTAGCACTTTCTCCAAATTTAGCGCATGAATAGGCTCCTCCAATGTACCATATACATGGTAAGGTATTTGTTTCTCCTTCAACATTGTCCCTACAAGAGGGCCAAGCGAATCTCCTGTCGAACGGTCTGAACCAATACACAAAAAAATGATTTCTTTCTCGAATGAATGCTGGAGAGTCCATCTGATTTTACTTGCTAAAACATCTATTTCATTTTCATCTATATAGTCTTTGGCATGTAGATAATATTCTCTTTGTTCCTTTGCTTCACTCTGTTGATTTTTTGGAAAAGGCCACATTGGATCCCGATCCTTTCTAATTATTTAATATATATTCCTAAGTTCATATTCCCCTTATGCTCAATCGGCAACCCTTAAAAAGTGTTCATGAAACAAGAAAATGAAGAGACCATACTTTTTAACTAATGAAGGAGGCGCTTTACTATACTTTATTCTTTGTTTAAATGACTTGATTCTCCCTTTACATTTTCATCTGCAGTCTTCCAAAAATTGCAGATAAAGTAAGGGTATTTACTATCTCTATGTTAGAATAAAAGGATAGTACAACAGTTAGGGTTTTCAATATAAAACTGTTTTTCATTGCAGTCGATCACGTAACCAACGGAGGTAAACATGGTACAAACTATTGTCTTTTTTGATATTGACGGGACTTTGCTCGATCATGATAAAAAACTCCCTGCTTCCGCAAAAGAAGCGATCCACTCATTAAAGAATGAAGGGCATATCGCAGCTATTGCCACAGGAAGGGCTCCTTTTGCCTTTAAGGAAATACGTGAGGAATTAGACATCCATTCTTACGTAAGCTTAAACGGACAATATGTGGTGTTAGAAGGTGAAGTCATTTATAAAAATCCTCTTGATACGGCTGAATTGCAGTTATTATCAGAGTTTTCAGCCGCCAGTCAACATGCCATTGCTTATATGAGCCATGAAGATATAAAATGTAACGTTCCATATCATACGTATGTGGAAGATAGTATCCGATCGTTAAAGCTGTCATTTTCACACCCCAGCTATGATCCGGAATATTTTAAAAACCGTGAAATCTATCAGTCTCTGTTGTTCTGCACCGATGAACAAGAAGCATATTACATCAGCCGCTTTCAGAAGTTTAACTTTGTCCGCTGGCATGAATATTCTATGGATGTCATACCGACAGGCAGTTCGAAGGCTATTGGCATTGAGAAGATGATCGAAAAGCTTGGATTTACGAAGGATCAGGTGTATGCATTTGGTGATGGGTTAAATGATATCGAAATGCTTCAATTTGTGGGCAATGGAGTAGCCATGGGAAATGCCTATGATCAAGTAAAGAATATCGCAAAGCACATTACAAAAGATGTAGGTGATCACGGGATTGCTCATGGCCTAGAGCTTGTTGGTCTATTGAAAGGAAGAAAAGCGGGCATTTAAAAAGAAAGAAACCAGATCCCATGGACAATGCCCTTGGTGGTCTGGTTTTTGCTTATCATGACCTTTTTAATTCCTGCAGTGCTTTTTCTTCTGCCGGAATCCGCACGTAGATTAGAAGCAATGCATTCGCAATGGAGAAAAAACAAGCCGTTCTCCATGCGCCAAATATTAAAGGAAGCACCGCAATTTCCGTTGCTACAACAATATAATTAGGATGGGAAAACCAGCGATATGGCCCTCGTCTGATTCTCTCTGCTCCCGGAAGCACAAGAATTTTCGTATTCCAAAATGGTCCAAGAGAAGCAAGTGACCAGATGCGCAGCACTTGTGCAAGAACAAAAATCACCAAAAACCATAGCCATCCCCCAGCTGTGTCTGTTCCTACATAAAGAACTTCGGCAAGAAGAGAAAGAAAAAAGAAAATATGAAGCAAGACAATCCATTTATAATGGCCCTCCCCGGCTTCAATTGCTCCTTGTTCCCTCATTCTTTTTTCATTAAAACGAGCATAGACGACTTCAAGCAGCCTTTGAGCAACGACAAACGAAAACAAAAGAAAGAAAAAAATGATCATCCGGCTTGTCTCCATTCAAGCCACACCATTTCCGAGCTGAACCCCGGGCCGAGAGCCGTCAATAACCCCTGCTCGCGATCTGCAGGCTGATTATCAATAATTTCTTTCAATACGTATAGCACTGTTGGAGATGACATATTCCCGTGGGAGGCCAACACTTTTCGAGAAGGAGCCGTTTTTTCCATAGAAAAACCTAAAGATTTTTCGTACGCTTCTAACACTTTTTTTCCACCCGGGTGAGCGACAAAATGATCGATTTCAGATAATTCTTTTCCTAGCTTATGTAAAAAAACCTCCACGTTCGGCTTCAGCCAGCTTTCCACAATGCTGGGGATATCTCTAGAAAAAACGACATGCAGACCCTCATCTTTCACATCCCAGCCCATCACATCCTCTGAGTCAGGCATGAGCGTGGACTGTATGCCTTTCGTGAAGAACCCCGAACCGGTAAATTCAACTTTTTCTCCGGTGATTAAAACACATGCGGCACCGTCCGCAAATAAAGAAGTTCCGATTAAATTACTTTTAGACAGATCAGCAGGCTGAAACGTTAAGCTGCACAACTCGACGCACAATACGACCACCTTGGCATATGGATAAGCAAGACAATAGTCATGCGCCCGATTGATGCCTGCTGCCCCACCTGCACAACCAAGCCCCCAAAGGGGAATCCGTTTAATATGAGATGGGAGATTAAGCGCGTTCATGATACGCACATCAATGGTCGGTGTCGCCATTCCTGAGCTGGAAACAAACACAAAAGCGTCAACTTCCTCTTTGGCGATCTTCGCTTCCTCTAGGCACTTTTCAACTGCTCTGCTTCCCAGTCTTACAGCCTCCTCGATATACTTTTGATTTTTCTCTTCTAATCCATGCTCTTTCTCAAACCATGATAAAGGAGCAGCAAAATAGCGGCTTTCAATTTGGCCGTTGCCAAATACCCTTAATAGCCGCTCGATATCGGCATATTGCTTACCGAATAGGTTTCTTACTACCTTCACCGTCTCCTTCTGATCCACACGATACGGCGGATTCTCAGTCACCACACTTCGAATAAAAGGCACCTCATATCGCATCCCTTCTAGCAGCTGATTTACTTATATTGGTATCTTTCCCCTTTTGAAGGCATGATACACCTCATGACAAACGTTTCTTCAAACAATATGGTACTCATCATCCAGACAAGCTGACTTTTCATTCTCCTTCCTGCTTTAAACATAACTATTTTTACACGCCCGTTTATTTATTATTAAAAAGGAGTTTTCCGATAGGCTGACGAATGATGTAATAATCGTTTTAAAAGCGGTATTTATGTAGAAAGGATAGATAACAATGAGCCAAGCGATTAATTTAAATGACGTCCTCTGTGGGAAAAGTTCCCCGCCGGCATGTGATACAACGCTCGGTGTAAAAGTGTTAGAATCAAAAGATGGGTATGCGAAAGGGATTTGGACAATTGAAGAACCGTTATTAAATGGAAATGGAGTCATTATGGGAGGATTCGTTGCAGCTGCTGCTGACATTATGATGGCTTATGCGATCACTCCGCTGTTAGCAGAGGATCAGACGTTTGCATCTATTAACTTACAAACCACCTTCCATCGGCCAACGTTTACTGGAGAAGTCGAAGTAGAGGCAAAAGTAGAGAAGTTCGGCCGCACCGTTTCTTACGTAACAGCTGACTTAAATCAAAATGGCAAGTTAGTGGCAAGCGTGACTTCTTCTATTATGATTATGTCTAAAAAATGATACAGGATCGATCATGCGAAACACTAGGAAATTAAGATGAGTAATAGGTAACAAAATGCCCCCATCATCCTACTGGGGGCATTTTTAAACGCATAAGAAGCTAACTTCTTTATACTATCTATTAATTACTTTTTTCTTTCTTCTACACTTTCCTAGGAAGTCGTTTTTTGCTTTAAACTATCAACTGCGTTTTCAGTCTGACAATGCGTGTTACATGTCGCATGGGAAGCACAGCACTGTGAGCAAATATTATTAGTGATAAAGCTGCAATAAATCATATCATCCACTACGAATTCGTCGTGACAAACTGAACATGCGGCTAATACCTCATTCCATTCATTCGGCTTGGATGGTGCAATTACTTTATCAGTGCTTGATGACTGTGCAAGATAGTATTTTCCTTTTGTGAGAACAGCTAAGAGTATGTGCAAAGTAAAAGCAATGGCTCCGGCAACAAACGCGGAGGCTCCCACTAGTGATGGGCCTGCTAATCCAAAGGCAAAACAGGTACCAACTATAGCAGCTACAACAAGAGCAATCGGACCCACTGGATTCCAATCTCGTAGAAAGCCTCTGCGGTGTTCAATATGAGCCGGACCCAATTTGAGTACCTTTTTTACAATTAGTAAATCTGCTAGTAGCGAAGCAACCCATGAAATGTTAAATACACCTTGAAAAGTTAGGGCAGCACCTAAATGATCAACAATCCCAAATATCATTGTTAACACTGCGGCAATCGATGTAATAATGACCCAGAAAACTCGTCCAGGTGCAAAGTGGAATACACGGGCAAAAAAGTTGGATAAAGCAAGAGAACCACTATATAAGTTTGTGACGTTAATTCTCAGCTGAGTTAAAATAGTGTACGCAGCTCCCAAAACCCCCATCACGGTAACCATGTAAACTCCTGGATTGGACTCTCCGAAACGTACTCCAAACCAAATACCAATCAATCCCATAACGAAAAATGCGACGAGCTGCGGAAGAAAACCTACAGCAAAAGCACCAATTTTAATTTGATCATGTTTGATAAATCTTGCATAGTCGGAGGTAAGTAAAGTCTGTGAACCAACGACAGCATTCATCATCCCTACACAAGTTAAAAGGGCTACTCCGCCAACCTCTCCCCCAACCGGCATAAATGCCAGCCAATTAGAAGAATACGGAAGATCCAAATTTAATGCCAGTATGATCCCAGTTATTAATAGAATGAGATAAACAGGAAGCGAATATTTTTGAAACTTGTCAAGCTGCTTCATCCCATACCAGTTCAGCGGAATAACCCCTACACCTACGAGGATCATATACACCCACACGGGAATGGCTGGAATGTAAGCATGGATCGCATTTGCCATAATTGCACCTTCAATACCACAAAACATAATAAAGTTAGCTGCATAAATGACTGAGGTGAGGGCTGAGCCTACGAAACCGTAGCCCGCCCCCCTGGCCATTAAATTCGCGTTGAGTCCGCTCTTCGCTGAAAAATAAGCAATAATTGTTGCTAATACACCTGTAATAACCGTTGCATAAATTCCAGCGAGAAGCGCATTAATACTTCCGTAAGCGAGTGCCATTTGACCAGAAACCTGCATAAAGAACATTGCCGTTACAACACCCATAGTGACATTTGAAATACTAGGCCACGACATTCTCCAATGAAAAGGAACCTTGCTTAATGCATAGTCTTCCTTTTGTTCATCTTTTTTGTTCTTTACTGCTATCCTCTCAGCCATTCATTCTCACCCCCTTACAAGTTCTTTCACTTCTGCTTTTTCCAACAAATATCCACCTTGTTTCATTACTTTTACATTCCATTTAGGTGGAACGACTACAGTGGTTGTCTCTTCCTCAATGATAGCCGGACCGCTTACTGTGGAGTCATCTGCTAACATAAAACCTTTATAAATAGGTGTTTCTCGGTACCCATCATACTCTTCAAAGTAGGCATTTCTTGTGCTGTAATGTGGCAGCCCCTGCTCTGGTTGTTGGCTTATCTGCCCTTCTGAAAGCGTAATTTTTGGAACTCGTCCACAAACCGTTGATTCCAGGCTGATCACCTCAACCGCATTGTCTCTTTCACAATACGTGTACAATTCCTCATGCCGTTTGTGGAATCTGTTCTCTATATCTATCAATGATGCGTTAGTGATATCCTCATATTTTACTTGTACAGTACATTCATGTAATTGGTCCCTATAGCGCATATCCATTGTACGTTCAATATATATATCCTCCCTTTCAAAACCTTCTTCTAGTAATTGTTGGATTCCTTGTTGTTCCATTTCAGAAAATGCTTTATTTAGTTCCTCTGGATTAATTTCTGCAATAGTATGTGTAAAGGAAGACATGTAAGTGTGTTTCACGTCCGCTAGAATGGCACCAAATGCACAAAAAGCACCTGCTATTTTTGGAACAATCACCCGGTCAATTTCAAGCTCTTCAGCAAGCCGTGCAGCATGTGCTCCTCCAGCTCCGCCAGCAGCAACTAAGATAAAGTCCCTTGGATCGTGCCCCTTTTCTACCGATACTCGGTTAATGGACCCAACCATATTATTGTTAACAATCTGATAAATGCCAAGCGCAGCTTTTTCTGTAGAAAGACCTAGACGATCAGCAATTGTTTTCTTGATGGCATCATTGGCGCCTTGCACATCTACTTTCATTCTTCCGCCTAACAGGGAATCCTGATCAAGATAACCTAGCAACACTAAACTATCAGTCACAGTTGGCTGGCTTCCTCCCTTCCCATAACATACAGGACCAGGCAATGCACCTGCACTTTCAGGGCCGACACTAAAGAGACCTTTACTGTCAACAGAAGCAATACTTCCGCCCCCTGCCCCTAGTGTTTCAACATGGAGCATCGGCGTACCAATACGATAACGCATAAAGTCACTATCTTTAATAATTTCTGTCCGTCCATTACTCGTAAGGGAAATATCAAGACTCGTTCCCCCCATATCCACAGTTAGTACATTACGGCTCTTTACCTGGTCCGCAAAGTATAGCCCAGCCAGCGGGCCAGCGGCTGGACCGGAATTTAACGCGTATATCGCTTTTTGTGTTAACGTACGACCTGAAATGACTCCTCCATTATTTTGTACATAGCGAATCTCCTTTTGATACCCAAGCTCTTGGAAGAGTGCTTCTAAAGAGTGAATATAACGCTTTAACATAGGACCAATATAAGCATTAACAACTGTTGTGCTGACACGAGTGTATTCGCGGATTTGCGGAAAAATTTCTGTAGATAGGCTAATATAAGCCCCCGGAAAATGTTCTCTAATTAATTCGGCTGTTCTTTTTTCATGTTCTGGATTAAGAAAAGACCAGACATAAGAAACAGCAATCGCTTCTATCCCTTCTTTTTTAAAATGCTCGATACCTGCGATAATGTCTTCTTCATTAAGAGGCGTTAACACCTTTCCATCACTCCGCGTTCTTTCACGTACAGGAACCCTCAACTTTCTTGGGACGAGCATTTTTGCTGGAGGATACGTGAAATCATAACGGAAACCATCCTCTTTATGCCCAAGTCTAATTTCAAGTGAGTCCTCATGACCTTGTGTGCAGAAAAGTCCCACCTTCGCCCCTTTATGTTCAATAAGAGCATTTAACGCCACTGTTGTACCATGGATAATTAGATGGCACCTTTGTAAAAACTCGGCTACACTAATTCCAAGATCAGTACTGATCAGTTTCAAACCATTCAATATCGCTGACGAAGGCTGATCGGGTGTTGATGGTGATTTAAATACTTTAATATCTCCACTGCTAGACTGAACGATAAAATCAGTAAAAGTCCCTCCTGCATCAATTCCTAAACGATAAGATTCCTGTTTCATACGATTTCCCCCTTGTATGGTAGATTAATAATTAATTATTAAATCGTTGAAAGCTCCATTAGCTGTTTTCTTAGTAAGTGTGTTTGTCCCTCATTAATTTTCATCGTATTCGAATCGATCACTACGGCGTATTCAATTTCTGCTGCCTCAATAGATAAAAGGCCGCTTTCTACATCTGTTAAAACCTTTTCAGGGTCACGCTCATAATTATTCCCCCCTGCTCCGCCGCCCGGGGCATATGCAGAAAACCTCTCTCCTGGGTTCACTTCATAAATACCATTCTTTATAATCTTTTCTGTTTTTCCATACTCGTCCGTCTTCTCGAAGTAAGCTACTTTTTTATCAATCAGTTTTGAAAATGCCCCTAGCGCGGATTGCGGTGGGAATTTTCTTCCTTCCCCAAACGCAATCACAGACATCGTATGATCAATCGGTTCTACCTCCCAGACAGTCCCGTATCCACCTCTCCATTTTCCTGCACATGCAGAATCCTTTCTTAAGTTGTAACGATGAATAACAATCGGATATTTATATTCCATTAGTTCGATGTCCCCGCTGTTTAACCCGCCAAAATCACACTGAGGGCCAATCGCATTCCAGCCGTCCATCACACCTGGTATCGCACCTGCTCCGCCAACTTGAGTAGCTAATATCATCGAAACATACTCTTCATTATTCTTACGCGGATCAACTCCCGCTATATTAATACCGTTACAGTGGGCCCAAGAAGCAACTGCTCTGTGTGGCATCGCCTTTTCCAAAGCATCACGAACGGAATCTGTAATAGATTCGGAAGGTGTAGTTGTACAGTTCACATGTGGAGCAGGCTCCATCGCATTTGTCAATGAAGCAGTTGGTCCTGCATCAAAAGTAATTGGCCGATACATCCCTTCATTGTATGGTGCTGGTGCTTGCGTAAACATCATAATGCCAAGACAGGCGGCAGAAAATGAGTTAGAGTAGTACGAATTGATGAAGTAAGGGATTTGGGGCGGACTGTTTAAGGCAATATGCATGTTTTCTCCTTGAATAGTTACAGTTGTTTCTATTTTAATATCCCCATAACCATGTCCGGCATCTTCTACTATCCCTTGTCCTTTGTATACACCATCAGGGACATTGCTAATAAACTTTCTCATCTGCTTTTCAGACATGTTAAGTAATTCTTCAATGCAGGCTTTAATCGTTTCTTTTCCATACTTCTTTAGTAGACGAAGCAGATTCCTTTCGGCCACTTGAACCGCTCCAAGTTGTGCACGGAGATCTCCGGCTTGATCACGTCGCGAACGAACATTCGTAAGAATCATATTTAAAATATCTTTACGTTCCTTACCTTTTTCCCAAAGCTTAATCGGCGGAATTCTCAATCCTTCGGCGTAAATCTCTTTAGCATCCGGATTATAACTTGCCGGAACAGGCCCTCCCATATCAGTTAAATGGGCTTTGCTGACTGCCCAGAAGATTAGCTCTCCCTCAAAGAAAATAGGCTTATACATACAACAGTCCAAAATGTGGCTTCCTCCGTACATTGGATCGTTGTGATAAATAATATCTCCCGGATAAATGTCACCTTCAAAATAAGAACTAATGGATCGAACTGCCGGCATCAATGATCCTAGATGAATCGCCAAGTCCTGCCCCTGCAAAATCATTTCCGGTGTCCAGTTAAATAACGCATTTGAATAATCATGTGCTAAATTCAAAACACTTGACCTTGCTGTTTTTTCTATCGTTAGAGTCATTTCACGTTGAGTAGTTTCTAATGTCCCTTGTACGACTGCCAGGGTAATTGGATCCACTTTTTTTGTAGATTGCATATACACCTCTCCTTTTAGATCATTTTTTAATCACTGTCTTGCAGCTTCTGTATGAATTTTTTCTATTCTTTCTCCCTTCATGTTTAATTTGTTTGCGTTTCATTTTCAAACTCCTTAAAAACGCTTTCATTGATTTTCAAAAGAGCGTCATATCTTTTGTAATGCAACTTACATGCCAGCTTTCAAAGCTATTTTTCATCATGTTTTTATCATTACACTTAAAAGAATTAATGCTTTTTTGCATGATGATGAGTCATTTCCCCATTGTTTAGTGTTAGCCACTTTTCACTAACTTGGCGCAAAAATAATGGATGCTAATAGAAAATCACGAAAGTAATATGTTATAATATTCATAATTTTCTTTCACAATATAAGATACTTATTAGAACGAGGAGTGGATCATTTGCTAGAAAGCACTGCTAACACCCGATTTGAAATCATGGTTAATCATCTTCCGTTCGGAGTTTTAACGATGGATTACAGCGGCTTGATCACAACTTGTAATGATACTGCGTGTCAGCTGCTCAGCCTTCCTATATCTAACATTGTAAATAAGACTTTTACTGAACTGTTTCCTCTAGAAGAAAGAATAGAAGACTTGCTTGCCCAAACGACTCATCTTGAAAAAAAGATCCAGTTAGGCAGCCATTTATTTTCTTTAATAGTACGGAAAGAAAAAAGCCTTCAAGAAGTTATTTGCACACTTCATCCCATCACTGAATTTCCTCAAGAATCAAATAAAACACTTAAATCCAAATTGCTGAACTTGCCGATTGATAATATTCTTAATGCATGCCAAGATGAAATATTTATTACGGACGCTGAAGGGAAAACACTATTTATCAACTCTGCCGGTGAATCCTTATATGGAACGAATGCTCAACAATTAATAGGAAAAGATGTTTTTAAGCTTGTAGAAAAAGGATTCTTTTCACCATCCCTTTATCCAATTATTAAACAACGTCAGGAAAAGGTTTCGATGATTCAGCGGACGAAAACGGGGAAAACCGCTCACGTCATCGCTAATCCTGTATTTAATGAAGAGGGAGAAATGACAAATATCATTTTTACAGGGAGAGATATTACAGAACTTAAACATCTAAGGGAAAAAATCCAACGAAGTGAAGTGTTATTAAAAACGTATCAGTCTGAATTAGAAGAGCTGCACAGCTTTCATAAGCAGCCGGCAGATGTCATCGCGTTGTCGCCAAAAATGCGAAAAATATTTAAGGTGGTCAATAAAATCTCCCGGCTGGATACAACTGTTTTGATCACTGGAGAATCTGGAGTAGGAAAAGGAGTCATCGCCAAATTTATACATGATCACAGCCCGCGAAAAGAACAGCCAATGATTCACATTAATTGCGGAGCCATACCGGATACTTTGATTGAGTCGGAGCTTTTTGGATATAAAAAAGGAGCGTTTACTGGGGCAAATAAAGAAGGAAAAAAAGGGCTGATCGAACAAGCGAATGGCGGTACGTTGTTCTTAGATGAGATTGGTGAAATGCCCCTTCACTTACAAGTTAAATTATTAAAGGCTCTTCAAGAAAGAAAAATCGAACCGATTGGAGATTCAAAATCGATTGATGTCGATATTCGAATTATCACAGCAACGAATAAAGATTTAAAAGCACTCGTTGATGCGGGCAAATTTCGAGATGATTTATATTATCGATTGAATGTGGTCCCTATTCACATTCCGCCTTTAAGGGAACGTCCTGAAGACGTGTCGCACATGATTGACTACTTTTTAAATAAGATGAATAAGAAATATAACCTCAATACTTATCTGTCACTTGAAGTAGAAAATACACTCACTCACCATCATTGGCCCGGCAATGTCCGTGAATTAGAAAACTTAATCGAGCGCCTAGTCGTTACGGCTGAAGAAAATGAAATTACGATGAGTGATTTACCTGAGAATATTTACTATAAGGAAACGAGCGATTACATCGTGCAAGTTAATGACATCTGTTCCTTAAAACAAGCTCAGGATCAAATGGAAGAACAGCTCATTCGAAAAGCATACAGTTTACATACGAGCTCTTATAAAATTGCTGATCTGCTTGGGATTAATCAATCAACAGCGATTCGAAAAATAAAAAAATACATTAAAAAAGAGTAATGCACCGTTGGATTACCTAATAAAGCAGCTTAAACAAAATAATCAGTGCCAGCTCCTTTATCTATTTAAAGCAGTAAAGGAGTTGACACTGATTAATTGATAAGACCCTTGTTATACAGTTTTCTTTCCGCTAGCAAAGGAACGAGATTGTCGAATATGTGAGTGTCTTCTTTATATACAGAGTAACCTCCATAGTAATCCGAATCTGTATTTTGGAATTTATTCATCTCTTTAAATAATATTTTTGCTAGTTCTTCTTCGCCTATTTCTACGCAGTATAGGATCAGCCATCCATAAATAGCAGGTGATTCGTATTCCACCGCTGGCTGCCCCGTCACTCTATTATATTGACCAAATATCACGCCATGCGTATCTATTTCTTTCTTAATAAAATTAGAAAACAGCGTAGTAGAAAAACCACTTTTCGCTCGGTAAAAGGCAACAAGCGCTTGATCAATCATATTAACGTTTTGATCGAAGAGATATTTCTTACTCTTCACATTAAACTTTTTTGGATAAAATACTCCATCATTTGGAGCATTCTTTAATATTTTTAGCATATTCTTGTAAGTTTCCCCGTCTATCAAATGGCGTGCTTGCAGCTTCTTCAAAGATTCCGGTTCAATGTAAGATAGCGTAATGATGGGGCTTGCATACTGATCATTTCTCTCGTAAAAATCGGTTAACACATGTTGATAGTTATTAAACTCCACAATGTATTCACTTATACGAACAGCTGCCTTTTCGTACCGCTCCTCATTCCACTTCTCCTTTGCCTGGAATAATGCAAGGCTGATTCGCAAATCATCGACTAGTGCATTTGCTGAAACCCTGCTCTGCCCGGATTCTGTTAACTTCCAATAGACAAAACCATCTTCCTCTAAAAAATAGCGATTTAATGTTTTATAAGACTCTTCAAAAAGTTTCTTATCTTCTTTTTGAAGTGCATATTCCATCCATAATCCTAAAGTTTCCGACAACGCCTCTCTTCCTTTAACGAAATCTTCGTCTTCTGCTTTCTCTTCCTTCATATAAGTAGCAAGGGTACCATTATCATTCTTTAACCACTTTTTTATAAACTCTTCAGCAGCGAACGGCTCTGCTGTCTTTTCTTTATTAAAAAGAAAGAGCAGCAGAACACCACTGACAAACACCATAGTTAAAATAAGAGACACTCGTTTTCTCACTTTTTCATCTTGCCCTACTTGCCTGCCGCCTGTTGCTGCAGACGAGCGAAAGACGGCCTTTCAGCCATTAGGCTAGACTTGATGATTTCAATTATTTTATCTGAGGAATTTCCTTCTCCGAATGGGTTTCTTATCGCTCCCATTTTTTTATATTCTACCGGGTTGAGAATGAGCTTGCGGCATTCCTCATAAATCGTTTGTGCCGACGTACCTACAAGCTTCAGGGTCCCGGCCTCAACCCCTTCCGGCCGTTCTGTCGTATGTCTAGCAACTAGAACAGGCTTTCCAAGTGAAGGTGCCTCTTCCTGAATGCCTCCTGAATCTGTAATAATTAGATATGATTGTTTCATTACATGAACAAAGCTTTCATAATCCAGCGGTTCAATTAAATGAACCCGACTGCTGTTTCGAAAGGCTTTATTTACTTTCTGACGAATTTCCGGATTTTTGTGTATAGGAAAAACAACCTGTATATCTTTATAGTCATCAATTAATTGATTGACTGCTTCATAAATATTTTGAAGCTCATCAAAGTTTTCTCTTCTATGTGTCGTTAATAAAATAGTTTTTAAGTTGGCAGAGAAAATCCCGCCTAATTCACCGTAAAAACGATATGGTTTTGATGCCACCTCAAGCAGTGCATCAATCACGGTATTTCCAACGACATGAATCGCATCCTCTTCTATATTTTCCATTAATAAATTATCTTTATTTCTTTGCGTAGCTGCAAAATGATAGCTTGCCAGCCGCCCCACCATCTGCCGGTTCATCTCCTCTGGAAATGGGGAGTATACATTATTTGTCCGCAGACCCGCCTCCACATGACCGACTGGGACTTTTTTTAGAAAGGCCGAGTAGGCCCCGACAAATGTCGTAGTCGTATCTCCATGTACGAGAACTAAATCCGGCTTTTCCATTTCGATAATAGCGGATAGTTTAGAAAACATCTTTCCTGTTAATTCCTCTACCTTTTGGCCCGCCTGCATCATATTGAGATCATAATCTGGTGTAATCTCAAAAAGGGTCAGTACTTGGTCGAGCATTTCCCGATGCTGGGCGGTATTAACAAACACACATTCTATCCCTTCTTCCTTTTTTAATGCCTTTACAAGGGGCGCCATTTTAATCCCTTCAGGTCTTGTTCCAAAAATCGTCATCACTTTCATTACAATCCCGCCTTTTTTCATATTCTAATATTTTAATTATCACTATGCCGGATAATTTTCCTTTTTGGCTTGTTTAAACCGCTGGGTTTTATACCATTTCACTTCCTGCCTAAATATGACCCTCTTAATCTCCAAACATGATGAATATACGACCAGGAATATCCACATTTGCGAATAAGTGAAATACATTAGTAAGACTGTTAAAAAATTTTTCATTGTTAACTGGTTTTTTTCCATACTTAACGCTAAACATACCTCCGTCACAAAAAGAAGAAAACCGACAATTAATAATACGTACGATACAGCTCCAATAGATAACCCTAAATCATTTACTAAATTAACGACAAAGATTGCGTGTGAAAGCAGTACGCTGCCAAAGAACAAAAAATAAGTAAACAAGAAATAAAAAAGATCAATAAACACTTTTTTATTTTTTAGTTTATGAAGGCTGAACAAATATTTAAAAATCACATACTGGTTCCCTCGTGCCCATCTCGTTCTTTGACGCCACCATACTCTTAGGTTTTCAGGCTCCTGCTCCCAAGTGACAGCTGCCGGGAAAAAGCGAATATAATATCCGAGATTATACACACGGATACTTAGTTCCGTGTCTTCTGAAAGGGCTTTTTCATCCCAGCCTCCCAGCTCTTCCAGAATAGATCGGCGAATAGCAAAGTTTGTGCCTGGAATCGTAGTCATCTTAAACCAGAACCAGCGGCCGGCCTGAGCCAGCCATTGAAAGGTTAATGTTTCAATATTGATTAACCTCGTAAGTAAGTTTTTGTTGGCATTCACTACCCTGAACTTTCCTACCATGGCCCCGGCCTTCTCGTCATTCTTCAATCCCAAAGCTAAATAGTGAATGGCATCAGGCTCGGGCGTATTATCGGCATCGTACACAACGATAATTTCTCCTGTAGAATGCTTTATCCCCTGATTTAACGCTCCCGATTTTCCCTTCCCCGCATGTGGCGGTTTCGTATGGACAGCTTGAATAAATGAGTATTGTTTAGCATAGTCATCTATGATTGAACCGGTAAGGTCGCTTGAATTATCGTTAATAACAATGACTTCCAATTTATCCTTTGGATAGTTTAACCGAATCATCGATTTGATCGTATCTTCAATCACTACTTCCTCATTGTGCGCTGGGATCAGAATACTGACCTTTGGAAAGTCCTCTATAGGTGTGTTCAATTTTTTCTTAAATTCCCCGTATTTCAATGAGTGTAAATATCCCCCAACCATGAGAAACGCGTGGTAAAATAACATATACCAAATTAAGAAAAGTGAAATATATAAAAATAAATCTGCCAATATCATCATCCCTCCATTTTAGTTTTTCTACTGTGAAGAAAAACAGCAAACATAACAAATGCTATAACTGCTAATCCCCCAATGGCAGCCATTCCCCAAACAATGATTTCAATGAACTGTATAAAGTAATATAACGAGAAGTCACTCGATGATAACAGCAATCCTCCACGGTCTATATCCACTTTGATTTCACCATTCTCCGTGTATATACCAACCTTATCCGCTTTCACCTGTACATCCATTTGCTTTAAATCGATCCACGAGATATTCGGTTGTTTTTCCATTTCCTCGATTAACTTCTTAAAACCATCGACTCCCAAATAAGGATGATAGAAAGCAGCCAACATGCCGTCTTCTGTCAATTTCATGATTTCAGCTTCTTTCATTATGTTCTGAACCGCCTTAGGATCATCTGGTCTCACATAACCCAGCGTTTCCGGAAGCAGCTGCATTCCATTTAAGAAAGAAGGAGATGTGATATACGGAGCCCCGTCCATTATTCCCCAATTTTCATCACTTAGCTGTACTTGCCCCACATATGTAGAGAAATATTCAGACACTACTTGATATCCATTTTGCGACATCGTATAATGCGGTGCTTCAAAAGCCAGCGGATAGAGCCCATAGCTAGCCAATTCTTGAATTCCTTTTGTTAACTTTGTTTCAATATATTTTCTTTCGTGCTTTTGCAATTTATTTAAATAGTTTTCGTATGCTGCTTTCGTGCCAAAGTCGCTTTCTTTTCGCAAGGTGAATGGTTTATCAGCAGCAGCATAAATCGGTCTATTATGCTCAACATCCCAAAACTCGAATCCTTCCCCTGTCTCACTAGCTCTAAACTGATGAGTATAGCCATGAAGGACGATACTGCCCCCATCTTTCTGCATTTCTTTTAACACTTTTAACAGCTCCGGAGAGTCGGAGAAGTGATACTTTTTCCCTGTTTCGGGGTTTATATAGACAGGAATGACCGCTACCATATATGGAATATTTTTTTCTTTTAATACTTTTGCAATTTCCTTGATATTTTTAGGGTCTACTAACGGATGTACATCTTCGAGTCGAATATACGCTGGATGTTTAGCAGTATGATCCGGCTGAAAAATATCATGAAGGACTTCCCCAAATAAAATAGATTCTCTTGAAGACATGCTGTCAAACGCGCAATAATAGTGATTTTGTTTTTTAACCATTACGGGATAGGCTGTTGTGTCTCCCACCTTTTTTCCTTCTAATAATATTTCAGCATTTTTAGTCAGTTGAGTGTCTACGATGTTTTGATGGTCTAAGTCCAATTTCTTTTCTTTGCTACTCGTTAAAGTTAGCTGATTAATTTCCCTTTCATGTAACGGGTTAATAAACGAAAATTGATCACCTAGCTGATCCGAATTATAACCAATAGCTACAAAGGTACCCTCGTAATCATCAAATAAATTCACAAATGCAGGGGGGAGCTGACTAGCAACCTGACCATAATAGAACAGGTGGGTAACAGCTGTTAAATCTTGTTTTCCTACCTCGCTGCTGCTAATAAATGTAACATCAGTAGTAAAGTGGCTGATTATCATATCTAGCGATCGCTGATACTCATCAACCTTTCCATCTTTTGATGTATAGATGACTAAAACTTTTGGTTCGCTTTTTTTGGCTGCACTGATGTTCGGTCCTTGTAGAAACAAGGTAAACGAAGTCACAAAAATCAATAAAATAACCATTCTTTTACTCATTTTTCTATGGCCGTTTTTCATTCCTCTTCCTCCAATAAGTTAGTGTAGTAAGATAGACGGTACTTCTGTTTTGTTTTATAAAGAATGATTTTGTTCTTTATAACGAACAAAATAACAAAAAAAAGCCCTTTATTCTCCTGAAAATTAACAACCTCTTCTATTGTTACACGCCATGTTGCAGAACGTTTTTTGATTTGTAGTTTATTAATTATTTAATATAGTAAAAGATACTAATGAATCAGGAACAAATACCTCATTTGTTCTTTTTAGAAAATGAAAATATTTAATTAATCAAAATTTGTTCTTCATAAAGAACTATTTTCTCATTGAGTATATCACAAGACCTACTACTCTTTTAATAGGTCTTTTTGCCTGTTTATTCTTCATAAAGAACAAAATTAACTTTCTATCCTTTAAAAAATACTTTTAAAATCAAAAATGTTCATTATAATGAACATTAATAACAAAGGAAAGGAGCTTACAAAATGATAGGCGCTAAAATAAAAGCTTTGCGCATGCAAAAGGGGTATTCCATTACGAAACTAGCAAACAAGGCGCAAATATCAAAATCCTATTTATCTTATTTAGAAAAACAATCTAAAATCAAACCGTCCCTTCACATCATTTCTAAAATTGCTTCCTCTCTTGATACAACGACTGATTATTTTCTCGAAGAAAGTAAAACAGCATCCGACGTGGGAGTAAACGAGGAATGGATCCGCCTACTAAAAACTGGGCTGGATGAAGGAATGACAAAGGAGGAATTTCTTGAATTTCAATCGTATCTTAAATATAGAAGATCTCTCTAACAGCACGTATTATCCCTTCTTAAGCTTTATAAAAAACTAGGAACAATAATGAACCCCCCTGAATACAGTTCGTAATCACCGTAACCAGGGGGGCTTTTTTATTCTATTAAAATGAAAAGTGCTTACATGCGATCCATATAAACAGTTTTCACTTGTGTATAAAATTCAATGGCTGTTTTGCCTTGTTCGCGTGATCCCGTGCTGGATGCTTTGCAGCCGCCGAATGGCACTTGCGGTTCTGCACCAGCTGTTTCTGAATTCACATGGACAATTCCTGCTTCAATATCGTCAACAAAACGATTAGCCAGTGTTAAATTGTTTGTACAAATGGCTGCACTTAATCCATATTCTGTATCGTTAGCCATTTCAATAGCTTCATCATAGTTAGCTACCTTAAATAACGCAATGACAGGTCCGAAGATTTCTTCGCGTGCAATACGGGCATCATGAGGAACATTCCCGAAGACAGTTGGTTTCACATAAAAACCGTTAGAAAGATCCGCTTCTGCCGGAGCTTCGCCTCCACATAAAAGATCCGCCTCTGCCTTGCCTGCCTCGATCATCGCCAATACGCCTTCTTGCTGGCTTTTTGAAACGGATGGGCCCATGAATGTGTCTGCTTCAAGCGGGTTGCCTACTTTTAACTCTTTTGTCCGTTCAACTAAACGGTTAGAAAATGCCTCATAAATTCCTTCTTCAACGATGACACGGCTGGTTGCTGTACATTTTTGACCAGTTGATTTGAAAGCACCGTTAATAGCGATGCTGACTGCCTTTTCGATATCAGCATCAGCAAGAACGATCAGCGGATTTTTTCCACCCATTTCCAATTGAACTTTTTTCCCTTTTTCTGTTGCCTGCTTTTGAATTTGCAAGCCGATTTGGTTCGAGCCAGTAAAGGAAATAGCTTTAATTTCTGGATGATCAACAATTTCATTACCTACTACAGATCCTCTGCCGAATACACAGTTTACCACCCCAGCTGGAAGGCCTGCTTCGTCAAATGCTTTCATCACGTGATAAACGGATTTCGGTGTTAAATCAGCTGGTTTAATAACGATTGTATTTCCATAAATAAGCGCCGGCGCAAGCTTCCAAACAGGAATGGCGATCGGGAAATTCCATGGAGTGATTAATCCAATTGGACCAAGCGGCACGCGAGTTGTATATAGAAGTGTCTCTGCGTTAGCAGACGGGATCACATCACCAATCGGCTGAAGTCCTTCTGCTGCATAGTATTCAAGAATACTAATCGCACGCTTCGTCTCTCCTATGCCCTCTACCAATGTCTTTCCTTCTTCAAGCGCCAAGTCTCTTCCTATTTCTTCTGCATTTTCTGTTAAAATCGCTGCAGCTTTTTGAAGATATGCAGCTCTTTGTTGAAAAGAAAGTTTCTTCCATGAGGAAAACGCTTCCTTTGCAGCTGCTACTGCTTCCTGTACATCTTCTTTTGCACTTGACGGAAATTCACCTAAAGCTTCTCCATTGTGCGGGCTATTATTTTCCCGGTATTCCCCTGTAGTTGGTTCTTTCCACTGACCATTAATGTAATTCAAATAACGCATTGTTTCTCCTCCTGTTATAACATTAATCACTTACACTGCTTTCGCAAAAAAGCAATTGGCATATGTTCCTAGTATCTTTTCTATCTATCATTCACTCGCAAATGAGTGGCGATTTCTCCCCAGACTATGCCGTAAAGTGAGCGGAAGTGCGAATTCTACATTTGGTAAAAGTGACGTGAAAAGAGGAACTTTTTTTATTTTAGCATATTTTCTTGCAATTAAAATAATAAAATTCCTTTCTCCCTATCCAATTAACTATTTTCTTTATACAAGGCGTTGTTAAACTCTCCTATTGACTTCCGCTGGGGGCAACATCAACAATAGTCATTGACATATCCTTATATAAAAACACTCTGCATTTTCGCCTTTGGAATAGTCATCTCTCAACCACCCTAACTAATTCCAGCTGCCTCAGCAAGGTATTCAATCAGGTGCAGCGCACGTACTTGTGGTGATAAATTTTCGCGTTCAATGCCCAGCTTCATTTGCAGCAAGCAGCCTGGATTTGTCGTAATAATCGTCGTTGCTTCCGTCTTTTTCACATTGCCCATTTTTTTGTCCAATATTTCCATTGATGCCTCATAGTTCACAACATTATAGATTCCCGCAGAGCCGCAGCACATTTCCGCTTCATTCATTTCAATCAACTGTACATTAGGAATAGCCTTTATGAGCTTCAGTGGTTCCTTATGAACTTTTTGTACATTGGTTAAATGGCACGATCGTTGATACGTCACACGTTCAGCCTTTCCTTTCTCAATCGGGATCCCCCCGCATAAATCGAGGACTTCGCTAATGTCTTTCGACTTCATACGAAACTGTTTAGCCCGTTCATGCCATTCCGCTTCATCAGATAAAAGATGATCATACTCATACAGCATCGCTCCACAGCCGCCCGCATTATTGACAATAAAATCTACTTTTTCTTGTTCGAAAGCTATAATATTGCGCTTAGCCAGTTCTCTTGCCTCTTCTATTTCACCAGAATGAGCGTGCAAGGCACCGCAGCACGTTTGGTTCTCCACGATCACAACATCGCAGCCAGCTATAGCTAATAACTCGATCGACAGTCTATTGATCCGCTGAAACATCGCATCCATAATACAGCCCGTAAAAAATGCTGCTGTATATTTCCGTTTCCCTCTCGCGTTGATCCGATTCGGCAAACTGCTTCTCTCTTTTGGAGAAACGACATTCGGAGTAATCGCTTCAAACGTCCCCATATGATAAGGGAGTTTCTCGAGCACCCCTACTTTTTGCATCGCTTTTTGAACGCCGCTCTTCTGATAAAACCACAATCCGTTCCCTAACACTTTCATTGCTTTTTTACTAGGAAACACTTTCTTAAATAACACGTTTCGTAATGTTTTAACGGGAACTGAAAATGTTTTCCGCCGGGTAAGCGCTGCTTTAGCAGATTCAAGAATCGCACCATACTCTACTCCAGTTGGACACGCAGTTTCACAAGCACGGCAGCCAAGGCACAGATTAATCGGATCTTCCAGCACCGAAAGATCGGTAATTTTCCCTTCACCAGCCATTTTGACGAGGTTGATCCTTCCTCGTGGAGAGTGAGTTTCTTTTCCCATCGTCATATACGTTGGACATACCGGCAGGCAATAGCCACATTGGACACAATTATTGGTCTTCTCATAGTTCAACTCTTTTCGCAATGCTTCTAAGCTTCGTTCCATTCAATCAACTCCAGCTTCTGTCCCGGTTTCGGAAAAATCTTCCCAGGATTCATGATGTCGTTCGGATCCCAAGCTTCTTTAATACGCTTCATCATGTCGAGGCCAGCTTCCCCTAGCTCCATTTCCATAAAGGGAGCCTTCATGACTCCAATTCCGTGTTCACCGGAGAGCGTTCCTCCTATTTCAACTGCGGCAGTAAAAATTTCAGCAACCGCCTGTTCAACGCGCTTCATTTCTTCCTTATCATTTTTATCACAAATAATGTTTGGATGAAGATTTCCATCTCCTGCGTGACCAAATACGACTAAATGAATATTGTATTTATCTCGAATTTCCTGAAGCCGCTTACACATCTCTGGAATTTGGCTTCTTGGTACGGTGGCATCCTCTGAGATTTTAGTCGGCTTGATCCGTACAATCGCAGGTGATACGAGCTTGCGCGCTTTCCAAATTTCTGCTTTTTCTTCTTCATTTTTGGGAATTCGAATATCTCTCGCTCCCATCAGCCGACAAAGATCAGCCGCTTGTTTTGCCTCGTCCTTAACTGCTAACGGATGTCCATCCAGCTCAATAAGAATAAGCGCCTCTGCCTCTATCGGCAGACCAAGCGGCTCGTAATTTTCAACTGCCATAATTGATGCCTGATCCATCAATTCCATTTTTGATGGCAGGATGCCTGAAGATAATATTTTTGAAATGGCACTTCCAGCATCAACAAGACTATCAAATACAGCCATTATCGTCTCGGAAGCTGGCGGTTTAGGAATAAGCCGCAAGATCGCTTTCGTAATAATTCCAAGCGTCCCTTCTGACCCGACGATGAGTTTCGTTAAATCATACCCCGTTACATTTTTCACTGTTCTTCCACCTGTTTGAATGACGTCCCCTTGTGGAGTGATGACTTCCAAGCCGATCACATAATCCTTTGTCACTCCGTATTTTAATCCTCTAGGTCCGCCTGAATTCTCAGCCATATTACCGCCGATCGTCGATACGTGCGAACTGCTTGGATCAGGCGGATAGAGCAGCCCTTTTTGTTCAGTTGCCTTATGAATATCCGCCGTTAACACGCCAGGTGAAACAATAGCTACCAAGTCCTCTTCATCAATTTCAAGCAAGTCGTCCATTACGGATAAGTCAATGACCATCCCGCCCTTCACAGGGAGCGGACCGCCGCTCAAGGAAGTAGACTGACCACGCGGATAGACAGGAATTTTCTCCTCGTTTGCGAGCTTTACGAGTGCCGCTAGCTCTTCCACATTGTTCGTCTGAATAACCGCATCTGGAAGGTATGTACCGAAAGAACCGTCAAACGAATAACTAAAAAGATCACTTTCATCAGTGAGAACCCTTCCAGTTCTTACGATGTTTTTTACTTCCTGAATATGAATAGGTGTCATCGCTCTCACTCAATCTCCCCCTTTTATTCATCTAATAAACTTTCAGAAGTTCTATAGCCATCATACCATTTGGAGTTATGGGAGATTCACAAATAATAAATTCCTAGAAGCAATAGTTATGGCTGCTTCTAGGAACTGCTCACCTCATTAAAATAAGTATAGCTTCACCATAATTTACCGGTTATTTAATCCCCAGCTTCTTTTCAACAGCCGTCAAAGCATCATCAAGAATTTCGATCATCTTGTTAATTTCCTCTTTATTAATAATTAATGGCGGTGCAAAAATAAGCGTATCTGCTCCTTCGTAGATTACTCCCCGGTGGATCAGTCCGCGCTTCATGGATTCTTCAACAACTAAAGGAGCGGCCGGCTCAGCAAATCGTTCATTCGTCTTCTTGTCTTTTACAATTTCAATGGCCCCCATTAGACCGAGCGCCCGCACTTCTCCGGCAATTTTATGTTCCTGCTGCAGCCATTTGAAGCCTTTTAGCATTTCTTCTCCCATCAACTTGGAGTTTTCCACTAAGTTTTCCTGCTCGATAATTTCTATGTTTTTCAATGCGACTGCACACACCATCGGATGACCGCTGTACGTATACCCATGCATGAACATTCCTTCCGTTTTGTCTATTAATTCCTGATGAATTTTCTCCGATATAATCACTCCGCCTAGTGGCGCATATCCGCTCGTGATACCTTTTGCCACGCTCATGACATCTGGAATGACACCGAATTGCTCAATTCCAAAATATGTCCCTGTTCTGCCAAAACCGGTAATGACTTCATCGGCAATGAATAAAATATCGTACTCATCACAAATGCTTCTAATCTCCTTAAAGTAATCTTGCGGAGGCAGATGAACTCCTCCCGTTCCCTGAACAGGCTCAGAGATAAAAGCAGCAATCGTATCAGCTCCTTCCGCCTCAATAAATGCCCGCAGCGCTTCTCCTGTACTTTCCACGTAATAAAAGTCCGGTGCTAATGAGGTTGTAAAATCCCGAAACGGTTTAAGGCCGGTTGCGCTTGTCGCCCCCATAGCCACACCATGATAAGACTGCCTGCGTGAAACGATCTTTTTCTTTTCTGGTTTCCCTTGCAATTTCCAATAGTTCCGCACAAGTTTAAATGCGGTGTCGTTCGACTCCGATCCACCCGACGTGAAAAAGATTGTATTCAACCCTTCCGGCGTTAATTCAGCGATCTTTGCTGCCAATCGAATAGCAGACTCATGGCTGAAAGTAGCGAAGCAGGAGCTGAAACCGAGTTTCGTCATTTGTTCCATCGCCGCCTGGCCCAGCTCTTCTCTTCCATGGCCAATATTGACATTCCACAGTGAGGACAACCCGTCAATGACCGTTTTTCCATTCATATCTTTTAAATAAATCCCTTCCCCTTCTGTGAAAATAAAAGCAGGTCCCTGTTCTTGCTGCTGTTTAATTGATGAAGTAGGATGTAAAAAATGCTTTTTATCTAATTCAACTAATTCATTGATTGTCTCTTGTACGCTTTCTTCAACCGCTATATTCATTTTTTCCATTACAATTCCCCCTTGTGATAAAAAAGATTCGTTGCTCACTTACACTAATGCAATTCGTATGCCAGCTTTATTATAATGATGGTCTGCTACTTTTAAAGAAAAACTATGTTAATGACTAGTGTTAATTTTGAGCTTTAGAGGCAGGAGCAGCGAGGAGACTCCTCGGCCGCCCGCGGAAAGCGAGTGCCCCAGCATAAATCAACAAAGGAATTTAACAAAACATAAGAAAAGATTTTAATGCTTATTTGCATGAATAGTAAGGCTTATGAGCATCATTTCATGACGAAAATGGAGTTTTTTCCACCTTACAAACATGAAAACCAGTGTGCTTCAAAGGGTTTTTGAAACACACTGGCCATTTAGCGGTCCTTATTTTCTTGTTAATTGGTATTTTTTTAACCGTCTCATTAATAAAGATTGACTGATTCCAAGCTCATCCGCTGTTTTTCGTGTCGTTTGACACTTTTCATATGCTTGTTCAATGATTTTCTGTTCAATCTCTTCCAGCTTCTCTGTCAATGATTGACCTTTTTCCAATTGGAAGTGATTGAAAGGCAGCTCCTGCGAATCATAAAGGTGTGTTGATAATTGAGTAGGGGTGATTTCATATGTAGGTGCCGTGATGACTAACCGCTCGACAAGGTTTTCGAGTTCACGAATATTTCCCGGCCACGGATAACTCCTCAATAATTGGAGGGCTTCGGGAGTCAGCTTGCATTGCCGGCCGTGCTTCTTATTAAACTTCTTCAAGTTCATCTGAAGCAAACCGAAGATATCTTCTTGTCTCTCACGCAAAGATGGTACTTTCATTGGCAAAACATTCAATCTGTAATACAAATCCGAACGAAATTTCCCTTCAGTCACCAACTGCTGCAAATTGCGGTTAGTAGCGGTGATGATTCTAACATCAGCTGTATAAGTACGTGTATCTCCTATAGGAGTATACTTTTTCTGCTGCAAAAATTGTAATAGTTTAGCTTGTAATTGAATGGGCAATTCACCAATTTCATCCAAAAACAATGTACCGCCATCTGCTTGGGCAATTAACCCTTTCTTTCCATCTTTACTAGCTCCGGTGAATGCCCCCTTTTTATAGCCGAACAGCTCCGATTCAATGAGTGATTCCGGCAGTGCACCACAGTTAATTTCAACCATTGTTTCTTTACTCCGCTCACTTAACTGATGAATTCTCGCCGCTATTTCACTCTTTCCTACGCCTGTTTCTCCTGTAATAAGGATTGTCGTATCAACGAAAGCCGCCTTCTCCATCAGATTGGCCATCGAAACGTATGCCTTGCTTTTTCCAATAAAAAAATCACCGGATTCCTCGTTGTGACTCTTCCTCTTGATCTCCATAATTTCCCGGCTATATTTTTTCAAAAGCATCTGCATTTCCTCTAGTTTGGAAGTCGTTCGAACGATCCCTGTAATATCCCGGCTCTGTGTAATGACTAATTCGATCTGTCCTTTTTCATTTTTAATCGGATGTCCTGAAACCATAAATTTTCTCTTCGTTTCAGTTAATTGTACCGAACTGACCATTGTCCTTTCTTCAAGTACCATGCTAGTGACAGACGGATTGAAAATCCCCATTCTCTCAAGTTCTTTTGAGCTTTTGCCAACGATCTCTTCTTTTGATCGATTAATAAAATTTAAGCACGCTTGATTAATCCATAAGGCGATCCCCTCGCCATCAGAAATTAATATGCCGTCAGAAATGGCATTTAACAATTCTTCAAAGTACTCAGACAAGTGTGGAGATTTTTCTTTTAACATCCTCTTCCCCCTTTATTTATTTCTGAAAAAAGGATCGATTTTAACTTATCAACAGTTTATCACGGATAGTTGAAGCGATAAAGAATCAAATTGAATGAATATTTAAAATTTTTAACAAAATTGTCACATTTCCTTGAATCGAAAATAACTCAACATTGATTTGTTTTCGATTCAACACTTGAAATCCAGAAAGAAATCCCATGAAAGGGTGATAAAATCCACCTGTTTTCAAAAGAACATAACCATTACCTTTGGCATGTAATTTGCTTAATGTTATCTAAACCATTTAAGGGAGGTGAAAAAGTGTTATTAGTATCCTTGCCCGATCAATTACCTGAAAAAGAACGATTAAGACTTATTCAGCTTGTTCATCCAATGGAGGTATGGATAGAAGAACATTTTTTAGATGTTAAAAAAGAAATCCCTTTACAAAAGATTCAAATCTGGCTGACCTATGGCGCGGATGTGACAGAAGAAGCACTTAAACAAATGCCATCTCTAAAATGGATTCAAGTGTTTCAATCGGGTGTAGAAAAAATCCCTTTAGAAGAACTTAAAAAGCGAAACATTCTACTCACAAATATTAAAGGAATCCATGGCATACCAATGGCTGAACATGCTATGAGCACGATTCTATATTTTTCAAAAAACTTTGAGCAATATACGATCAATAAACAAAAGCACCTTTGGAACCGCCGCGGACATGACGATGAAGTATATGGAAAGACGATTGCTATTTTTGGAGCGGGCACAGTTGGACAGGCGATTGCGGAGAGATGTCAAGATTTTGGTATGCATGTGATTGGTGTCAACACGAGCGGCACGCTTAAGCCGCCTTTCGATGAAATGTATTCGATGAAAGATAAAGAAGATATATTAAAGAAAAGCGACTTTGTTCTATTGTTATTGCCAAGCATTCCAGAAACCTACCATTGCATGAGCAAACGTGAATTTTCCATTATGAAGGAAAGCGCTTACTTAATTAACTTAGGGCGCGGCTCCCTCATTCATAATAAGGACCTCATAGACAGCTTAGAAAACGGCAGCATCAAAGGCGCAGCGGTAGACGTCTTTGATGAGGAGCCGCTGCCAGAAGACAGTCCATTGTGGGATGCTCCGCATTTACTGATCACACCGCACATGGCAGCTCGTACGTGGCGATATTACGAAAGAGCACTAGAAAAATTCGCCCTAAATTTAGAAGCTTATCAACATAATGAACAGCCCCCCTATTACATTGACTTAAACAAAGGCTATTGAAAAATGAGAGTGTAGACAAAGGCTATTTTGAACAATCGCAGGTTAATAAAAAGGCACCTATTTGTTTGGAGGTTAGATACATGAAGAAACAAGAAACGGTGATTGCCAGCCAGCAAAGAACGATTGAAGAAGAACGTCAATACCGAAAAGAAAGATTAGCCGCCTCTTTCCGCTTGTTTGCCAGATACGATTACGATATGGGTGTCGCTGGCCATATTACTGCCCGGGACCCCGAATACACCGATCATTTTTGGGTCAACCCATTCGCCATGGATTTCAGCCAAATTAAAGTGTCCGACTTAGTGTTAGCCAATCATCAAGGAAAAGTCGTGGAGGGAAACAAACCGATTAATAAGGCAGCCTTTGCGATTCATTCAAGAATTCATGAAGCCCGTCCTGATGTCATTGCTGCGGCTCATTCACATTCGATCTACGGAAAAAGCTTTTCTTCTCTTGGAAAACTGCTTAAACCAATTACACAAGATGCCTGCGCATTTTACGAGGATCATGGCTTGTTTGACGACTATACAGGTGTTGTATTCGATGTCGAAGAAGGTGACCGGATTGCCGCGGCATTAAAAAACTATAAAGCTGTCATTCTCCGAAACCATGGACTATTAACGGTCGGAAAATCAGTAGAAGAAGCAATATGGTGGTTCATTTCTATGGACCGTGCGTGCCAAGCACAATTGTTGGCAGAAGCTGCAGGCACTCCAATAAATATTGACCATCATCAAGCGATCAAAACGCGGGGAGAAGTCGGCTCACCGCAGGCAAAAATTAATTTTCAACCGATGTGGGAGCGTATCGTCAAACAAGAACCGGACCTATTAAATTAAAAAAAGAGGTGCTATATATGAAGACGAAAAAATTATCAAAGGTTTTGTCCATTCCTCTCGCCTTTTCCTTTCTCTTAGCAGGCTGTGCATCTAGTGGATCAGATACAGGTGCCAAGAGTAAAGACAGTAATACAGTCGAACTGAAAATCACACATGCTGTACCAGAAGACCATGCCTCACATTTAGCGCTGTTAGACTTTAAAGAAAAGTTAGCTGAAAAGTCAGATGGCAAAATCGACTTGAAAATTTTCCCTAACGGCCAATTATACGGCTCCGACCGTGAAGCGGTCGAAGCGACACAACTAGGAAATGTAGATATGACAATGGTGGCTACGCCAACAATGGCAAGCTTTGAACCGGCATTTATGGTATTTGACTTACCATTCATTTTCCCTACGCGGGATGAAGCGCATAAAGCATTAGACGGTCAACTGGGTGAAAAATTGAACGAACTGCTCCCTGCCCAAAAGCTTGTCGGACTTGGG
This sequence comes from Bacillus lumedeiriae, assembly GCF_044891285.1. Lineage (NCBI taxonomy): Bacteria > Bacillati > Bacillota > Bacilli > Caryophanales > Bacillaceae > Bacillus > Bacillus lumedeiriae. The sequence goes on from NZ_JAUIYO010000010.1 coordinate 77,673, forward strand.
TATGGTGAAAATGGATTCCGCCAATATTTAAATAACGTTCGTCCGATTAAAGAGCCGAACGATTTTAAAGGATTGAAATTCCGTGTAATTGAAAACAAATTGTACCAGGATGCTTTTGATTCAATGGGAGCAAACTCTTCGCCGCTTGCGTTTGGAGAAACATATTCTGCTCTTCAGCAAAATACATTTGACGGAATGGACAGCCCTGTTTCATTAGTCTATGCGATGAAATTTTATGAAGTGCAAAAGTATTTGACGATTGGTGATCAAACGTATGCTCCGCTCATCACTGTCATCAATAAAGAAAAACTAGACTCCATGCCTAAGGACTTACAAGAAATCCTTGTATCTGAAGCACAAGAAATGTCTAAACATCAAAGGGAATTGGCTCACAAACAAGATACAGAGCAATTAGCTAAATTAAAAGAGGCTGGAATGAAAGTAAACGAACTTTCCGCTAAGGATAAACAAAAATTCAGAAAGCACCTTCAGCCCATTTACGATAAGTATGTCAGCCAAATCGGTAAAGATTACGTAGATGCGGCAATGGCTGCAGCTAAAGGAGAATAAAGCAAGTCCTATAACCAGGAGGAACAATAAATGATGAAAAAAAATATAAGGGACGCAAAAATTGAAGAATGGCTGCTCGTCGCTTCACTGTTACTCATTGTTGCTTTAGTATTTGCACAAGTCATTTTTAGATATTTAATTAGTTCCTCTCTCGGTTGGAGTGAAGAGCTATCCAGATATATTTTAATCTGGATAGCTTGGATCGGTGCAGCGTATGCTGTTCGCGCACAAAAACACATTCGAGTGGAACTGCTGAAGAACATAGTCAATGAATCTGGGAAAAAAGTGATCGAATGTATAGCCCTTCTTCTTTGGTTTCTCTTCGCTCTATTCCTTGTCATTAATGGAACTCAATTAATCTTAAGTATTCATGAAACAGGGCAAATAAGCCCGTCTAACGGTATTCCAATGTGGATCGTATACTTAGCTGTACCTATTGGGGGAGGATTAATGACATTAAGGCTGATCCAGGAAATGATTTATATTTTGAAGCCGGGTCTAAATGAGGGAGGTATGAAAAATTGACAACCCTTGTGCTATTTGCGTCTCTATTTGTATTCATTGCTTTAAGCGTTCCAATAGGGATTGCTATCGGTCTTTCCACTTTAATCACTGCCATGTTTTTCACTGATGGCATTCCTGTCATGACATTAACACAAAAAGTCTTTACATCCCTTGACTCTTTTCCCATCATGGCGATTCCCTTCTTCATGATGGCTGGTATTTTAATGGGTAAAGGCGGCGTTTCCAAAAGACTGCTGGACTTTGCAGGCTCATTAGTCGGCTTTATTATGGGCGGTTTAGCAATGGTCACGGTGCTCACCTGTATGTTTTTCGCTGCTATTTCAGGTTCCGGTCCCGCAACGGTTGCGGCTATCGGCTCCTTCATGATCCCAGCAATGGATAAAGAGAAATACGGCCGGGGATTTGCAGCGGCCATCACAGCTTCTGCCGGAGCCATTGGTGTGATCATCCCTCCGAGCATTCCTTTTGTTTTGTACGGTGTCGTCGGAAGTGTTTCAATTGGAAGCCTTTTCCTTGCCGGCATTTTACCTGGAATCATGATTGGTGTCTCTTTAATGATCGTTTCTTATTTTATCATCAAAAGAAAAGCTCAAAAGGCTGCTTCCACTGTCTCCAAAGAAAGCATTGCATTAAACGAGACTTCAGCAGCGATTGAACAAATAAAGGCAAAGCGAATTGATTTCAAACACGTGTTGAAAACGTTTTATGAAGCAAAATGGGCCCTGCTTACACCCGTTATTATTCTCGGGGGGATTTACGGAAGTATTTTTACCCCTACAGAATCAGCAGCAGTTGCTATTATTTACGGCTTAATCGTAGGTATGTTTATCCATAAGGAACTAAGCTGGCGGGACATATATGACAGCGCTTTAGAGACGATCCAAGTCGTTGGAGCTACTCTGTATATGATTGGTTTATCGATCGCCTTTGCTTACGTATTAAATATCGAGCAAATCCCGCAGCAAATTGCTGACTTCATTCTTGGCTTTTCCACGAATGTCTATATTGTCCTCTTTTTAATTATTTTGTTCCTGCTCGTTGTGGGCGCATTTTTGGACACGATTGCAGCGCTCGTTATTTTGACTCCGATCCTGCTTCCAATTGTTACACAAGTCGGAGTAGACCCTGTCCACTTCGGTGTGATTCTCGTAACCGCTCTAGCGATAGGATTTATTACACCTCCTGTTGGTGTCAACTTATTCGTCGCTTCAGCCATAGGAAATATCTCGATTGAGAGAATAGCGGCCGCAGCGATCCCATTGTTTGTTGTTATGCTATTCATCCTATTTCTCATAAGCTATATTCCGTTTTTCTCCACCTTCCTGCCAAGCCTGGCTAGTTAAATGAAGAAAATCGGGTAATGTCTCTCGGATAATGGAGGTTTAACAGATCATGACTCATTTATATGCAGATACAATTTTATATAATGGTTCTATTGTAGCAATGGATGAAGAAAAAAGAACATACCAGGCCGCTGCTTTAAAAGACAGTAAAATCCTTGCTCTCGGCAATGAACAATTAATGAAAAACTATAGCGGTCCTTACACTGAAGCGATCAATTTGGAAGGAAAAACCGTACTTCCGGGCTTCATTGATGCCCATCAACATATTTTTAATACAGGGTTTAATTTATTAACGATCAACTGTGACTTTTCGTCTTCGTCAGAAATCGTGGAAGCGATCAAGAAGCGGGCGGAGGAAAGCCATCCCGATGAATGGATTATCGGCTGGGGGTACAATGAGTCCAACTTCTCTGAAGATCGGCCGTTAGATCAATACACTTTCACAGATATCGAGAATCCTATTTTCATTGCAAGGTATTGCCTGCACACGGCAGTCGTGAACGGGCGCGCCTTAGAACTGGCAGGCATCTCTAGAGATACTGTCATTGAAGGAGGCATTATCGAAAAAGATCCTCATGGAAAGCCGACCGGCATTCTTAAAGAAAAAGCAATGGAGCTTGTAAAAAGCGTTATGCCTCCCCATACGGAAGAATCACTGTCGGAAATGGTGATACGCGCAAACCATGAATATATACGAAATGGAATTACAAGTGTACACGAAGCAGGCCTCGGTTTTTTCTCTGGTTCAATGGAAGAATTTAAAGTGTTACAACAATTATCCGAAGCAAAGAAGCTAAACGTCAGAATATACGCGATGATTCTAACCGATTTCTTCAAGCATCTTAATGGAGTTAAATTACAAGGGAATTTCGGCAACGAAAACTTAAAAGTTGGCTCTGTTAAATTGTTTTGTGATGGTACGTTAGGAGGACAAACCGCGGCGATGTCGAGGCCATACGCCAACAACAGGGCCAATACAGGAATCTATATGTATTCGGACCAGGAGCTGGAGAACAAAATCACGGAAGCGCATCAAGCAGGCTATCAAATTGCTGTTCATGCTATGGGTGATGCAGCGATTGAAAAGATTTTAACTTTATTCGAAAAAGCACTGCAAACATATCCGCGCAGCGACCACCGCCATCGTATTGAACACGCGGCTGTCACACGGGACGACTTAATTCAAAAAATGAAAGACCTTGGTGTCATCCCGGTCCCTCAATATGGACTTATTCATGACATGGGGGATATTTATATGAAGGTTCTGGATCAGCCTGCTTATAATTATGTGTTTGCCAGTAAAACATTTTATGATGCGGGACTAAAACCTGCCGGAAGTTCAGATAGCCCTGTCATTGATTTTTCTCCTTTAGCAGGTATATACGCAGCGATGAGCCGTGAAACAAAAAACAAATCTGTGTTTCTTCCAGAACAAAGATTAAGTTTAGTAGAAGCCATTGAAACGTACACCGCGTTTGCTGCTCGTGCTTCTTTTGACGAAAACATAAAAGGAACATTAGAAGTTGGAAAATTAGCAGATATGGTTGTCCTTCCTGCTAACTTTATGCAATTTAGCGCAGAAGAAGTCAAAAATACCGAAGTAGATATGACAATTATTGGAGGGGAAATTGTTTTCCAACGAGAAAGGAGCCACCAACATGGATGAAAATGTAGTATCTATCAATTTGAATAGATTGATGCAGACGATAGAAGCAAGCGCTCAAATCGGTGCCCTCCCTAAAGGCGGGATTCGCCGTTTGGCACTGACCAATGAAGATCAACATATGCGTGACTTGTTTGTAAAATGGCTGAAAGAAGCGGGATTAACCGTCCGCATTGATGACTTTGGAAACATGTACGGCAGGAAAGAAGGCTTAAACCCAGATGCCTCTGCCCTTCTGATCGGTTCTCATCTAGACACACAGCCAGAGGGCGGGCGCTACGATGGCATATTAGGTGTATTGTCCGCTCTCGAAGTGTTGCGCACGTTAAATGAACAGAAAATAAAACTAGAACGGCCCGTCGAAATTGTCTGTTTCACGAACGAGGAAGGGGCACGTTTCGAACCGCCGATCATGGGAGCAGGCGGCCTTGCAGGTGTGTTCGATGAGTCCTTTGTTTTTAGCCGTACAGACAAGGATGGAAAAACATTTGAAGAAGAATTAAAACGAATCGGTTATCAAGGACAGAAAGAGAACCGAGCTGAAAATATATTCAGTTACATTGAACTGCACATCGAGCAAGGCCCTGTACTGGAGCATGAAAATATCGATATTGGCATTGTGACAGGCATTCAAGGAATGAACTGGTTAGAAGCAAAAGTCATCGGCCAATCCGATCACGCAGGTCCAACACCGATGTCCATGCGAAAGGATGCTTTATTAGCAGCTTCTAAAATGATCACAACGATTAACCAAGTCGTATTGGAGCAAGACAACGAAGCCACCGCTACAGTCGGCCGTTTATCATTAACGCCTCATTCTATCAACTGCGTGCCAGGTGAAGTGATCTTCTCTATTGATGTGAGACACTCTGATGATCGGATCAGAAAACATCTCCTCAACGAAATACAGCAAAGAATTAGTACAATTGCTGTCATTGAAAACGTACAAATTGAAATTAAAGAAATTTGGGAGACGCCTTCCAGCCATTTTTCCACTCAATTGATTGACTGTATTTCAGAAGAAGCCGATCGTCTCGGTTACAGCACAAAGAAGATGATCAGCGGCGCGGGACATGATGCAAAATATATGAATAAATTAGCAGATACCGCCATGATTTTTGTACCGAGCGTAGACGGAAAAAGCCATTGTCAAGAAGAGTTTACGAAGGAAGACCATATTAAAAGAGGAGCTAACCTGCTATTACATGTCGTTCAAAAAATCGCCCAATTGAACAAAATAGAAGTCTAAGACAAAGTGTCAGACCTCACACCAAGAATACACTGTATACCCGATGCGGGGTCTGACGCTTATAAGATAGCTTCTTTTTTCTCAAACATGATCTACCCCACCCGCTGGCTCCGCTGCTCTCTTCATTGCTTCCTTAAATTTATCAAGACAATCTTTACATATACATGTTTTCCTTAACTGTTCAGGTGGAACAAGATCAAAAATCTCCCTCGGAAAGAATTCCTTATTGCACCAGCATACCCCTAAAGATTTATCCATAGAATTGCAGCAGTTATTGCTTCCGCTGCAAATCGGGCAGCTTACATTTTTATCTATTTCGCTAGGCATCTTCAACCTCCTCAATGTTTACTAAATTTTTCCCTAGTATAACATAGAAAGGTAGAGGCAGAAGTTAGAACATCTTTTACATTAAATAGCAGCTGGATTTAACCCACTGGTCTTGAGCCGACAGCAAGGCCCGAACTTTCTACTGTCATAATTGGACGAACAATAGTATCTCCATTCACCATGAATGATCAAACTTTCAACTATGCCACCTGATTTAATACTTATTGCATGTGCCGCAAGCTCCGTTAATACACCTTTAACTTTGGAAGTGGTGAATCGTAATGGGAAATTCACCACTTTTTAGATGAGGTATGGTGAAAGAATTAAGCTTTTTGGAAAAACTATTTAGCAGATCAGTTATTGAGGAGGAAAAAACAATGACAAATTAAACAATCCTGCTGTTAATTGATAAAAAACAAAAGCCCGCCCTCCAACCCATTAAAATACACACGTAAGTGCCGGCTTTCCCTTTAAATATATCTATGACCCAACAGCTGTCTGCGCCCCGTCCTTCCCTTTCACTTTATCAATTTTATCTACAAACATTTGAAATACCTTTTTCTTTTCTTCGAGGTCTTTGATTGCTTCTTTCAGCTCGTTAAATTTCTTTTCAAACGGAGTATGGTACAGCTCACGGATATTACGAATAATATCTTCATTGACCGTTGATTGGATCACTTGTTTCGTGATGCTGAACTTATAAGTATATACCTGCAATTCCTGTTTGATTTCTTCATATTCTTTATCGATATCATTTAATAACCCGTCAATTTCCTGCTTCCATTCTTCTAAAGATTTTTTCACATGCTCTTCCATGTCAATGCTCCTTTTACCGTTCATAATATGTCTCCAATCTAATAGCCATCTTTCATTGTACCAATTGAACGTTTCAGCTTTATTGCTGTAAAATTACATCGAAATAAAATTCCTTCATCGGCGATTCGTCCATGTAAACACATGCCAAATGATTATTAGAAACAGAAGATACCCAAAGAAAGAATAGCTATGATGCCATTGATCGCTATGGCGAAAGAATCCCCATTGCTCAGCTGTTTTCTCAGCAGCCGCTCCCCCGATGCTAAGCAGCAAAACAAACACGCCCCTGTACCACGGGATCATCTTGCTCATTAGAAAAAGAAACAGCCCTGTGAAAAAAGGAAGAGCAAAAAGTGTAAAGGCAAGATTGATCGAAAAAATTTCCGCGAAAGGACGAAGCGGAAATTCGTACATTCCTTTACCGCTGAAGTACAGGTCTAAATAAGTGCCAAGCCATGAAGCAGTTAAGACCGCTGGGAAATAAGAAACAATATTAATGAAAAATCGCTTTTTTGGCGAGGGCGGCAAGTTCAAGTTTTTCGATGGTTTCACAGTATTCATCTATAATCTCTCCATGAATGGATTCATTTTCGTCTTGCAAATAGTCAATAACGTTCCAATGATGAAACCAATCTCCCAGTTCCGCTTCAGGGTGTTCAACATTTTTCCATGCATACTCAAGTCTAGGGCTATACAGCCTTATCGCTCCATTTCTTAACTGACATCCCTTTAACCGCCGGGTAAATCTTGTTCCCGGTACTCCCTCATCGACGTCATTGAATACATCTTTCCAATAATCTTTCCGGGAACCGGTATGCGGATGATCGACCGCCCAGCGAAAGACTTTCTTCAGTTGATTCTCATCTTGAAAAAGCAAGCGGTATAACCGTTTTCCAAGCATAATCCGCTCATGCAAAGAACCAAAGTGATGAAGGGTAAGCCCGACAAGCGATGCTTTTCCTTCTGACTCCCTCTCTCCCTCGTAAGGGAATAAAATATGATTGACAGAGAGAACATCCTGCAACACAAATTCGAGTGTATGAAACACCTTTTCCTTAAACAAAGAATTCTGGATGATCCTTTGTTCTAAATAGCTTTGTTCATTAATAATGAGAGCAATCGCGAGCAAATAGCGGTCGCGTTTCCGCCAATATTGATTCCATATTACTTCCATAAATAAAGATATATTTAAATACGGCAACAAATAGAAAAGATTTCGCTTTTGTCTTTCACTCTCTGCAAACAGTAAAAACTGCGGATATGCATCTTGAAAAATAAGCCAATTCCCGCGTTCCAAAAAGGTAAAAAACACCTGCCTTTTTTCTTCATTTAAAATCCGTGAAAAGAAATCCCCACGTAAATCTGTCATATTCCATCCCCCATTCCTTGATACCATATGGCCAAGGAATGCCCAGTGTACTTCCGGATAGAGGCAATAAAAATCCAAATACGCTTTCGTTCTTGTCACATTGTCCCTGTTTAATTGGTATGTTTGCCGGCGAATATACTGAAGAAGCTGCTGATCCTGCTTGGATAGACTTAACTCTTCCGAAAGTGACACAGATTGCTCCATCCTCTTTAATGCTTCTTTAACCTCCAACATATTTTCAGAGAGCGGCTGTGTTGTCTTTTTCTTTTTCAGAAAAAAAATCACCCTTCACCTCCGCTGCCGCTTTTCTTCAAAGAATTCTTTTCCCCCCGCGGAATATGTATAAGAAAAGCATAATCTTACACAGGAGGAGAGTGTGTAACGATGAATCAGCATACAAAAAAACTAATCAGCCACATTGTCCACACACTAAAAGAAGCGCAGACAACGGACGGTTCGTGGGACTACCCTTTCGACACTGGTATCTCAACAGATGCTTATATGATCATTTTATTAAGAACACTAGAAATAAATGATGAAGACTTCATCAGAGGATTGACAAAGAGGATATTGAGCAAACAGGAGAAGAATGGAGCGTGGAAACTGTTTCACGACGAAGGGTCTGGAAATATGAGTGCAACTGTTGAAGCCTATTACTCTCTTCTTTATTCCGGTTATTATTCCAAAAATGATCCACGGCTGCAGGCAGCTAAAACGTTCATCTTAGCAAACGGAGGGATAGAACGATCCCATCTGTTTACAAAGATTATGCTTGCTTTAACAGGACAATATCGATGGCCGCTCTGTTTCCCCATTCCCATTGAAATCATTCTTTTGCCGCTTTATTTTCCAATCAATTTCTATGATTTTTCTGTATATGGAAGGGCTAACCTCGCTCCTATTATGATTGTGGCCAACTCGAAATATAGTAAAAAAACGAAAGAAAGCCCCTGCCTTTCCGATCTATTTGCTTCCAGAGAAGACAGCTTTTTCAACTGGCCGGAAACTCGTGAATCAAATCGGTGTATCTCCATTATTAAACAAGGAATTAAACATTTAGTTGGATTCCCCCACTACCTCCATTCACTGGCCATTCAGCGGATGAAACAGTATATGTTAGATCGAATTGAACCGGATGGAACACTTTACAGCTACTTCAGTTCAACCTTCCTGATGATTTTCGCCTTGCTTTCACTAGGTCACTCTAGAACAGACCCGATCATTTTACAGGCTGTGAAAGGGTTAAAAGCGATGGCATGCACGATCGACGGCTACCCTCATATGCAATATACGACGGCCTCAGTATGGAATACTTCCTTAATTAGCTATGTTCTTCAAGAAGCGGGAGTCCTTCCTTCTGATCCGGTGATCGCAAAAGCGAACCGTTATTTATTAGAGCGGCAGCAAGTAAAATACGGTGATTGGACCATTCATAACTCGGGGATACTGCCCGGCGGCTGGGGGTTTTCTCATGTAAATACAATGAATCCTGACGTCGATGACACGACCGCTTCGTTAAGAGCTTTTTCACGAAGTATTCGAATCGATTCCAGCTTGCACCAATCATGGAACAAAGGAATAAAGTGGATCTACTCTATGCAAAATGATGACGGCGGCTGGCCGGCTTTTGAGAAAAACACAGACAAAAAGTTATTGAGCTTACTGCCGATTGAAGGAGGGGAATTTCTGCTTACCGACCCAAGCAGTGCTGATCTGACTGGGAGAACGCTCGAATTTCTCGGCAATTACACTCGTCTGCCAAAACAGCATGGAATCATGAAGAAAGGAACCAACTGGCTGTTCCAACATCAAGAGGAAGACGGATCATGGTATGGCCGCTGGGGAATTTGTTATTTGTACGGAACTTGGGCCGCGATTACCGGACTCAGAGCAGCCGGTGTGAAACCACAGCATTCAGCCATTCATAAAGCAGTGAATTGGCTGCACAGCATTCAAAATAAAGACGGCGGCTGGGGAGAATCTTGTAAAAGTGATACAAAAAATATGTATGTTCCCCTTGGAGCAAGCACCCTAACTCATACATCGTGGGCACTCGACGCTCTAATCTCTACTGCCGAAAAGCCGACACGAGAAATGCGGGCGGGAATCTCCTATTTGCTTGAATCTTATCATAAACAAGACTGGACGACTTCTTATCCCGCAGGGCAAGGTATGGGCGGCGGCTTTTACCCCCACTATCACAGTTACCGATATATTTTCCCTTTGCTTGCTTTAGCTCATTATGAGAGGAAATTTCGAGAAGTTGTAAACTGAGCGCCTGTAGCGGAGATCAACAGATCGTTTAACAAAACCTAATAAATTAAAGTAAAAAAAATGAATTTTTTCTTCAAAACTATACGTATGTCCAAACCATTACGGAAATTTTTCATATCATGTATTAATCATATAAACAGGAGGTGATATCGGAATGGGTCACTCAGGAGGTTACGGCGGCGCGTTCGCGTTGATCGTTGTATTGTTCATTTTATTAATCATCGTTGGAGCATCTTACATCGGCTACTAATCCCCCAGCTTTTTAGCCTTTGAGAAATAAGATAAAAAATCCCCCTTCCTTTCTTGTACGGACTATTGAAAAGCCAGATCGATCATATCTGGCTTTTTTTTAATTTCCTTGAATAACATTGAGAGTCATCGTCATTCATTATCTTTTTTCTATAACCAAAAACAACGGTAAAAATTTTTACCCCTTTTTTCTTCTAAAACAGCCGACCCCGACCGATTATTATTTGAAGATCGATAGCTGCGGCTATTCACTTTTACACACTCTCTTTTTGTTAGTAACATTCTTTTCCATTCCCTCTCCACCCTTTATTTAATCACATATTTCTGTCTCCTCCTGCTCATGATTTTTAACAACTGTTCCCTCAATGGCCATTACCTTTCATGAATTCCCACAACGCCAACAAATAAATATTGTGGTATAACAAAAAAATACTTTGCAGAATTTTGTCGTTATTGTAAAATAAATTCACCCCAAAAAGAATCTAATAGATCAGATGAAAAAAACAGATATTAATATAATAGTTTCAATCATATCCATCCATTTAATACTATTATAAAAAATATCATGACTATTAAATTCTATTTCAACATAGAAAGGACTGAAAAAAATGGCGTTACCACAACAAGAAAGTACAAGTTCAGAACACTTAAATCATGAAGACAACAAGTTGAAACGAGGATTAAAGTCCCGACATTTAACGATGATTTCAATTGGGGGAGCGATTGGTACCGGGTTGTTCCTTGGAAGCGGGGCAGCCATTCACACGGCTGGACCAGGCGGAGCATTACTTGCTTATGCTTTAGTTGGTGCAATGGTATTTTTCGTTATGACAAGCTTAGGGGAATTGTCTGCATTTATGCCAACGAGCGGGGCATTTAGTACGTACGGAACACGATTTGTCGATCCGGCATTCGGATTTGCCTTAGGATGGACTTATTGGTTCAACTGGGCAATGACTATTGCAGCTGAATTAACCGCCTCAACGATGATCATGAAATTCTGGTTTCCAGACAGTCCATCATTGTTATGGAGTATGTCATTCTTAGCTCTTATTTTTCTTTTAAATTACTTATCTGTTAAAGGGTACGGAGAAGGGGAATACTGGTTTTCCTTCGTTAAAGTATCTGCTATCGTCGTTTTCATCGTCGTAGGTGTATTAATGATTTTTGGCATTATGGGTGGGGAAGTCATCGGTTTTAAAAACTTTACCGTGGATGAAGCACCTTTCTCTGGTGGTTTTCTTGGTGTCTTCATTGTTTTCATTGCAGCCGGATTTTCTTTCCAAGGTACAGAAATTGTTGGTGTAGCTGCTGGTGAAAGTGAAGACCCAGCCAAAAACGTACCAAAAGCAATTAAAAGTGTATTCTGGAGAATCCTTCTGTTTTACGTACTAGCCATCTTTGTCATCGGGCTTATTATTCCTTATACGACTCCTAGTTTACAAAGTGAAGACGTGATGGTCAGCCCATTCACGCTTGTATTTAAAAAAGCAGGTCTTGCCTTTGCAGCTTCTCTCATGAATGCAGTTATTTTAACAGCTATTTTATCAGCGGGTAACTCAAGTTTATACGCATCCACTCGTATGTTATACTCAATGGCTAAAGAGGGACAAGCACCGCGCATTTTCGCCAAGCTGAATAAACGGGGTGTACCTGTTGCAGCCATCATTTTAACTTGCCTTGTCGGTATGCTCGCCTTTTTCTCTTCTATTTTCGGTGACGGGATCGTATATGTATGGTTAATGAACTCGATCGGTATTACAGGCTTTATCTTCTGGCTTGGTATTTCTGTCAGCCATTATCGTTTCCGTAAAGCTTTTCTCGCTCAAGGTCATTCGCTGGATGAGCTGCCGTACCGTGCCAAATGGTATCCATTTGGACCAATTTTCGCTGTTTTGATTGGTCTGATTGTTATTTTGTCTCAAAACTTTCAAGCGTTCCTTGCGGACAAAATTGATTGGGGCAGTGTCGTAGCCGCTTATATGGGGATTCCCCTCTTCCTTCTATTATGGTTTGGTTATAAATTTATGAAGAAAACCAAAGTGGTTCCACTCGAAAAATGCGAATTTGATTTTGACTATAGAAAAGATGATTAAACCATCTTAACTAAAACACTGGCCGGACAAAGTTATTAACGTTGTCCGGTTTTTATTAGCCTTCATTTCACATACGGTAGGCATTGATTCCTTTAGTTATTAAGAACCCTCCATGAACGTGCGTTGGTTCATAGGAAATGATGAATGCTTTTGGTGATAAAGAGGTTACAAGCCTTCTCAACCTTTGTTCGTAATTTCTTTTAGCAAGTATTTTTAACACTAAGCGTTTTCCGTCCTTGCCATCTGCAATCCATGTCGTCACTCCATATCCTTGTTCACGAATTTTCTCCGGCAAGTCAC
>NZ_JAUIYO010000011.1:0-89781 GCF_044891285.1 Bacillus lumedeiriae
AGGGAGGAAGATTCCATGCCGCATTTTATTATCGAATATACAGATAACATTAAAGCGGAGGCGGACATTCCGGCTCTTCTTAAAAAAATTAATCAATCGCTGATTTCTCACGATGGTGTGTTTCCGACTGGAGGCATCCGCTCCCGTGCGATTGAACTGCATGATTACTGCGTGGCTGACGGCACAGAGGATGATGCCTTCGTCCACGCAGTGCTGAAGATCGGTGCTGGCCGATCAGAAGCTGATAAAAAAGCAGCGTGTGATGAGCTGTTTGAGATGATCAAAGAGCACTTCGCCGAACTTTTTGAAAAACGGTATTTAGCACTGTCGATGGAATTGATTGAATTCAGCGAAGCGGGGACGTATAAGCATAATAATATCCATGCTCGTTATAAAAAAACGACTTCTGAGCGATAGAACAGGCATAAGAGGTAATGAAAAAAGAAAAATAAGGTACATGCGGAATTTTTTATAGGAAATGAGATGGGATAAATACAAGTCAACTTATAACAGAAGCCATTTGTGAAAGAAGGCTTTTGTTATAAGTCATTTGCATTTTTATCAAACTGTTTCTCTGGATACGTAAAAGAAGGGAGAATGTACTATGTTCGGTATGGAAGATCCAATCATTGCAGCGGCATGGATTGGCACGATTTTGTCGATGGCAGGTTGTGTTGTTTTTGGATTGATGATGTGGAATCGGGGAGAAGAGGAGGAGTGATGTAAATGAACCTGGCGATATTAATTCCGATACTTTTGCTTTATTTAGGCATTATGTCCGCACTGGCGTATTACGGTTATAAAACGACGAGATCCGAAGCCGACTACTTAGTAGGCGGGCGGGATATTAACCCCACGGTGATGGCGCTTTCTTACGGAGCCACTTTCATTAGTACGTCTTCATTAATCGGGTTTGGCGGTGTAGCTTCATTATATGGTTTTGGATTATTATGGCTTTGTTTTTTAAATATCGTGTTTGGTGTCTTTATTTCCTTCGTCTTTTTTGGAACACGTATTCGAAAAGTATCAAAGAATTTGGAAGCGTATACATTTGCTGAGCTGCTCGGTAAACGCTACAATTCAAAATTTATCACAGTATTTTCAGGCATCGTTATTTTCGTCTTAATGCCGGCCTATACGAGTATTGTCCTCGTCGGAGGAGGCCGTTTTCTTCAGGAAACCCTTTCTATGAACTATAATATTGCTCTCCTCGTACTAGCTATTATCGTCGGTTTTTATGTATTAAGCGGCGGGATTAAGGCGGTTATGTATACGGATGCCTTTGCGGCTGTTGTGATGTTTGTCGGTATGGCCATCTTTTTATTTATGGGGTACAAGGCAGTTGGCGGCGTGATAAATGGACATGCCGGATTAACGGCCATGAAAGATCTAGTTCCTCAGGCATTAGTCGATCAAGGACACCGCGGCTGGACATCTATGCCGGAACTCGGCTCGCCGATCTGGTGGACATTAGTGAGTACGATCGTGATGGGAGTCGGCATCGGGGTGCTTGCACAGCCGCAGCTCGTGATGCGGTTTATGACCGTGAAAAACAATCAGGCACTGTACCGCTCTGTTATCGTCGGCGGTGTGTTCATCTTTTTTATGACCGGAGCCGCTTTTATGCTTGGTCCGATCAGCAATCTGTATTTCCATGATCACTTAGGGAAGCTGGCTATAGAGGCCGCCAAAGGAAATGTGGACCTTGTGATTCCTTCACTGATCAATCATTTAATGCCGGAATGGTTCGTTTATTTGTTTACACTGACGTTATTGTCAGCTGCTATTTCAACAATCAGTTCTCTTATTCATCTTCAAGGATCTGCTTTCGGACAAGATATTTTGAAAAGTTTCGGCATCAACTCCTTGTTAGGAATGGACGCCTCCCGGATTGGAGTGCTGTTCGGTATCACTGCGGCTGTTGCCCTGTCTTATATTTTGCCGGGCGGCGTCATTGCCCAGGCAACCGCTTTCTGGTTTGGGATATGTGCAGCTGGATTTTTGCCGGTTATGATCGGAGCTTTCTTCTGGGAAAAATCTACGAGAGCCGGTGCCAAGGCGAGCATGATGGTCGGTTTTACCATCAGTATTTTAGGGTTTATGTTTTTGCATGAAAAAGAAGCAGCGGTTCTTGGGTTATCCAAGGCGTTGTTTGGAAAAAATACACTCCTTGCTTATCCAATGACACACGTTGATCCATTATTTTATGCCCTTCCGCTTTCGGCGATTGTTTTTGTTGTTGTGAGTTTGCTTACGAAGAGCGAAGCAGAAAAGACAGAGAATCAGGGTCAAGAAAGAATTGGATAATTCTATTGTAGTTTAATAGAAAGAACAACAGTTAATAGAAAAACGGCCCGTATTCATTGGGCCGTTTTTTTTATGGGTAGATACTTTATCGATTACTTGTCAGCATCATCGTCACGCTGGCGGGCGCGTGCTTCTCCGCCTTTGCGTCCGATTTCTTGATAAAAGTCTTTGTCATGATTTTCAGCAGTCGCTTCTCCGCCTTTCTGTCCGATCTCTTGATAGAAATCTTTATCATGGTTTTCGGCAGTCGCCTCTCCGCCTTTTCGCCCGATTTCCTGATAGAATTCTCTGTCATGATTGCGGGCAGTCGCTTCTCCACCCTTGCGTCCAGCTTCTTCTAAAGTCATTTTGTTAGTAGTGTTGTCATTGTTTTTTGCCATGTGCTCCATCTCCTTTTTCGTTGAATTTGGTGTACGCTTGTTTATATATCCGTCTTAGGTGATTTAAAACATGTGGACAAACAATTCAATACAAATTCATTCTTTTTGCATAGTTCATAATCATTAATCGTCTTTTTCATAGGTTTTGTTAAACTCCCCTATTGATTTCTACTGCAGGCGCTCGCTTGTCCAGAAGTTTCCTCGTCTATATAGCTTCAATCAACAGAGCAGCAATATCAACAAACATCATTAATATAGTCTTCTCATAAAAAATCTTTATATTGAATCTATTTACTTTGGAAAAGTGACAAACATACTATAGAATTAAGAAGAAAGAGTATTTTCTGAAAAAAGGAGGACGTAATGAATTTTACGATTGAAAACATTGTTTTGGCCTTTTCTATTTTATTATTAATCGGCGTAGTGAGCGCCAAATTCTCCACAAGGCTTGGTCTGCCTTCGCTTGTCTTATTTATTGTCGTCGGTATGGTAATGAACCAGTTTGTTTTCTTTGACAATGCGTGGCTCGCTCAGCTGCTTGCAACAGTGGCATTAGTGATTATTTTATTCGAAGGCGGCCTGCAGACGAAGTGGGAAAGCGTGAAAACTGTTTATAAGCCTTCCTTGTCTCTGGCTACGCTTGGAGTCATTGCAACAACGATTACAGTTGGCGTAGCTGCTAAATTTGTCCTTGATTTGACATGGGCAGAGGGCATTCTTGTTGGGGCGATTGTCGGCTCAACGGACGCTGCCGCTGTGTTTAGTGTACTCGGGAGTAAAAATGTGAAACCGAAACTCACAACTGTGCTTGAAGCAGAATCAGCTTCTAATGATCCGATGGCGATTTTCTTGACGATTAGTTTAATCCAAGTGATTCAATCCCCTTCATTCGAACCTCTCAATCTTATTTTAAACTTTTTCTGGCAAATGGGGCTTGGTCTCATCCTTGGGGTTGTGTTCGGTAAACTCTCTGTTTGGGTGATTAACAAAATCAACCTCGATTCTTCCGGTCTTTATCCGGTTTTATCCATTGCGTTATCTATTTTTGCTTTTAGTACGATTACGATTATGAATGCGAGCGGATTTTTAGCCGTGTATGTCATGGCCATCATTATTGGAAATGCTGACTTAACGTACCGTCATTCGATCCTTGGCTTTAATGAAGGCTTGGCATGGATGATGCAGATCGTCATGTTCATGATTTTAGGTTTACTCGTTTTTCCAGAGGACTTGCTTGATGTCGCTTGGCAGGGAATTGCGCTTGCTGTGTTCTTAATGGTCGTTGCGCGGCCGATTGGCGTGTTTGTCAGCTTGCTTTTCTCAAAGATGAACGTAAAGGAAAAACTATTTATTTCATGGGCCGGTTTAAAAGGAGCGGTGCCGATTATTCTTGGGACGTACCCGCTCGTAGAAGGGCTGGAACACGGTCAGCTTATGTTTAACGTTGTCTTTTTCGTTGTTCTCTTATCAACTGTGATACAAGGGACAACGATTTCTAAAGCAGCTGAATTGTTCGGCGTAGCAGGAGCAGGAAAGAAAGCGCAGTCTCCTCATAGTTTAGAACTAATCTCTATCGGAAAAACGAACAGTGAAATGGTGGAAATGAGAATACTTGCTGACTCACCTGTCGTCAATAAACAAATTCAGCATATTGCTTTGCCGCCCAAAACACTGATTACAGCTGTGATCCGTGGTGAACAGCTCATTACTCCAAAAGGAGAAACAGACCTTTTACCCGAAGATGTGCTTTACGTGTTGGTCAAGAAAGATAAAAAAGATGAACTGAAACAAGTCATGATGAAAAAAGAAGAGGAAGGTCAAACAGGCTGAGCAGATTTTGCTCGGCTTTTTTATTTTCAATTTAAAAGACTATGTTCATGACGAGTGTTAATTTTGCGCCTTGGTAGATTGGAGCGGAAGGTATGAGACTCCTATGAGAAAGGTATGTCTAGGAGAAACCCTAGAGGAGCGATAGAGAGGCCGCCGAAAAAGTCCAGGTTTAATGAAAAGGAGTCTGCCATACATGATATATAGATTATTAAATGTTGTTAAGATATTAAATATAGTGATTGATCTCACCTGTTCTTCGCTATTAACCACTTTTTTAATGGCTCCAGCGATAGCGGCGAAGAGACTTCAGGACTGTCCGCGGAAAGCGAGTGTCCCCGGGTGAAATCAACAGGCACGTTTGACAAAGTCATCTAAAAAACAGTAGTAAAAAGTTCTCTTCATTCATAAGATTAAATGTGTAATATTTTTAATAATTCTGTAACAATAGGTAAAAATATGTAGTATAATAGAAAGAGAAAATAGAAAAAATTTCACATAAAGAAAAGGGAGTAGGAGAGATGAGAAAAAAGCTGACCATCATGTGCAGCGTACTGTTATTTTTTCTGTGCGCAGGGGGAGCAGAGACCTATGCGTCAGGAAAGAAAAACATTTATATTGGGCTTCATGACAAAATGCTGCCATTTACAAAAGAAGAAGCGTTTATTGTAAACGGCCAGGCAGTTGCTCCGGCAGAAAAGCTATCATACTATTTATACATGAAACAAACAATTAATAAGAATAATGGACTATACATATTTGAAAAAAACGGCCAGCAGTTAGTAGTTAACATAAAAACGAAGGAAGCTTTATTTAACGGCAAAGCAGTTTCTCCTGCGGTCATTTATACGGAAAACGGTAAACTGTATGTCGGTATCCGCTGGCTTGCGGAACAATTTGGGTTCAAGGTTGACTATCTCAGCCATCATCACACTGTAAGGATTTATACAGCAATAGGCTCCAAGTTATCCAATGAAGAATTCTTAGCAGCAAATCAATCGTTTTTTGATCAAATCAACAATGCTCCACCTACACCTATCGCCTATGTAACATTTGATGACGGTCCAAGTGCCCAGTCAGCAAGTATCTTAAAGATACTAGGCGATTATCAAGTGAAAGCGACCTTTTTTTATGTAGAGCCGAATATTAGATATCATGCTGAAATAACGAAGAAGGCTGCGGCAGAAGGGCATTACCTTGCTTTGCACAGTGTAACGCATAAAGTAAATCCTCTGTACAATTCACCGCAAAACTTTATCAATGAAATGGAAAAAACAGATCAGACATTGAAACGAGTGACTGGCCAGTCCTCAATCTTAGTCCGGGCCCCGTATGGCAGTGTACCGTATTTAAAGCAGCCGTTTCGTGATGCCATGGTCAAAAAAGGCTACCGCCTGTGGGATTGGGATGTAGATAGTGAAGACTGGCGGTACAATGCCAGCTCGAAAGCACGTATTCTCCAAAACATTCAAGCTGGTATCCAGCGGCAAAAAAAGAGCGGCGATCAGCACGTCGTCATTTTGCTGCACGAGAAAAAAATTACGGCAGATATGCTGCCTGCCATCTTGCAATATTTGAAAAAAGAAGGCTATGAGATGCGGGCTTACAATCCATCTGCCCACGTCGTTCAAAACTTTTGGAAAGATGCAAGGCTATAAATTAAGAGAATGAAGAAGTAGGGAGTGACTCAAAAGAGGCTGGTGCTTTGGCATGGAGTCACTCCTGTTTATTCTACTTGACTATGTTAATGACTGTTGTTGATTGGAGCGGAAATCAACAGGGGAGCTTAACAAAAAATTAAACCCTAGTATGATAGCCAAAAATAGCTTTCACAGCTGCATTGATTGTAAGCTCTCCCGTTTGGATAGGGGGGACCGCTTCTGAAGAGGAAGATTGTGAAAAAGCTAATACCATCGGTCTTGGATTTTCGGGCTGGCCCCCTTCTACAATTCTTAAAGGAATGTTGTTCACTGTTACACCGATTGTCCGGGCTATCGTATCCGCTTTTTCTGTTGCATTATAAATGGCGAGCTTCAATGCTTCCTGATAATAAATATTTGGGTTTGACACGCGTAATTCGATATTTCTCGCAATGTTGGCCCCATTTTTGACAGCAGCATCATATACGTTTCCAATCTTAGAAAGATCTTTAACAGTTATTTGGAGTAAATGCTCCACTTCATATCCTCTAAACACAGATTGTCCCTCAATATAATCATATTCTGGACGAATGGAATAAGCGGCCGTCCTTATATCATTTTCCTCAATGCCAATTTGTCGTAAGGCTGCAATGACCCGGCTGGAGATCATTGAGTTTTCTTGTTGAGCCGTTTGGGCATCTGGATTTTTCGTTACGATCCCGATTGTTAAGATGGCTTCATCTGGCTTTGCTGTGACATGTCCTTGACCATCTACCGTCATTATATAAGTGGGCTGATTCCGATAAGACCGGTTTGTACGGGCTGGATAATACATAAAACATTCACCTTCCTCATAAAAATGGCTTGATTTTAATTTATATGTTTATGATGTGAAAAAAGAAGGATGGCAGCGGTGATTACATGAGCCAATGCCCGGTACTTACAAGTGTAGAAAGAAGACGAAAAGAGAAATCCGGATAGAATATTACTAAAAATATAATATTCTAAAAATTATGAAAATAATATCTTGCTTTTTGTCGATATAAAGGTATAATGAAGTTAAATCGAATAGTCATAACTAGGGGAGTCCAATGAGCTGGGCTGAGAAAGAAACGCGATGAAGTTTCTTGACTCTTGGGACCTGATCTGGTTCATACCAGCGTGGGGAAGTTAGAACAATCACGAAAGCATAACTACTTCTGCATACATATGAGCCGGGTCCAATGAACGATTGGACACCGGCTTTTTTATGTACTTCTATCAACTTTTCCATTTGTTATGTGCTATATCTCGTCCTTAAACGATTAATCTATTAAAGGGAGAGATTCTTAATGTCTACTACATCTTCATTAAACGAAAAAAACATTTCCATTATGTCCAGTTTTTCCGGCAGCAAAAAAATCTACGTAGAGGGCTCACGTCCAGATTTAAAAGTGCCGATGCGTGAAATTGAGTTAAGCCCAACGACCGGTTCATTTGGAGAAGAAGAAAATCCGCCGGTACGTGTGTATGATACGAGCGGGCCATATACTGACCCTCATCATTCTATTGATATTACGAAAGGCCTGCCGGCGATCCGGAGTCCATGGATTCATGAACGCAATGATACAGAGACCTATGAAGGCAGGGAGATCAAGCCTGAAGATAACGGCTACAAAGATCAAAATGACCCGCGTGCCAATCATCAAGTGTTCCCTAGCTTAAAGCGCCAGCCGCTGCGCGCGAAAAAAGGAAAAAATGTTACTCAGCTTCATTATGCAAAGAAAGGAATTATCACACCTGAGATGGAGTTTATTGCAATTAGGGAAAATATGTCGCCTGAATTTGTAAGGGACGAAGTAGCAAGGGGCCGGGCAATTATCCCAGCTAACATTAACCATCCCGAAATCGAACCGATGATTATCGGACGCAATTTTCATGTGAAAATTAACGCCAATATCGGTAATTCTGCGGTATCTTCCTCTATTGAAGAAGAAGTGGAAAAAATGACGTGGGCCACGCGCTGGGGTGCTGATAACATTATGGATTTATCGACAGGTAAGAACATTCATACGACTCGGGAATGGATCATCCGCAATTCGCCTGTTCCAGTAGGGACTGTTCCTATTTATCAGGCCCTTGAAAAAGTAAATGGTGTAGCGGAAGATCTTACATGGGAAGTGTACCGCGACACATTGATTGAACAAGCAGAGCAGGGAGTCGATTATTTCACTATTCATGCAGGCGTTCTTCTGCGTTATGTTCCTCTAACAGCTAAACGTGTAACAGGGATCGTTTCCCGTGGAGGCTCCATTATGGCTCAATGGTGTTTGTATCATCATAAGGAAAACTTTTTGTATACTCACTTTGAAGAAATCTGTGAAATTATGAAAACGTATGATATTTCCTTCTCATTGGGAGATGGGCTGCGTCCGGGATCGATTGCTGATGCAAATGATGAAGCACAGTTTGCTGAATTAGAAACACTCGGCGAACTGACAAAAGTTGCTTGGGAGCACGATGTTCAAGTCATGGTAGAAGGACCAGGACATGTGCCGATGCATTTAATTAAAGAGAATATGGACAAGCAATTAGAAGTATGTCAGGAAGCGCCCTTCTATACACTTGGACCGCTGACGACCGATATTGCACCTGGGTATGATCATATTACATCGGCGATCGGCGCAGCGATGATCGGCTGGTACGGAACCGCGATGCTTTGTTACGTAACACCGAAAGAGCATTTAGGTCTTCCGAATAAAGACGATGTGCGTACAGGCGTAGTCACATATAAAATTGCGGCCCATGCTGCTGATTTGGCGAAAGGCCATCCAGGCGCGCATAAAAGAGATGATGCGTTATCGAAAGCCCGCTTTGAGTTCCGCTGGAGAGACCAGTTTAATTTATCATTGGATCCTGAACGTGCGCTGGAATATCATGATGAAACACTCCCGGCTGAAGGAGCAAAAACAGCCCATTTCTGCTCAATGTGCGGTCCGAAGTTTTGCAGTATGAGAATTTCACAGGACATTCGCAATTACGCGAAGGAAAACAAATTAGATACGGATGAAGCCATCGAAAAGGGGATGGAAGAGAAGGCGAAAGAATTTAAAGAAGCCGGCAGTCAGATCTATCAGTGATTTTTTAAGGAGGTTATTCGAATGAATGCCCAAAAAATCGAAGCGGAAATCAATCAACTAAAGACAGATCTTAGTTTCTTACAAAAACGGTTAAAAATGATCCAGGAAAACTGCGAACATCAATTCAAAGGGAATCAATACTATGAAACTTGTATAAAGTGTAAGAAAGTGAACGTGTTGTATTATTAACAACAGTCTAAAAGAGAATTTGTTTATCATTTGGCGGCTGGGAATTTTCCCAGCCGCTTCTATATGTATATGTAAGGGAATATTTATTCGAAAGGGGACTGTGCGGGTGGGCAGCCGCACAGCAAACGTGCATATTTTTTTCTAGTGAGAGAACAGCTCACGGGACAAGTAGGCTGTTCATATATCCATCATAATCCAATTGAGAATGAATGTCAATGATAAATGATAATGATTTTCAAATTCATTTTTAAATAGAGAGAAAAGAGTGGACTTCTTCTACTAAGAGGCAACTTCCTCATATGCTTTTTGGGATGAATTATAACTTTTAGAAAATAAAACAGGGATGCTCTTAGTCAATGAATCACTGACTTTCAGAACATCCCCATTTTTTTATTTGCTCAGCATTACTTTTTCAATGTCATCAAGCATATGATTCGCCGCGATGACACCTCCAGCTGTGTTCCAAGTAGTATCGCTCACTTTGTGGACGTTGCCGGCTTTCGCAACGTTCAAGTTTTTAAAGAGAGGATCATTAATCCATTCTTTTTCGAGTTCAGCAGCTTTGCCGTCGCCTGTTTCATACGTGAAGTAGAAAAGGATGTCACCATCCATAGCAGGCATGCGCTCTTTTGTCGCATTCATTTCAGCGAAGTCTGGCTTATCCTGCTCTTTCGGACGGGCGAAGCCAAGTTGTTCAAGGATAACACCAGAGAAAGAGTCTTTGTGGTAAATACGGACATCTCCTGCCATAAAGCGGACGATCGACACTTCTTGATTTAGCTTATCGCCAAGCTCGTCTTTCATAGAAGCGATGCGATCATTGTAGGCAGCGAGCACTTCTTCGCCTTTTTCTTCTTTATTAACAGCTTTAGCATATAATTTGAAGTTTTCTTGCCAATCGCCACGAAGCGTTTCAGAGAAAACAGTTGGAGCAATCGCGCTCAATTGGTCATATAATTTCTCTTGTCGCAGTTTATTGCCAATGATTAAATCTGGCTTTAATTTAGCGATTGCTTCTACGTTCACCGGATCTTCTTTCCCAACGACCTGTACATCTTTCATTTCATCTTTAATATGATCGTACCAAGGGTTACCTGTCCATGATTCAACAGCACCGACTGGTGTGACACCGAGAGCTAGAAGTGCTTCTGTTCCTTCGTTTGTTAAAATGACTACCCGTTTAGGTGTGCTTTTTATTTCTGTCGTTCCCATAGCATGTTCTACTGTGTAACTTCCTTCAGCTTCTTTTTTCTTTTCTGGCTGATCTTTCACTTCTTCTTTGTTGCCGCATGCACCAAGCAAGAATAACAATAAAAGAGAAAGAAAGGCCACTGATACTTTTTTCATACTCATATGTATGTTTCCTCCTATATACATAAGGTTTGTTGAAAGGAGGCTGTGCAGGTGAGCAGCCGCACCGCCGACATGAATATCCTTTCTAGTTAAGAGAATAGCAGCAGAATGCGCTGTTCCCTTAAAATCATATTTTAATTGATAATGAAAGTCAATAACTAATGATAATGATTTTCAAATTCATTGACGATCGCCATTTTCTTTTTTACAATAAAGAAAAAATGATGAATTTAGGAAGGTTTACTAGATGAAACGAAAGGAAAACAAACTATGGCTTTTGCTTGGGGGCGCAGTTTCCGTCGCGTTTCTGATGGCTGCAAGCATTGTATATGGTTATACGAACACATCATGGTCAATGGCTTATTATGCATTTACAGCATTTGATCATTCAACAGAACATATAGTGATTCAAACTGTGCGTCTTCCACGGGCGCTTATTGCGGCGGCTGTTGGGGCCAGTTTGGCCATGGCAGGTGTTATTTTACAAGGATTGACAAAAAATAGGCTCGCTTCACCGGATATTTTAGGGGTGAATTCAGGGGCTGGATTTTTCGTTGTTCTTACTTTGACACTAGTCGGTATCAATAGTGCTCATGGATTTGCCTGGGCGGCTTTTTTAGGATCAGCTGTAGCTGTTTCCCTCATGTTTGTTATCGGCTCAGCTGGAAGAGATGGATTAACGCCAATGAAGCTGACACTTGCAGGGGCAGCGATTGCGGCGATGTTTTCTTCTTTCACCCAGGGGTTGCTTGTGCTAGATGAAGCAGCGCTTGATCAAGTGTTGTTCTGGCTCGCTGGATCGGTGCAAGGAAGAAAGCTAGAACTATTGCAGGCGATCTTTCCTTATTTTGCGGGGGGCTGGATACTCGCCCTGCTTCTCGCTGGAAAACTGAATGTGATGGCGATGGGAGAAGATGTTGCCCGGGGGCTCGGATTGAACACGCGTTTGATTAAATGGTTGTCCGCCTTAGCTGTTGTGCTGCTAGCAGGAGGGTCTGTTGCTATTGCAGGACCGATTGGTTTTATCGGTATTATCATTCCCCATTTAGCGAAAAAGTGGATTGGAACGGATCATCGCTGGCTTTTGCCGTTTTCCGGGCTGCTTGGAGCTATTTTGTTAATTGGGGCTGACATTAGCGCACGGTATGTGATTATGCCACAGGAAGTGCCAGTTGGTGTCATGACAGCCGTTCTCGGTGTTCCATTCTTTATTTACATTGCAAGAAGGGAGATTAGTATGAAATGAATCGCTATATGCCGAGGCGGCTGTTTAAAAGCCGTCTATCATTCTTAGTTGATAAATATGCGGGTAAAAAAATGATAGTTTTATTTTTTCTCTTACTTGCATGTATTACAGCGAGCGCCGCGATTGGAGATATAAAGCTAAGTGTATCGGCTGTTTTTCGTACATTTTTTGGCGGGGGCACTGATTTTGATCAGTTAGTCGTATACAGCTTTCGCATGCCAAGAATGGTCATCGCCTTGCTGGCGGGTATGGCGCTCGCTGCTGCTGGAGCCATTTTGCAGGGGCTCATGCGCAATCCGCTTGCTTCACCAGATATTATTGGATTGACAGCTGGTGCCAGCGCCGCGGTTGTTGGTTTTTTAGCGATATTCAGTGATAACAGCAATGCGCTGACCGTTAGCATTCAATGGCTGCCGTTTGCTGCTTTTTTGGGTGCAGCTCTTGCGGCGTTGTCGATTTATTTGTTTGCGTGGAAACATGGGGTATCTCCGGTGCGGCTTGTATTGATTGGTATTGGGATTGCCGCTCTCATGCAGGCAGTGAAGACAGTGCTGATGATTTTAGGACCGATTCATCAGGCGGCTAAAGCAAACATCTGGCTGACCGGCACGGTAAATGGAGCAAGCTGGAAAGATGCAGCGATACTTGCTCCGTGGACGCTTATTCTATTGGCAGCGGCATTAATAGCAGCGCGCCATGTAAATATTCAGGAGCTTGGGGATGAACTAGCTATAAACGCCGGCGCCCGTGTTGAATGGCAGCGTTTTTTACTTATCATTTTGGCCACTGGACTCGTTGGAGGAGCCGTTGCTTTTGCTGGAGGCATTGGTTTTGTTGGCTTAATGGCGCCGCATATGGCCCGCCGGCTCGTCGGTTCCTCTTTTGGTGCTTTGCTGCCCGCTTCTGCTTGTATTGGTGCCATTCTTGTGATGGCCGCTGATTTAGTTGGGCGTACGATGTTTTTGCCCCTGGAAGTACCGGCAGGTGTGTTTACTGCAGGGATCGGTGCTCCTTATTTTATTTATTTATTGTTTCGAACGAAGTAAGCATAAGCTATTTATGATGAAGAGGTGGAGAAAGATGTGGACACAGGAAGAAAAAAAACTGCTGGCAGAACGCTTTCGCTTTTTAGTGGATGAATCGCTTCATATAGAGGCGGTCAAATTGACCGACATGATAGATGAAGACGCACTTGGTGATTTTTTGAAAAAAGAAGCGAGTCAAATCGGGAGTGACCAGCTAAAAGTAGCTGCCTCTATTTTCATGAAGCGCTACGCTTTTTTGCTTGTCGGTGCGCTAGCTTCGTGGTCTTTCTTTCGCAAGCTGCCGGCTCTTCGTTCGGAAAAAGTATGTCTTACGACCCATGAGAAAAATGGAAACTGGATGTTAGAATTCGCGGTTGGTTCTGAGCTATCTGCAAACAACGATCCGAAAGAATGGCTAAGTCATATGGGAAAAGTGGTGGAAGCACTTAGAAAAACGACGAAATTGCCTAATTTGGTTGCCTGGGAAAATGTAGCTATCTATATTTTCTGGCTGTACGAAACAGTGGCAGAGGATGAAGCATTCTCGAGTGTACGGGTCCGTGCCAAAGCAGACTTTGATTGGCTGCTGTCAGACGAACAGGCCTCTTCTTTCGGAGATTATCATGCGAACCCGCTTGCTCGATACGACCGAACGAAAATCCAAGTAAAAGGAAGAGACGAGAAAATAAAAGTGCGGAAAACATGCTGTTTTAATTATTTACTGGATAAACCAGGAGCGAAAAACTGCAAAACATGTCCAAAAGTGTGTGTGCCAGTGAATAGAGAGAAAAGATAAAAGCAAGGGAGGAAGCGTCCACTTGCTTTTTTTGCTGTTTCAAAAACGATATTTCTCTAAAGAAAGGAACGAGAACAGAGGAAATAAGGATGCACTCCAATAAGTTTAGTTTGTCACTCATACAAAAGAGGGCGTGCAACATATATATAGAAATGGGATTGATTGAACAATGAGGTGTCAGGCTCTAGTATATGTAAAAGCTCAAACCCTACTATATACAATGTATTAGAGTTTGGACTCTTTTGAGCCAATACCATAGCTAAGTTACTCTACTCATAGAATCAATGAATGAATGATCATTCACAAAAGTACAGAGGAGGAAATGATGTTGATTCGACACATTCAAAAGGCTGCTGTGCTGGGTTCAGGCGTGATGGGAGCGGGAATTGCTGCCCACTTAGCCAACGTCGGCATTCCAACTTTATTGTTAGATATTGTGCCCCGCGAACTTACAGAAGAAGAGAAAGCGAAGGGACTCACACTTAATGATGCAGAGGTTCGAAATAAAATAGCCGCAGGAGCTTTGAAGAGGCTGTTAAAACAAAAACCGGCTCCGCTGACAACGAAAAAAAACGTGTCAATGATTACTGCAGGAAACTTAGAGGATGACCTAGATCAATTAACAGATGTCGATTGGATTGTTGAGGCCGTTGTTGAGAATTTAGCTGTGAAAAAGCAGTTATTTGAAAAAGTAGAGAAATACAGGAAGCCGGGCAGCATCATCAGCTCGAATACATCTGGAATATCGATTGAGGCAATGGCAGAGGGTCGTTCTGAGGAATTTCGGAGGCACTTTCTTGGCACACACTTCTTTAATCCGCCCCGTTATTTAAAGCTGCTTGAAGTGATTCCAACGAAAGATACATCGCCTGACGTACTCGATTATATGAAAACGTTTGGTGAAGATATACTCGGAAAAGGTGTTGTCATTGCCAAAGACACACCTAATTTTATCGCTAACCGGATCGGTACATACGGTCTGTTGAAAACGATTCAGGAAATGACAGCTTCGGGCCTTTCAGCCGGTGAAGTGGATTCAATCACAGGGCCGTTAATCAGACGGCCCAAAAGCGCGACCTTCCGCACGCTTGACGTTGTGGGACTCGACACATTTATTCATGTTGCGAACAACGTGTATGAGCAAGTGGAGGGCGAAGAAAAACGGGTGTTTGATGTACCAGACTTTATGAAAAAAATGCGTGATAACGGGTGGATTGGTGCGAAAAGCGGCCAAGGCTTTTTTAAGAAAGAAGACAAAATCATTTTAGAGCTGAACTTAGAAACGATGGAATACAATGAACGGAAAAAGTTAAAAGCGGCATCGATCGAAAGGGCAAAACAGCAAAAGGATCTAGAAGCGAAATGGAAAACACTCGTCTACTCAGATGACAAAGCAGGAACGTTTCTTTGGAATATCATTGCTCCTGTCTTGATCTATTCGGCTCAGTTAACAGGCGAGATTGCGGATAACATTGTGGCGATTGATCAAGCGATGAAATGGGGCTTCGGCTGGGAACAAGGACCGTTTGAAGTGTGGGATGCAATCGGTCTTGAACCATCGATTCAAAAAATGGAAGAGGAAGGTTTAACGGTTCCCGCATGGGTGAAAGAGCTGAGCACCAATGGCTGTACTTCTTTCTATAAAGAGGAAAACGGAGAAACATATTTTTATCATCGTCATGAATATAAGAAGGTACCTGTCAGTGAGAAAGTACTTGACTTGAAGAAGCTGAAGAAACAAGGGAACGTGTTGAAGAAAAACAGCGGAGCAAGCCTTATTGATATCGGCGACGGCATCGTGTTGTTGGAATTTCATTCGCCGAACAATGCCATTGGCATCGATATTATTACGATGATCAACTATGCAGTAGAAGAAACAGAAAAGGAATATAAAGGGCTCGTCATTGGGAACCAGGGGAAAAACTTCTGCGTCGGTGCGAACCTCGCGCTTATTTTAATGGAGGCACAGGACGATAATTTGTGGGAAATAGATATGGTAGTGAAAGGCTTCCAGCAGGCGATGATGAGAATAAAATACTGCACAAAGCCGGTTGTTGCAGCTCCATTTGGGATGACACTCGGCGGCGGGGCAGAAGTTTGTCTGCCGGCCGCGCATATTCAAGCAAGTGCGGAAACCTACATGGGCCTTGTCGAAACGGGTGTCGGACTGATTCCGGGCGGAGGAGGAAATAAAGAGCTCTACGTGAGACATATTGAACAGATGGCGAACGGGGTGCCTTTTGATTTGCAGGCTGCTGCTAATAAAGTATTTGAAACGATTGCTCTCGCTAAAACGTCTACGTCAGCGGATGAAGCGAGAGAGAATAACTTCTTGTTAGAAGCGGACGGCATCAGTATGAATAGTGATCATTTATTGTATGATGCGAAACAGGCAGCTCTTCATCTGTATGAAAGCGGCTATCGGGCGCCGAAAAGAAAGAAAGTGCCAGTCGTTGGCGAAACAGGATATGCAGCTCTGCTATTAGGGGCACGGGCTATGATGAAATCAGGTTTTATTTCAGAACATGACTTCAAGATCGCCTCCAAGCTTGCCTACGTCATTGCTGGGGGGGGAGTGCCATTTGGTATGGAAGTAGAGGAGGAATATTTACTCCGTCTTGAGCGAGAAGCATTTCTTAGTCTGATTGCTGAGCCGAAATCACAGCAGCGCATGCAGCATATGCTCGTAAAAGGAAAGCCGCTGCGCAATTAATGGAGCTGTTCCAATAGATGACAAAGCAAGGGGGAGAAGACGGATGAAAGAAGCGGTCATTGTGTCAGGGGCCAGAACACCGGTGGGGCGTGCAAAAAAAGGGACACTTGCTACGGTTCGCCCGGATGATCTAGGTGCAGCGGCGGTGAAAGAAACGGTGAGGCGCGCAGGGAATTATGAAGGGGAAATTGATGATGTGATCATTGGCTGTTCCATGCCGGAAGCTGAACAGGGACTGAATATGGCGCGCAATATTGGTGCATTGGCTGGTTTATCCTATAGCGTGCCCGGGGTGACGATTAACCGCTATTGCTCTTCCGGACTGCAGGCCATTGCTTATGCCGCTGAACGAATTATGACCGGGCAGGCAGAAACGATTATTGCTGGCGGAGCGGAGTCGATGAGCCTCATTCCGATGATGGGTCACGTCGTCCGGCCGAACATTCGCATGGCTGAGGAGATGCCGGAATATTATATGAGCATGGGGCATACAGCGGAAGAAGTCGCGAAGAAATATGGCATTACTAGAGAAGAACAAGATGCTTTCGCGGTTCGAAGCCATCAGCGGGCAGCGAAAGCGATCGCAGAAGATAAATTTATAGATGAAATTGTGCCACTGGAAATAAATCTCCGCCATATCGATCAGCATCATCAATTGATAGAAAAGAAGATCACTTTTTCGCAGGATGAGGGGGTCCGGCCTGAAACGAGCAGGGATGTACTTGCTAAACTAAGACCCGCCTTTTCAGTGCATGGGACAGTAACAGCAGGGAACTCTTCGCAAACGAGTGACGGTGCAGCTGCTGTTATGGTGATGGAACGAGAAAAAGCACAGTCACTCGGACTTCAGCCGATGGCGAAATTCCGCTCATTTGCAGTCGGCGGTGTCCCTCCAGAAATTATGGGGGTTGGTCCAGTTGTGGCTATTCCGAAAGCGTTAAAGCTTGCAGGGTTAGAGCTTTCTGATATCGGCTTAATCGAATTAAATGAAGCGTTTGCCTCACAGTCTATTCAAGTGATCCGTGAACTGGGTCTGGATGAAGAAAAGGTAAACGTAAACGGCGGGGCCATTGCTCTCGGTCATCCGCTCGGCTGTTCAGGAGCTAAGCTGACATTAACGCTGCTTCATGAAATGAAGCGGCGTCAAGAGAAGTTCGGCATCGTAACGATGTGTATCGGCGGCGGCATGGGAGCTGCTGGTGTATTTGAATTGTTATGAATAAGAAAATGAACAAACGGGGGGCTGCAAATGGCTGAACGAATGGTAAAGGGCGGGGCGTTTTTAATTGAAGACTTGACTTATGATCAAATATTTACTCCAGAAGACTTTTCAGACGAGCAGCGAATGATTGCTAAGACGACGGAAGACTATATTCATAAAAGCGTGCTGCCGCAAGTACCTTACTTAGAGAATCATGAGTTTGACCGTTCCGTGAAGCTGCTTCATGAAGCAGGCGAATTGGGGCTGTTAGCAGCCGATGTTCCAGAAGAATACGGCGGATTGAGTCTTGACAAAGTCAGCTCAGCTTTAATTGCAGAAAAAATGGCAGCGGCCGGCGGTTTTTCTATTACCCATGGTGCTCATGTCGGCATCGGTTCCCTTCCAATTGTATTGTTTGGTAATGAGGAACAAAAGAAGAAATATTTGCCGGCCTTGGCTGCCGGTGAAAAAATTGCGGCGTATGCATTGACGGAACCAGGATCAGGTTCAGATGCACTCGGAGCGAAAACGACAGCGAAGCTGAACGATGCCGGCACCCATTACGTACTGAATGGAGAGAAGCAATGGATTACGAACTCTGCCTTTGCCCATGTATTCATCGTCTATGCTAAGATTGATGGCGACAAGTTCTCTGCTTTTATCGTAGAACGGGATTTTCCAGGTGTATCGACTGGGGCGGAAGAAGAAAAAATGGGAATTAAAAGCTCATCAACACGCACGCTGATTTTACAAGAGGCTGAAGTTCCGAAAGAAAATCTGCTTGGTGAGGCTGGAAGGGGACACATCATTGCTTTTAACATTTTAAATATCGGCCGTTATAAGCTCGGTGTCGGAACGGTTGGCAGCGCTAAACGGGCACTTGGGATTTCGCTGAAATATGCGAACGAGCGCCAGCAGTTTAACAGGCCTATTTCCTCCTTCCATTTAATAAAAGAAAAATTCGCGGGCATGGCTGCAAAAGTTTATGCAAACGAAAGTGCCATCTACCGCACAGTAGGTTATTTTGAAAAACGGATGAGCCAGCTGTCAGAACAACAGCAGAAAGATGGATTAACTATAGCTGCCTCTATTGCTGAATATGCCATTGAATGTTCCCTGGGTAAGTTTTTTGGTTCAGAAGTGCTTGATTATGTCGTAGATGAGGGGGTGCAAATCCACGGCGGATACGGTTTTATGGAAGAGTATGAAATTGCGAGAATGTATCGTGACTCCCGCATTAACCGCATTTTTGAAGGGACGAATGAAATTAACCGTCTGCTCGTGCCAGGCACATATGTCCGGAAAGCATTGAAAGGAGAGCTGCCGCTGTTTGAAAAAGCGCAGGAGCTTCAGCAAGAAGTCATGATGCTCATGCCGGAAGAAGCCGGTACAGAAGCGCTCGATCAGGAGAAATATTTAGTAAAGCATGCGAAGAAAATCGGGCTTCTTGCTATTGGACTCGCCGTTCAGAAGTACGGAAAAGCATTGGAGAAAGAACAGGAGGTGCTGGCGAACATTGCGGATATTGTGAACAATATTTATGCGATGGAGTCGGTTGTCCTCCGTACAGAAAAAGCGATCGCCAAAAGCGGCAAGGAGAAAGCAAAGCAGAAGCTTTTATACACGCAAATCTATTGTCAGGAAGCATTTAACGAAATCGAAGCCCATGCGAAAGAAACGCTGATTGCTGTAGAAGAAGGGGATACGCTTCGGATCATGCTGTCTATCCTCCGGAAATTAACGAGACATACTCCGGTGAATGTGATTGCTAAAAAACGTGAAGCAGCTGACTGTCTGATTGATGCGGAAAAATATATTGTGTAAACAGAGAGGTGTCTCATAAGGGTTTGACACTTTGGTTTTGAGACAGAGGCTTACCGAAAAGATCGTTAAAAACGACTTTTAGGGTCAGCCTTTCTTTAGATTAAACGTTTGAAGAGGCTTGGGTCGTTTAAGTGAACATGAGAGAAAATCCTTTTCTTCTTTCAGCGTTTGTTGATTGTGGTGGAAGACGCGAAGACTCCCGCGGGGAAGTAAACACATGAGACCCCGCAGGAGCTTTAGCGACGAGGATTTTCACTGCTTGCCCCGCGGAAAGCGAAGTATCTGGAACGGAAATCAACGGACATTCTTTGGCGCTTTCAATTTGAGCCGTTTCCCCAGTTTTCCCTTGAATAGACATATTTTAATGAGCGAAGAAGGAGATTTAAGAAAGGTGTCGAATATATTTTTGAAACCGGGAATTTGTGCAGAATGGAGGCCAACTACAAGATGGCATTAACGTTTTACTGGTATCCGAAATGCGGAACATGCCGCAAAGCGAAAAAGTGGCTGGAAGAACACAACATTGAGTTTCAAGATATACATATTGTGGAGCACCCGCCTGCGAAAGAAGAATTAAAGGATTTATACGAGAAGAGCGGCCTCGAGTTAAAAAAGTTTTTCAATACGAGCGGTCAAAGGTATCGGGAGCTGGGGTTGAAGGACAAGGTCAAGACTGCTTCAGAAGAAGAACTGCTCGACTTGCTTGCGTCAGACGGCATGCTGATTAAGCGTCCGCTGACAACAGACGGTACGAAAGTGACTGTTGGTTTTAAAGAGGAAGAATTTAATCAACAATGGTTGTAGAGGTTGCACGAAGCATGTTTCTCTTGCTTTATGCCTTTATAATAAGTAAAGTTTTAGTTGAAATCAGGTAATGGAGGGATTCATATGAGTACACCGAAAGAATTGCGTTATTCAGAAGAACATGAGTGGGTAAAAACAGAAGATGGCAGCGTGCGCATCGGAATTACACATTTCGCGCAATCAGAGCTTGGCGACATCGTGTTCGTTGAACTTCCATCTGTTGGAGATGAAGTGAAAGCAGATGAGCCATTTGGCAGCGTAGAATCTGTGAAAACCGTTTCAGAATTGTATGCGCCTGTCAGCGGGAAAGTCGTTGCAGTGAACGAAGAACTAGATGATAGTCCTGAATTCGTTAACGAATCACCGTATGAGAAAGCGTGGATGATCGTTGTCGAATTATCAGATCCTGCACAGCTGGACAACTTAATGACAGCTGAGCAGTACGATGCAATGACACAAGAAGATTAATGATTCAAAAGAACACTTCCATATAGGGGGTGTTCTTTTGCCATTTCTCATACAATAAAGAACAATGAAATGATGGAGCCAGATATCGCGATGGTGGAGGATGATGATCATGTTTACAGAGAAAACGATTATTGTCGAAGGCGTTTCGGATCGAAAGAAGGTGCAAGAGATTGTAAGGGAACCGATCGACATTATTTGTACAAATGGCACGATCGGGCTAAGCCGGCTGGATGAGCTGATTGAGAGCTTATACGGACGGGATGTTTATATTCTTGTTGATGCTGACCGGGCAGGAGAAAAGCTGCGCAAGCAATTTATCCGCGAATTTCCGGAAGCACATCATCTATATATCGACCGTGTTTATAAAGAAGTCGCCACCGCTCCATATCGACATCTAGCTTCAGTGCTGCTTAGTGCGAATATTGATGTGCATGGAGAGTTTTTGCAAAAGGATGGATAGCATGCAAATGGAAAAAGATATAGGGACAATCGTGCAAGAGAATGGCTTGACGGCCATATATGCGTATACGCCGATGTGCGGTACGTGCCAATTGGCTGGCAAAATGGTTCGCGTTGTTGAAAAAGTGACGACAGCATTTGTCTGGCTTCATATTGATTTAAATTATTATGAAAGTTTTGCAGTTGAACAGATGATTGAAAGTGTCCCATGCCTGCTCGTTTTTAAAGACGGACAATTAGTGGAAAAGATGTACGCGTTTCATTCCGTTCCTCACTTGTATGAAAAGCTGAACAAATACATCTAAAAGGTGCGTACTTTGTCGAGCAATTCATGAAGGGAATTTCCTCTTTCGCTTGGAATGTATACTTTAAGGAAAGCGGAGGAGGAAATAAAAATGGAAGAGAAATTGTTGGCTATGCAGGCTGCCTGTCAAAGCAAAACACATATATGGCCGCTGCTGCCGCTCAGACCTATCTACGTCCTTCTTGAGAGCGGAGGCAGCAGCTGGGTGCTGACGATTAATGATCAAGGGGTTCAGATCTCAAATGGAAGTACAGATCACTGGCACTTAAAGATTAGCGGAGAAGTGGAGCCGCTATTGACAGGACAAGGACAGCTGCGTCTTTATGAACGAATGGGAACAGTGGAAGTATTAGGGTTTTATCGGGTGAAGCTTTGGTTTGAATCATTGCTTTGGCTGTGCCGTCCATATAGTGAAACATTTGGCATCGCTTAAAATCGATTTTAAGCGGTTGGGTGATTGACAAAATTCGACGGATAATGATAGAATCAAGCCACTGAGAAAATATATAACATATACGACTCTTATCAAGAGAGGTGGAGGGATGTGCCCTGCGAAGCCCGGCAACCATCAACAGCAGCTGTTTGTTGAAAAGGTGCCAATTCACACAAAGCGCTGTGCTTTGGGAGATGAGAGAAAGGAAACTGATAAAAGTATGCCTTTCTGCTCATTGAGCGGAAGGGTTTTTATTTTGTCAGGAAAGACTGATTGGAGGAAAGTCTCAGCATGATTTCAATAGCTAACGTGAAGAAAGTTTTTTCCACGAAAAACGGTACCGTCACAGCAGTCGATGAGATTGATTTAACGATAGATCAAGGAGAAATTTTTGGAGTAATTGGATACAGTGGAGCTGGAAAAAGTACACTGATCCGGATGCTGAACGGGCTGGAAACACCGTCTTCTGGTTCCGTTGTTGTTGCAGGCCGTGAAGTATCAAAAATCCGCGGAAGTGAGCTGCGTAAGGCACGTCAGGAAATCGGCATGATTTTTCAGCACTTTAATCTTCTTTGGTCAAGAACGGTGCGGGAGAATATTGCGTTTCCATTAGAAATTGCCCGCGTTCCTAAAGAGGAACGGAACAAGAAAGTAGCCGAGCTTATTAAATTAGTCGGTCTTGAAGGAAGAGAGGATGCTTATCCGTCTCAATTGAGCGGCGGGCAAAAGCAGCGCGTCGGTATTGCCCGGGCGCTTGCTAATGATCCGAAAGTTCTTTTGTGTGATGAAGCGACCTCCGCACTTGACCCGCAAACGACAGATGCCATTTTAGAACTGCTCGTTGACATTAATGAGCGTCTTGGATTAACGATTGTACTCATTACTCACGAAATGCACGTTATTCGAAAGATTTGCCACCGGGTCGCTGTGATGGAGGCAGGACGTGTCGTTGAATTAGGACCAGTGCTCGATGTTTTCAGATCGCCGGATCAGCCTATTACGAAGCGTTTCGTTCAGCAGGTAACAGAGCCGGAAGAATCGAAAGAAACGATCGAGCATTTACTTGAGCAGTTCCCGAATGGAAAAGTGATTAAACTTACCTTTATTGGGGAAAGTGCAGAACAGCCGATCATTACGAACCTGATCCGTCAATTTAATATAGAAGTAAATATCGTTCAAGGGAAAGTGTCACAAACGCAAAATGGCGCATACGGCTCGCTGTTTGTTCATTTAACAGGTACTCAGGAAGAGGTAGAAAAGGCAGTGGCTTATCTCGAAAAGCAAAAAGTCAGCTCGGAGGTGATCAGCCATGCTTAAACAATGGTTTCCGAATGTGGATTGGATAAAGATGTGGGAGGCAGCCATTGAAACGCTTTATATGACAGGTGTTTCTGTTCTAGCTACATTTATTTTTGGCATAATACTTGGCTTGCTATTATTTTTAACGGCAAAGGGGAACATATGGGAAAATAAAGCGATTTATAGCGTAGTTGCTGCATTCGTTAATATCTTCCGATCGATTCCTTTCATTATACTAATTGTTTTATTAATTCCATTTACGAAATTTGTTGTAGGAACAATGATTGGTGAAAATGCGGCCTTGCCGGCTCTGATTATCGGGGCAGCGCCTTTTTATGCACGAATGGTTGAAATCGGCCTGCGCGAAATCGATAAAGGGGTCATTGAGGCAGCGAAAGCGATGGGAGCGAAAACGAGTACGATCGTTTTGAAAGTGCTTCTGCCTGAATCTATGCCGGCCCTTATATCTGGTATTACAGTTACAGCGATCGCACTCGTCGGCTATACAGCGATGGCCGGTGTGATCGGTGCCGGAGGACTTGGGAATCTTGCTTATCTTGATGGATTCCAGCGCAGCCGGAGTGATGTGACTCTCGTAGCAACTATTATCATCTTAATTATCGTGTTTGTGATCCAATTGATTGGTGACTTCATCACCAGCAAATTAGATAAAAGATAAATTGTAGGAGGGAAAGAAAGAATGAAAAAGTGGTTACTCGCATTATTGACAGCGTTCGCTGTATTTGCACTTGCTGCATGCGGCAGTTCAACTGAGAAGAAAGATGAACAAGCAGGCGGGGACGGCGGTAAAGACGATAAGGAGATCGTTGTCGGCGCATCAAATGTTCCACATGCCGTTATTCTAGAAGAAGCTAAGCCGCTGCTTAAAGAAAAAGGGTATGATTTGAAGATTGAAACATTCCAGGACTATGTGCTGCCAAATAAGTCGTTACAGGAAGGGGACTTGGATGCTAACTACTTCCAACATATTCCCTACTTTGAAACTCAAAAGAAAGAGCATGGTTATAAATTTACAAACGCCGGCGGCATTCATGTTGAGCCAATCGGCGTATATTCCAAGAAGTATAAAAGCTTGAACGAGCTTCCAAAAGGTGCAACGATTTTAATGAGCAGTTCTGTAGCGGATCACGGCCGGGTTTTAAAGATGCTTGAAAAAGAAGGGCTGATTAAGTTAAAAGAAGGTGTGAAGAAGGAAGAAGCAATGATCGAAGATATTGCTGAGAATAAAAAAGAGCTGAAGTTTGATTATAACTATGAAGCTGCTCTTCTTCCACAAGCTTATAACAATGGGGAAGGCGATGCAGTGTTAATTAACTCAAACTACGCGATTGATGCTGGCTTAAAACCATTAAAAGATGCCATCGCTATTGAAGACAAAGAAGATATTCCATATATCAACATTGTTGCCGTTCGCAGCGGTGACGAAAAGAAAGAGAAAATTAAAGCACTTGTAGAAGTTTTACACTCTAAAGAAATTCAAGATTTTATGTTGAAAGAATGGAACGGCGCGGTCGTACCAGTTAGTAAATAAGTCGAAACCTGCAGAAGGATGTCCTCTGCAGGTTTTTTTGTATGGAAAGAATAAGATAAAATTCTTTTAGCAGCAGGATGGCTAAACATCACTTAATCTTAAGAATGAAAGAGAATAAGGTTTAAATCTTAAGAAAGAGGTAATATATATGAGTAGAAGCACGTAAAATCATGTGTGAGCAGGTGAGAGGAAGTTATATGGATTTTGTGAAAAAAAGGAAAGCCTGCTAGTATAAACACTGTGAGAAAAATTAAACTCTAAAAACCGAAAGGATTGATTCCCCATTAACTCGTTAAACTCACTGAATATGCAGTACACGGACAGTATGGAAAAGGCTATGCATGGATCCCACGGAGTTGGGTATGAAGTGTACCGCCATAATCATGCAGTGAGAATGAATGTTGAACGCCAACGTCAAGAGGAATATGTGGAAAGCAGCCGGATCGTTGCGGACTATAGCCGCAAGCTTATGAACCAATCAATGTGATAAAAATGAATGAAATGAAAAGCTATGTTAATGACTATTGTTGATTAGAGCGCCCTCGGCGGACATCAACAGAGAAGTTTCACAAAGCCAAATGAAAAAAACCAGTGGCCAGCAGGAGCACTGGTTTTTCTTATGGAGTGTTTTTGTTTCATCCAGTTTAGAATATCAGCGGTGTTTCTTCCGCTTTCTTCTATTATATTTTGGAAATAGTGGATAGATAGTAAATAAGATGGAAGCGACAAGGGAAAGGTAAGGAAAACGACGGTCAGTATTCTTGATTTCATGGAAAGAATGCACTATCATCAATATCCGAGATAATTCACGTAGACCGGTTGAATATAGTTTTAATTTGTTATAAGATTGTAATGAGAATAAATTGAGAATGATGATAACGATCGATTATTTTCGATAAATGACGGAGGTATAGAACATGGCATCTTCAACATTAGTAATTAAAGATTTACACGTATCGATTGATGGAAAAGAAATTTTAAAAGGTGTAAATCTGGAGATAAAAGGCGGGGAGTTCCACGCAATCATGGGACCAAATGGAACAGGTAAATCTACTTTATCTGCAGCGATTATGGGCCATCCTAAATACGAAGTAACGAGCGGAAGTGTTGAGCTTGATGGTGAAAATGTTCTTGACATGGAAGTGGACGAGCGTGCGCGCGCCGGACTTTTTCTTGCTATGCAATATCCGAGCGAAATTACTGGTGTCACAAATGCTGACTTCCTTCGCTCTGCTATTAACAGCCGCCGCGAAGAAGGCAACGAAATTTCTTTAATGAAATTTATCCGCGAAATGGATGCAAAAATGGATCTTCTTGAAATGGATCAGGATATGGCACAGCGTTACTTAAATGAAGGTTTCTCAGGCGGAGAGAAAAAACGTAACGAAATTTTACAACTAATGATGCTGCAGCCGAAATTTGCAATTCTTGACGAGATCGACTCTGGTCTTGACATCGACGCTTTAAAAGTTGTAGCAAAAGGAATCAACGAAATGCGCGGCGAGGATTTCGGATGCCTAATGATTACACACTATCAGCGTCTTCTAAACTACATCACTCCGGATTATGTCCATGTTATGATGCAGGGGCGCATCGTTAAATCAGGTGGAGAAGAACTTGCACAGCGTCTAGAAGCAGAAGGATACGACTGGATCAAACAAGAACTCGGCATCGAAGACGAAACAGTAAGTCAGTAATGTAGAAAAGCAAAAACGCCTGTTGAGCAGCGACAAGCACAAGACGAGCCGGCTGGAAGGTTGTTCCTTGACCTTCCGGACGGATTGGCTTTGTGGCCTCGAGCTGATGGCGCCTGCCGCTGGACAATAGAAAAGCGGAAGGCGCCCGTTTATCAGCAACAAGCACAAGACGAGCCGGCTGGAAGGTTGTTCCTTGACCTTCCGGACGGATTGGCTTTGTGACCTCGAGCTGATGGCGCCTGCCGCTGGACAAGAAAAGCGAAAGCGCCTGTTCATCGTTTTTACGAAAGCGTGATAATGTTTAGGAGGATTAACATGACTGTAGAAACAAACCTACCAGTAGATCAGGAGTATATCCGCTCTTTTTCAACGGAAAAAGGCGAGGGACAGTGGTTGACGGATCTGCGTCTTGCTGCTCTTGATAAAGTAGAAGAGCTGCCGCTGCCGAAAGCGGAAAAAACAAAAATTACCAATTGGAATTTCACGCAATTCACGTCGCATGCTGTAGAAAGCGAGCCATTTGCTTCCCTGGACGAGCTTCCAGAAGAAGTGAAGTCATTAATCAACCTTGAAGAAGCAGATAAAAATCTTTATATTCAACGCAATCAAACATCAGCTTTCCTTTCTATTTCGAAGAGCTTAACAGAGCAGGGCGTTATTTTCACTGATATCGCTACTGCAGTGCGTGATCACAGCAGCCTCGTTCAAAAATATTTTATGACGGATGTCGTACGGCCGGATGAGCACAAGTTAACGGCTTTGCATGCAGCTTTAATGAACGGCGGCGTTTTCTTATATGTACCGAAAAATATTGAAGTAAAAGAGCCGATCCAAGCGGTATACATTCATGACAACGAAGAAGCAGCTTTATTCAATCATGTGCTCGTTGTAGCAGAAGATAATAGTTCGGTCACTTACGTAGAAAACTATGTATCGACGGTAGCACCGGAAAAGGGTGTTGCCAATATCATTACGGAAGTAAATGCCGGTACAAATGCGAAGGTTGTGTACGGAGCGGTTGATACGTTAGCGAGCGGAGTAACAACATATGTAAACCGACGTGGAGTCACTGGCCGCGATGCCCGCATTGAATGGGCACTTGGCATGATGAACGATGGAGACACGGTTTCTGAAAACGTCACAAACTTAATGGGAGACGGCTCATTTGCTGATACGAAGCAAGTCGTTGTCGGCCGCGGCAGCCAATCTCAGAACTTTACAACGAAAGTCGTTCATTTCGGTAAAAACACAGAAGGCTACATTTTGAAGCACGGTGTCATGAAAGATAGTGCGAAATCTATCTTTAATGGTATCGGAAAAATTGAACATGGCGCTTCTAAATCGAATGCGGAACAAGAATCACGCGTTCTCATGCTCAGCGAAAAAGCACGCGGCGATGCCAACCCGATTCTTCTTATTGATGAAGATGACGTAACAGCTGGACACGCAGCTTCTGTCGGCCGGGTCGATCCGCTTCAGCTTTACTATTTAATGAGCCGCGGCATCAGTCAAAAAGAAGCAGAGCGCTTAATTATTCACGGATTCCTAGCACCAGTCGTTGAAAAAATGCCGATCCAAGGCGTGAAGACACAGCTGACTGAAGTGATTGAAAGGAAAGTACGATAATGAACGCAAAGGCGATTAGACAGTATTTTCCTATTCTTGACCAAGAAGTGAATGGCCATCCGCTTGTTTATTTAGATAATGCAGCAACGGCCCAAAAGCCTATACAGGTGATTGAGGCGATTAATAAGTATTATCGGGAAGATAATTCGAACGTTCACCGAGGGGTACATACACTCGGCAACCGGGCGACAGATGCATATGAAGGGGCACGGGACAAAGTGCGTAAATTCATTAATGCAAAAGCTCGTGAAGAAATTATATTCACCCGCGGCACGACAACATCACTTAATACGATTGCACAAAGCTACGGCCGTGCAAACGTCCAAGAAGGCGATGAAATCGTCATTACGTATATGGAGCATCACAGTAACATTATTCCTTGGCAGCAACTGGCAAAAGCTACTGGAGCTGTGCTGAAGTATTTGCCGTTGCAGGATAATGGATCAGTGCTGCTTGAAGATGCAAGAGAAATGATCACAGAGAAGACAAAGATCGTTTCTATTATGATGGTATCTAATGTACTTGGTACGGTGAATCCTATTAAAGAAATCGCAGCGATTGCTCATGAAAGAGGAGCGGTCATGATCGTGGACGGGGCGCAGGCCGTTCCGCACATGAAAGTAGACGTACAGGATCTTAACTGCGACTTCCTTGCTTTTTCAGGACATAAAATGTGCGGACCGACAGGCATTGGTGTGCTGTATGGCAAAAAGGAGCTTCTTGAAAAGATGGAGCCGGTCGAATTCGGCGGCGAAATGATTGATTTTGTCGGGCTCTATGACTCAACGTGGAAAGAGCTCCCTTGGAAATTTGAAGGAGGGACACCGATTATTGCAGGAGCGATCGGTCTTGGTGCAGCAATCGATTTTCTTGAAGAGATCGGGCTTAATGAAATTGAGCAGCACGAGCATCGTTTAGCCAATTATGCAATGGATCGAATGAGCACAATCGAAGGCATGGCTATCTATGGACCGCGCGCTGGTGAAAAACGGGCCGGACTCATTACATTTAATATCGGCGATGTCCATCCTCACGATGTGGCCACTGTACTTGATGCAGAAGGAATTGCTATTCGCGCCGGCCATCACTGTGCGCAGCCGCTCATGAAGCGGTTAAGCTGTTCAGCGACGGCAAGAGCGAGCTTCTATTTATACAATACGGAAGAAGATGTTGACAGGCTTGTTCAGGCACTCGTTCAAACAAAGGAGTATTTCAGCGATGTCTTTTAATAATTTAGATCAGCTTTACCGGCAAGTGATTATGGACCACTATAAAAATCCGCGCAATAAAGGGCAGATGGAAGATGGCAGCCTAACCGTTGATATGAACAATCCGACGTGCGGAGACCGCATTCATCTCACTATGAATGTGGAAGATGGGAAAGTAACAGGAGCAAAGTTCGATGGAGAGGGATGTTCTATCTCTATGGCTTCCGCTTCAATGATGACACAGGCAATCAAAGGAAAAGATGTGGAAACGGCATTCAAGCTTTCCAAAATTTTTTCCGAAATGATACAAGGCAATGACTATCCGGATGACCTGGACCTTGGCGATATTGAGGCGCTGCAGGGAGTAGCAAAGTTTCCTGCACGCATTAAATGTGCGACGCTCGCATGGAAGGCTATGGAAAAGGGCTTGTCTGAAGACGAAAAATAAAAATAACAGGAGGAATCGATCATGGCTAAAAAAATGCCAGAAATCGGGGATTACAAATACGGTTTTAGAGATAAAGACGTATCCGTTTATCGTTCAGAGCGCGGGCTGACTCGTGAAATCGTTGAGGAAATCTCTAAGTTAAAAGGTGAACCCGAATGGATGCTCGACTTCCGTTTAAAATCACTCCAACACTTTTACAATATGCCGATGCCGCAATGGGGCGGAGATTTGTCTGCGTTAAACTTTGACGAAATTAATTACTATGTGAAGCCGTCAGAACGCGCGGAGCGTTCATGGGATGAAGTGCCTGAAGAAATTAAGCAGACGTTTGACAAGCTTGGTATCCCAGAAGCCGAGCAAAAATACTTGGCTGGTGTATCCGCTCAGTACGAATCTGAAGTCGTGTATCATAACATGAAAGAAGATTTAGAAGAACTTGGAATTGTATTTAAAGACACAGACTCTGCGTTGAAAGAAAATGAAGACATTTTCCGTAAATATTGGGCAACAGTGATTCCGCCGACAGACAATAAGTTTGCGGCATTGAATTCAGCCGTTTGGTCAGGCGGATCATTTATTTACGTACCACCTGGCGTCAAAGTAGATACGCCTCTGCAAGCTTATTTCCGAATTAACTCGGAAAATATGGGTCAA
This sequence comes from Bacillus lumedeiriae, assembly GCF_044891285.1. Lineage (NCBI taxonomy): Bacteria > Bacillati > Bacillota > Bacilli > Caryophanales > Bacillaceae > Bacillus > Bacillus lumedeiriae. The sequence continues at coordinate 30,573 of NZ_JAUIYO010000011.1, forward strand.
TTCGAACGTACGCTGATCATCGTGGACGAAGGCTCTTCGGTACACTATGTCGAAGGCTGTACAGCGCCGGTTTATACAACGAACTCCTTGCACAGCGCCGTCGTTGAAATCGTCATCCGTAAAGATGCTTATTGCCGTTATACAACGATTCAAAACTGGGCAAACAACGTTTTCAATCTTGTAACGAAGCGGGCAGTATGTGAAGCGAATGCAACAATGGAATGGATTGACGGCAACATCGGTTCAAAATTAACAATGAAATATCCAGCCGTTATTTTGAAGGGTGAAGGAGCCCGCGGTTTAACGCTATCTATCGCTATTGCAGGCAAAGGACAGCATCAGGATGCAGGAGCTAAAATGATCCATCTGGCGCCAAACACATCTTCAACGATTGTATCGAAATCGATTGCCAAGCATGGCGGGAAAGTAACCTATCGCGGAATCGTCCATTTTGGGCGTAAAGCAGAGGGGGCGCGCTCGAACATTGAGTGTGATACACTCATTATGGACAATCAATCTACATCAGATACGATTCCATATAATGAGATCTTAAATGACAATATTTCACTTGAGCACGAAGCGAAAGTGTCGAAGGTGTCCGAAGAACAACTATTCTACTTGATGAGCCGCGGTGTTTCTGAAGAAGAAGCAACAGAAATGATCGTTATGGGCTTTATCGAGCCATTCACGAAAGAACTTCCAATGGAATACGCGGTTGAAATGAACCGCTTGATCAAGTTCGAAATGGAAGGTTCGATCGGTTAATCTTTTAAATTAGAAGAGGGTGTCCCCAAGAGTATAACTTTTAGGGGCATCCCTTTTTGTATGGTTCTTTAAACTTGTCCGTTGATTTCCGTTCCAGGCGCTTCGCTTTCCGCGGGGCAAACGGTGAGCCTCCTCGTCGATAAAGCTCCTGCGGGGTCTCACCTGTTCGCTTTCCCCGCAGGAGTCTTTGCGCCTTCCACTACAATCAACTCAGTGAAAAATAATCGTTTGAACTTTATCAAAAAAATCTAAAGAAAGACTGATCCCAAAAAGTTGTTGTTAACGACCTTTTGGGGTCAGTCTTTTTTTATGTAGGAAAAAAGCGAACAATCCATTCCAAGTACCCAGCAAACTTTAAATGTTTTGTCCAGTTAAACTGAATCTATTCGTTTCCTGTTTGAATGAATAGGAAGTAAGGAAAGGCTGTTATATGATAGAATAAAGGTGAGGTGAATACGGATGTTGTACGTCGGTGTGACTGGATGGGGAGATCATGATTCGCTTTACAAAGGTGGCATTGCTTCCCGTGATAAATTAAAAGAATATGGCGCCCATTTTCCGACGGTGGAAGTGGATTCGAGTTTTTATGCGGTGCAGCCGCTGCGGAATATGCAAAAGTGGGCCGATGAGACACCAGAGACTTTTCAATTTATCGTGAAAGCGTATCAGGGGATGACAGGACATGAACGGGGAGAGATCCCCTTCCAGTCAAAAGAAGAAATGTTTCAAGCCTTTATTGAATCGCTGGCCCCGATGAAGGAAGCGGGCAAGCTAGCCATGGTATTGTTTCAGTTTCCGCCGTGGTTCGACTGCCAGCGCAAGAATGTCGAGTATTTGCGTTATTGCAAGGAGCGGATGGGGAATCTGCCGCTTGCTGTTGAATTCCGTCATCAGTCATGGTATTCGGCCGCCTTTTTAGAAAAAACGATGACGTTTTTGGAAAAGGAAAAATGGATTCATACCGTTTGCGATGAACCGCAGGCTGGAGAAGGCTCTGTCCCCATTATTTTACAAGCGACAGATCCGGAAAAAACACTTGTGCGCCTGCATGGCCGCAACAGACAGGGCTGGCGCAAGCAGGGGAATAAAAACTGGCGGGACGTGCGTTATCTATACCGCTACAATAAAAATGAATTAAATCAATGGATCGACTTTACTAAAGAGCTTCAAAAGCAAAGTAAGCAAGTCTATATGCTGTTTAATAACAACTCAGGCGGAGATGCCGCTGATAATGCTAAGCAGTTTATTGAATTAGCTGGCTTGGAATACGAAAATCTAGCCTCACGACAGCTTGATTTATTTTAAGGAGGGCTGTGGATGGAACGAAGAGAAAGCCTAAAGGAAACCATTCACATTTATCATACAAATGACTTGCACAGCCATTTTGAAAATTGGCCGCGGATCCGCGGTTTTTTGAAAAAACGGAAAAGATGGCATGAGGAAGCAGGAGAAAGTGTATTCATCTTTGATATTGGTGATTATGTTGACCGCTCGCATCCAATGACCGAGGGTACACTTGGTAAAGGAAACATTGCATTGTTAAATGAAGCAGGCTATGATGCCGTGACCATTGGAAATAATGAGGGAATCACTTTGCCGAGAGAAGGACTCGATATTTTATATGAGAATGCTCTGTTTCCGGTCGCATTGGCCAATCTTTTCTACGATAGCGGTGAGCGTCCAAAGTGGGCTGCTCCTTCTTGTTTATTTGATTTGCCTAATGGAATGAAAATGGGGATCACTGGGGCTACAGCTTTTTTTTCAGGAGCATATGAACAGCTTGGCTGGAAATTGTCTCCGCCTGTTGAAGAGTTAAATGCACAAGTAAAGGAATTAAGCAAAGAAGCGGATATTATTGTGATTCTTTCTCATCTAGGCATTCATGAAGATGAACGTATTGCGCATGAAATTCCCGAAGCAGACGTTGTGCTTGGGGCTCATACCCACCATCTGCTTCACGAAGGCAAAGAAGTCGATGGAACACTGCTGGCCGCTGCTGGCCGGTTCGGCTATTACGTCGGTCACGTCATGATTGAAGTAGATACAGAAACGAAGCAAATCATAGCTAAAAAAGCACGTGTCTATAAAACAGCGGAAGAGTTATCGGCACCAGTGGACGAACAAATGGAAATTGATAAGTACATAAAAGAAGGAAAGCAGTCGCTTAGTCAGCCGGTCATCTCTTTGCCTGCTCCGCTTTCGAGCGATTGGTTCGCCCCTTCACAGCTTCCAGGGATTCTTTGTGAAGGACTAAGAGAATGGTGTGGAGCGGACGGCGCCTTTTTAAATGCTGGTCTTCTCTTAGGAGGATTGGAGAGCGGCACCGTGACGAAATATGATATTCACAAGGTGCTTCCTCATCCGATTAACCCATGTCTCATTGAACTTTCAGGGACGGAGCTGAGGGAAATATTAAAGCAGACGACAGATGATAAATGGCCTCATATGGTGATCAAAGGGCTTGGTTTTAGGGGACAAGTGATGGGTCGCTTTGTGTATGATCGGTTAGGTATCGACATGGACCGCTACTTATTTACAATTGATGGAATAGAGATTGAAAATGATAAACTGTACAAGCTGGCTACGGTTGATATGTTTGCGTATGGACAGTTTTTTCCGCAAATTTATCGCGCACCGGTAAAAAACCATTTTATGCCGGAATTTTTGCGTGATGTGATGGAGTGGAAGCTTCTTCACCTTGACTTTCACCTGGAAGAATAAACTTTATTGCATGATCCTTTCTTTTTTTAGCATACATTAGCTAAAGAAGGAGGGATTTTTTTGGCTGCACAAAAAAGGTGGAGATCTAAGAGAGGGCCGCTCCCTCTGCGCTACGTGTTTTTAATTACTCTTGTCTTATTTACTTTTTCAACTGCTGCGAGCCTATTTATCATCAATAAAAATGTTAAGCCAACATTGATTGGCTATGCTCATGCTGAAACGAAGAAAATTGCTGCGATGGTGATTAACAAGGCAATTAATAAAAAAGTCGCCAGTGTGATGGATATTAACGATATTATTGAAGCTGATCCAAACAACCCTTCTACAACGAAGCTAAATGCAAAAATTATTAACCGGGTGATGGCTGAAACGACTAACCTTGTTCAGCTAAACTTAAAAGAGGCAGAGAAGGGAAATCTACAAGCATTGGAACTATGGTCTGATGTAGAGATTGAAACAGAGGAAGAAGAGAAAGCGGAAGGCATTGTCTACTATGTTCCGCTTGGGCAAGTAACGAACAATGCTTTACTTGGAAACTTGGGTCCAAAAATTCCGGTTCGCTTTCATGCAATCGGTGAGGTCACATCTAATATAAAATCAAACATTAAGCCATATGGCATTAATAATGCGTATGTAGAAGTATTTATTGAAGTAAAAGTGAATGTGCAGATTATTGTGCCGTTCGCCACTGAAATGACGACAGTTACGCAGGATATTCCAGTAGCGATGGGAATGATTCATGGCGATGTTCCGGATTTTTATAACAGCGGCGGAGGAATGTCGCCTTCTATCGAATGGCCTTCAAAGAAATAGGGCTTGGCAAAGGGAGGAATAATTGATAGTATTTGAGTAGTAAATTAAATAAACCTTATCAAAATCCGGTGGGGTAGAGGCTGCAAAATTGATGAGTAAACAGCGTGAGGATGACAACAAAGACCGCGGTTGAAAGGTGATTTTGCCGAAGTGCCAAAAAGGTGTCATCCTTTTTGGGATTGGGGTTATCTTGAATAAGGATAACACTCTTATTGTAAAGAACTCGTTTGCAATAGGGAGCTACAGATCGCGATGGAGAATTGACTTGCGTTACAAAAAGTAATGATAGTTTTCTCTATCATTACTTTTTTTATTTTCAGCATCTGTTTAAAGCTCATTCTTATGCAGCATCGGGGGAGGAGAACATCATGGAAAACACAATTTTTTCATTAATTCCGCCAGTTTTAGCCATTGTTATGGTCATCTTAACGAAGCGCGTCCTTCTTTCGTTAGGGGCTGGGGTCTTTGCTTCAGCATTGCTGCTGGCAAACTTCCAAGTTGGCGAAACGTTCCGTATTATGTGGGGAGCGTTTTCAGGTAATATTTACGCAGATGGAGAATGGAGTACGTGGAATATATATATTATTATTTTCTTGCTGCTCTTAGGGGTCATTACAGCCTTTATTAACATTTCCGGTGGAAGCCGTGCGTTTGGTGAATGGGCTGTCCAGCGGGTAAAAACACGTGCTGGCGCTCAAATCATGTCTGCCCTTCTTGGGATTCTTATATTTATTGATGACTATTTTAATGCTTTAGCAGTGGGGCAGATTTCTCGGCCGATTACCGACCGTCAGCGTGTCTCTCGTGCAAAGCTTGCCTATATTATCGATTCGACATCAGCACCTGTTTGTGTCGTGTCGCCAGTTTCGAGTTGGGGAGCATACATTATCGGTATTCTCGGTACCGTTCTTGCTGCTCATGAAGTGACTGAATACAGCGCTTTTTCTGCATTTATTCAAATGATTCCAATGAATTTCTACGTGTGGGCGGCGCTTGGTCTCGTGTTTTTGACTGCTTGGATGCAGTTTGATTTCGGACCGATGAAAACACATGAAGAGCGGGCGGTTGTATTGGGAGAAGTGATGCCTCCTGATCGTGAAGCACCGGGAGAATTAAAGGAAGATTTGCCTGTGAGCACGACGGGAACAGTTGGTGATCTTGTCTGGCCGATCATTGCATTGATTATCGGAACTATATCTGCAATGATGTGGACGGGGGGAAAGGCGACGGAAGGCCATGTAACGATTTTAAAAATCTTTGAAAATACCGACGTCTCTAAGTCATTGTTGTATGGTGGTTTAATCGGTCTTGCTGTTGCGATTGCTATGTTCCTGAGGCAGAGTTTCGTTTTACATGGCGTCAATAAAAATGTATTCGGCATCGGTGTATGGGAAGGGATCAAATCCATGCTTCCAGCTGTCTATATTTTATTTTTTGCCTGGACGATCGTTACTCTCATTGGTGACCTTGGAACAGGCACGTATTTAGCTGGTCTTGTTCAACAATCGAATATGAATGTTGGTTTGCTTCCATTTATTTTATTTATCGTAGCGGGGATCATGGCTTTTTCTACCGGTACTTCATGGGGATCTTTCGGAATTTTGCTTCCGATTGCCGGGGAAATTGCGGCTGTTTCGGATGTATCGCTTATCCTGCCGGCCATGGCGGCTGTGTTAGCCGGCGCCGTATTTGGTGATCACTGTTCACCAATTTCGGATACGACCATTTTGTCATCTACGGGAGCAGGAAGCCATCATATCGATCACGTTGTGACGCAAATTCCGTATGCTCTGCTATCAGCTGGGGTTGCAGGGATCGGCTTTTTAATGTTAGGTTTTCTTCACAATACGTGGCTCTCACTTGCTGTGACGCTTGGATTGTTAGCCGCTGTCACTTTAATCATGAAGCGGAATCATTCACTAAAATCGACAATGGAGTCATAAACGTTAAACGCCGGCTATTGCCGGCGTTCTTTTTTAAAAGGGAAAAACTCTTTCTATGAATAATATATAAATGATATGCATATAAAGTTTATTGTGGGAGAGGATGAAGAAACAAAGAGAATCGGTCGGAATTTTGGAATAAAAAGTTATTTTCATAAAATAAAAAATAGTTTACTAATTAACTTCTCCCATTTATAATGAGTAAGACGCATTAAGAATTTTTTGAAAATACTGTCTCTTTAAGAGGCGAAACAGGAGGGATTTATGTGGATCAGCAGCGTCCTATGTTTGGTTCCAGAGCTGGTTTTATTTTTGCAGCTGTCGGCTCTGCTATTGGCTTGGGCAACATTTGGCGTTTTCCGGCAGTTGCCTATGAAAATGGAGGAGGCGCCTTTTTCCTGCCATACTTATTCGCCTTGCTTACAGCTGGGATTCCATTGCTTATCTTAGAGTTTACGATTGGCCACAAATACCGCGGATCGAGCCCGTTATCTTTTGCCCGTATGAACAAAAATGCGGAATGGCTCGGGTGGTGGCAAATTGCTATTTCATTCGTGATCGCTACTTATTATTCAGTTATTATTGGCTGGGCCTTATCGTATACGGTTTTTTCTTTTAAATTATCTTGGGGCAAAGACCCGCAAACGTTCTTATTGTCTGATTATTTGCAGCTGGCAGATGCGGGGGTATTCGGTGGAGTCGTTCCGCAAATACTCGTTTCACTTGCCGTCGTGTGGATTGTGACTCTCGGTGTATTAGTTGCCGGTGTTAAAAGAGGGATCGAAAAAGCGACAAAAGTTATGATTCCATTGCTCGTGTTCTTATTCTTAATTATCGTGATCCGTGCTCTGACGCTTGAAGGAGCTGTGAACGGATTAAATGCATTCTTTAAACCGGAATGGTCGCAGTTAATGAATGGAAAGGTTTGGATTGCGGCTTACGGTCAAATTTTCTTCAGCTTGTCGATTGGTTTTGCTATTATGGTTACGTATTCTAGTTATCTTCCAAAAAAATCCGATATTACGAACAATGCATTTATTACAGGATTCAGTAACTCAGCTTTCGAATTGCTTGCTGGTTTCGGTGTCTTCTCCGCTCTTGGCTTTATGGCTATGCAGCAAGGGGTAAGCGTAGATGAAGTGGTCAGCAGCGGAGTCATATTAGCCTTTTCTGTTTTTCCACAGATTATTAATGAGTTTCCGTTTGCAAGGGAATTATTCGGTATCCTGTTCTTCGGTTCTCTAGTACTAGCAGGATTCACGTCCCTTATTTCCATTGTCGAGACATTCGTAGCGGGTGTACAAGAGAAATTTAATGTGTCCCGTACAAAGTCTGTCTTAATCGGCGGCGGACTTGCGGCGTTGATTTCTATTATTTACGCTACAAGGGGCGGATTGAACCTTCTTGATACAGTCGATTATTTCATTAACAACTTCGGTGTTGCTTTCGCTGGACTCGTAGAGGTCATTCTCATTGCATGGGTATTCAAGCAATTGGACCCGTTAAAAAGCTACGCGGATTCCGTATCTGATATTCGGCTCGGTGTATGGTGGAAAATTTGTTTAAGTATTGTCACACCGCTTGTCCTCGGCTACATGATGTTTGATAATATTCGTCAAAATCTTGCAGCACCTTACAGTGGCTATCCACAAAGCTTTGTAAATACGTACGGGTGGACAGTCGCAGTAGGCGCAATGGTCATAGGCATCATTTTTATGTATATGAAACGATGGAAAGCAGGCATGCTTGATGGGCCTTCTACTAAAAAGGAGGTGCGATAATGGACGGCAGCGCAATTACAATGATGATTACAGGAATAGTAATTATTTGGGGCGGCCTAGCTGCAAGTATCGCTCATGCGGTGAAAAAAGCCAAAGAAGCAAAACAAAGTTAAAGAAAGAAGTGTCCTAAAAGCTTAGCTTTTAGGACACTTCTTTTTGTTGCGGCTGCCAATCTGTACTTACGGTCATGATTGTTGGATATACGATCGGAATCAACTAAAATGCAGTTGCACTACCTTAATTTACGGTCGAGATTGATTAGCATACGATCAACAATTTTTCAAATTACAGTCGGGAGCAGCCAGATGGCGGTCTGCTCCCTTGAATTGTCCTTTCAACTAAGGTGAACGCTTGTTTCTTTCCATTCTTTCGTTTCTTTCCCATTGCTTTAAATGCGGATAAGGGTCAAATGACCATTCAGTGCGTCCGTTGTCTTTGTACATACCGTAGTGCAGGTGGGGAGGGAATTTTCCGGATGTGCCGGGTGGACCGTATCCAGTGCTTCCTACTCCGCCGATGACTGTACCTGGTTCCACAGTCTGGCCAAGTATTAAATCTTTTGCGAATCCGTTTAAATGTGCGTAATAGTGATATGTGTTGTTGATGTCGCGAATGCCAACCCGCCAGCCGCCATATCGATTCCATCCTTTCATTTCTACAATGCCGTAAGAGGTCGAGCGCACAGGCACACTGTAATTGGCGAAAATGTCTGTTCCTTCATGAATTCGGCGTCCGCCCCAGCCGCGTGCATCTCCCCATGTGTTGTTAAAGGAATAATTAAAATTATGGGGAAGGGGAAATACTTTTTTCTGAAGATCGAGTTTTCCGAATGCTTTATACATCTTTGCATTTCCAATGATGATGCTGACCGCTTTGTCGCGGCCGTAGTAACGCCAAAGACCGATTTTAATGTTATCGTGATCTGTCCCGTAAGTAAGAAGGTAATTACCGATCGCAGCGAGAACATCTTCACTGCTCAGCCGATCCGCTTTACCGTCTCCATCGCCGTCAGTGCCGACGCCATGAAAGGCTGCAATGGTAACTGGATTCGTATCCTCCTGATTAGGGTTTAATAGACCGGCCCATTTATTTTCAGAAATATAAATGGAAATGTTCTCAGGTTCAGGCAAGTCTTTCCGGACGAAACGCAGGTTTCTTTCATATTGATCTATGCCGGCAAAGTAGTACCAGGGAATAGATGTGACTGTTTCCATTTTTTTGAACAATTCCATCCGTTCTTTATACATTTGCTCGTCTTTTTTCGGATCTGCCGCTTGAACAGGTGAAACCATGAAAAAGAAAATGATAAATAGAAGCCAAATCAACTTTTGCAATAGGTTTCTCTCCCTTTTTTGATTCTTTGCTTATTGTGTGGAATTACGCTGGTTTCATGCAGAAAAACAGTTGAAAATCATGAAAAGAACAAAAGTTGTGTTAAAATATTGACTGTGATACATTGGCTACAGAATAATGTTTTTATTAGAGGACTTTGTTTTTGCTGAAGCAGAATGATGGGAGATGAAGAAATGAGCAAGAAAGAAGAACATTTGCGTAAACCAGATTGGTTAAAAATAAAATTAAACACGAATGAAAACTATACAGGCTTAAAGAAAATGATGAGGGAGAAGAATCTTCATACTGTTTGTGAAGAAGCGAAATGCCCGAATATTCATGAGTGCTGGGCTGTTAGACGAACAGCTACATTTATGATTCTTGGTGATGTCTGTACGCGTGCCTGCCGTTTTTGTGCAGTAAAAACAGGTCTTCCAACTGAACTTGATTGGGCTGAACCGGAACGGGTAGCTGATTCTGTACAGCTGATGAATTTAAAACATGTGGTTGTGACAGCTGTTGCACGAGATGATTTAAAGGACGGCGGGGCAGCTGTTTTTGCAGAAACAGTACGGGCAATTCGCCGGAAAAATCCGTTTACATCCATCGAAGTGCTTCCATCTGATATGGGAGGCATAGAAGAAAATTTGAAAACGCTGATGGATGCGCGTCCTGATATTCTCAATCATAATATCGAAACTGTGCGCCGTTTAACACCGAGAGTCCGTGCACGTGCTCAATATGACCGTTCACTTGAATTTTTAAAAAGAGCCAAAGAGATGCAGCCTGATATTCCGACAAAATCAAGTATTATGGTCGGCCTTGGGGAAACGAAAGAAGAGCTGATCCAAGCAATGGATGATCTTCGTGCACATAATGTGGATATCGTTACGCTTGGTCAATATTTGCAGCCGTCTAAAAAACATTTAAAAGTTCAAAAATATTATCATCCGGATGAATTTGCTGAACTTCGTGACATCGCTATGACTAAGGGCTTCAGTCATTGTGAAGCAGGTCCGCTTGTCCGTTCATCTTACCATGCCGATGAACAAGTAAACGCAGCGGCTAAAGCGAAACAGGACCTCGGCGAAAAAGAATCTCTCGAAGCATAAATGAAGAAAGATAAAATAGGTTAATCTGGAAAATGAATATAAGCCAGCCGCACTGTTGTTTTGTCGGCCGCTCAAATTTTAAACATATAGTTCGTTAAAATAAAAACGCTCGGTTCTTTTATCTATCGAAAATACGATGGACAAAAGAAACCGGGCGTTTTTTAGCAGTAAAATCATTTTAAAAGCGCAGGGCTGAACGTTAACTTGTATGAGGTATTCAGTCTAACGAATGATTGTTAAGGCATTCTATTCATGCCTTGATCGGTTGGTCCAGTTGTCCAGTTCGTCCCCGGTGTTCCAATCGTTCCTGGTGTTCCAGTAGGTGTCCCTGTTGTTCCAGGTGTTTTGTTCGTTCCACGCATTTCATTGTTCCGTGTATTGTCTGTTTTTGACTCAGTATAACCTTGCGGTGAGTTTTGTTTCATAAGTTTAATGGTCCGGTTAATGTCATCCTGTGCTACAGTCATTCCGCCATTCGTTTGAGCGATATTTTCAATATCGCGGCGCAAACCGGTATCGTCTGTCACATATACATTGTACCAGCGCGGCACGACACTTAATGCAGTTTTCTTTACTTGGTCTGCTACTTCTTTACGATCTTTATTCGTGCGCGTATCCGTGTCGTAAGCGATTAATACTTCTTCGTCCGTTACGAGCACGGAGCTATCATTAACCGCTGGGAGTGATACGCTTAATTTGCTGATGGAGTCTGCCATTCTTTCCCGGTCCATCGTATGAATCTCCCTATAGGATACGGTTTCTCCCTGGATTGGGCTTTTTTGTTGACGGACATAACCGAAGTTATCCTGTCTCTTCTTTGTCATTAGTTCATTGCTGCCTAAACGGTTGTCTCCATTATACATGTCATAGCGGTCTCGGCCATAGCGGTCATTGACGTTTACTGTATTTCCGTCCATTCCGCCTCGATCGCTGACGTTTGTTGTAGCACCGTTCCGATCGTAAGTATTGTCCGCGAATTGGTTCGTATCATTGGCATTACAGGCAGCGAGCATTAAAAAACTAGAAAATCCTGCGATTAATAGTGGCTTTTTCATAATCATTCCCCCTTGCTATATAGATTGCCCGTTTTCAGTTACTTTTTTCTTAGTAATTAATGGCGGATAAGCTATAATGAAAAGAAGAAGGAAAGGAATGATGAAAAATGATTTGTATTCAAAATCATTGCTATGAAATCATTGACGAGCGGAGCAGCGGTTTTAATGAAGAAGTATTTAGAGAACGGTACAGCGATATTTTAACGAAATATGATTACATCGTAGGAGATTGGGGGTACGGTCAGCTGCGGTTAAAAGGCTTTTATGAAGATAAGAATCAAAAAGCTACATTCGATTCAAAAATCAGCACGTTAAAAGAGTATTTATACGAATACTGTAATTTTGGCTGTGCTTATTTTGTTGCGAGAAAAATTCAAAAATAGAAAAAAGCTGTCTCATCGGGGCCTAACCTCTTCATCTATACGTGTGCAGCCCTTCTTTTATGCAAAGGGCACGGTATAGATATAGAAGGGGCTGACACGATTGTTTTGAGACAGCTCGTTTCTTATATATTAGGCGGAATATCCTGGTATTCTGTTTCCTGGTCTTTTTCTGGATCATCATGGGTAGGATGCGCGCCATCATATTGACGTGGCAGGTTTTGGTGAAGCGATTTATTTTCGTATGTGAATGCACTGTAAGAGCGCTGTCCTTTTCTCCACGGTGTTGATTTGTTTTCTACGGGTTCATATTTTCCACGCGGCGCTCCATAGGGACCTTCTGGTGTTTGTTCAGGGATAATATAATTTCTGCTCTTTTCTACGTTTGAGAAATCTGTATACTCCTCTTTTTCCTCATCAAATAACAATGTCATCACCCCGGAATGTTTTTATTGTTCAGCTTTAGTGCCTTCCTTTCCTAACGTACAGCCTTCTAGAAGATCCGAAGGCTGTATTATTGTTGTTCTGCGGTTAAGATTACAACGGAGGCGCTTTTGTTTTAACATGCCCATTATCCGCTTTTTTACTCGTTCAATGACTCTAAAGGTGAAAATGTGTGTTGTCTGCGAATTCATGGTAGAATAACAAAGGAACAACAGAAAGTATACGAAAGAGGTGTTCGCTATGTATTTCGTGGATCGTGAAAAAATTGAAGAAACGTTGAAGTTTATGGAAGTTCAATTGTCTTCATTTGCTGAACAGCCACAGTGGGAGACGGCGATCGAACGAGCGGCATTGGAGCGTATTGCTCATACAGTTATTGAGTCGGTGCTTGATGTCGGCAATGCGATGATCGATGGATTTATTATGAGAGATCCCGGCAGTTACGAAGACATTATCGATATTCTGGAAGATGAACAAGTCGTTGAAAAAGAATCTGCTGTTTTCTTAAAACGTGTCATCACTTTAAGAAAAGTGCTTGTTCAGCAATATACGAGTGTTCATCATAAGGAAGTCGAACAGGTTTTAAAAGACAATAGGCATGCACTCGAGCAGTTTCCTGGAAAAGTAAGAGAGTACTTAACAAATGAATTAGGGCCGGTTTCGGCATTTAAGCCGTAATAGGCGACGCTTTCGTAGTTGAAGGCGTTTTTTTATTGTCAGGTTTTAATGAATGGCCATGTTAATGATGATTGTTGAGTTTGCTGCTTTGTTGATTGAAGTCGCTGGCAGCGGAAAGAATAAAGTCTTATGAATAACCATAGAGGTGAAAAATGAAGTCGTATAAAGGATATCTCATTGATTTAGACGGCACTATGTATCGGGGGAAAGAAGAAATTAAAGAAGCACGATATTTTATTCAGCGTTTACATGAGAAAGGTATACCTTACTTATTTGTGACGAATAATTCATCACGTACGCCCATCCAAGTAGCAGAGAAATTAACAAGGTTTCATATTCCGGCAGCGCCTGAGCAGGTATTTACAGCATCAATGGCAGCAGCTAATTATATTTTTGAACGTGACAAACAGGCCTCTATTTATATCATTGGTGAGGAAGGACTTCATTCCGCACTCAAAGAAAAAGGATTTCATCTCGTTCAACACGATCATCCTGATTTTGTCGTCATGGGGATCGACCGTGAGATCAGTTATGAAAAATTGTCGGCTGCCTGTCTGGCCGTGAGAAATGGGGCGGTGTTTATTTCTACAAATGGAGATATTGCGATCCCAACAGAAAGGGGATTGATGCCAGGAAACGGTGCTTTAACGTCAGCTGTTGCCGTCTCAACTGGAAGAAAGCCAATCTTTATCGGCAAGCCAGAAGCGATCATTATGGAACAGGCTCTTAGAGTACTTGGCACAAAAAAAGAAGATACGCTGATGGTTGGTGATAATTATCAAACCGATATCCTGGCAGGTATCCGGGCAGGGATCGATACGCTGCTCGTTCATACAGGAATCACACGAGTGGAACACTTAGCGGAAGTGGAACAGCAGCCAGTCTATACGAGGAACAATCTTGATGAATGGGAGATTGTGTGAAAGTAACATTGGTTTAGAATTTAAATAAACATAAAAGTAGAGCTGTCTCAATCAAAGGATTAGAACCTTTAGGAGACAGCTTCATTCTGTTATTCCGTATTCGCCGCTTTATGAGCAAGCCGGCTGGAAGCAGCGGCTGCAATGGCCCCGACAATATCATCGAGGAACGTATGCACTTTGCCTGTTGACTTATCGTTCAAATGTTTCAAGATGCCTGGTTTCTCTTTGTCGATGTATCCATAGTTGGTAAAACCGATGGATCCATATACGTTTACGATCGCAAATGCCAAGATTTCATCCACACCATATAAGCTTTCATCGCTGGCGATAATGGATTGCAGCGGTTCTTCCAGCTTGCCATTTTCAGCTAGTCTGTCAAGCTCGATCCCCGTCAAAATTGCATTTTGCACTTCCCGTTTTTTTAACACTTTGTTTATATTTTCTTTGCATTCTTCAATTTCAAGGTTTGGATGATACTTTTTTTGCAAAAACATCACTAGTTCGGCAATATCATCCACAGTGACGCCTCTCTCAGCCAGCCAGCGGCGTGCTGTTTTTTCGGACATGCTCATTACCGGTTTGTCTTCGATAGTCATACAATCACCTTTTTCTCTAATATGTTAGTACTGGACAGTTCCTTAATAATAAGAATTCCAGACAACGTAGTAAATCTCCTTTTTTTTAGAAAAGCTTTCTGTTACCTATATCCCCTTAAGCGAAACGAACTATTCAATATGGAGCCATGGAAGAAGAGGAGGAAAGCGAATGGATGGAAAACAATTGCTAATGAAGCACTTCCAAGTCAAAGCTGAACGGGTACCATTTGACTCGGAAGCCATGTGTTATGAAAGTAACGGGATACTTTATCTTATTATTGATGTAACAAAGAAGGAACAAAAATATTTATATGAACTTCATCAAATGTCCCGTCATATGATCGGACAAGGAGAGAAGGGGGTCGCAACATTTCTGCCCGATCAAAGCGGTCACTTTTTATTGACGGAAGAGAAAAAGGAATTCGTTGTTCTCGCGAGTCGGCGCATGTCTCCTTTAACAACTTTTACGGGCGGAGAATTAGCGAAATTTCATTTAAGAGGTCAATCGCTTCCGCTTCGTGTACAACACGCCAGTGAATTTGGAAGCTGGAAAGACAAGTGGGAGCAGCGTCTGGAAAACATGGAAAAAGCAGTCGGAAAGCTAGTAAAGGAACGAAATGATTCATTTGCCCGCCTCATTATTGAATCTTTTCCTTACTATATGGGGCTTGCTGAAAACGCTATTCAATACGTCGCTGATACAGAAATGGATGAATCGCCGGGAGAGTGGGATGTCGGAGTCATTTGTCAAATGCCCTTCAGAGAAACAGCATGGACGCAAGAACCGGCTATTCACCATCCGTTCAATTGGATATTTGATCATGCAGCGCGCGACGTAGCAGAGTGGATTCGTTTACGTTATTGGCAGGGGTCTTTATTGTATCGTTCTAATTTGGCTGTGTTTATTAGGCAATATGAACAAATGCGTCCGCTTTCCCCGTTTGCCTGGCGGCTTATTTATGGGCGCCTGCTATTTCCAGCACATTATTTTGATTGTGCGGAAAGTTACTTTTCTGCTGCCTCTTTTCATTTGAAAAAAGAAAATGAGGAGAAATTAAAAAAATATATGACTTATTCACATGAACATGAAAAGTTTTTAGCTTTCTTTTATGAGCAGGCAGGTGTGCCGGTTCGGCAGTTCAATCTACCTAAAATTCCTTGGCTGGGGTCCACTATTTCATGAAAGGCTTTGTTAAATGTACCTCTTGATTTTGGATGAGGAACGTCTGACGCTATCGTTCCTGTGAGCTCTCTCTTAGACATGCTTTCCCACAGGAAGGAGTCCGCTTCAATCGTCATGAATATAGCCTAATGAAAAGAATAGGTTCATGGATTTAACAAAGTCTGCTGAAAAAAGAGGGTTTTTTTGAATTATGTTAAAATGAGAAAGTAAATAAAATGAAGAAAGCAGGTGGAGGATTGAAGCCGCTCGTATATGTAACTAGAAAGCTGCCCGAAGAAATTATATCGAGGCTAAAAGAAAATTATGAGGTTGACATGTGGCCGGAAGAAGAGGTACAAGTGCCGCGTGAAGTGTTAGTAGAGAAAGTGAAAAAGGCGGATGCTTTATTAACGGTTATCACAGATCAATTAGATGAAGAGTTGTTTTCAGCAGCAAATCATTTGAAAGTAGTCGCCAATATGGCGGTCGGTTACGACAATATTGATCTTGATGCAGCGAGCAGACGCGGTGTTGCTGTTTGCAATACACCAGATGTATTAACAGACACGACAGCGGATTTGACGTTCGCTTTGCTCTTAGCGACGGCTCGCAGGATGATAGAAGCAGCAGAATTTGTGAAAAATGGCGAGTGGAAAAGCTGGTCACCGCTGTTGCTAGCTGGTACGGATGTTCATCATAAAACGATTGGCATCGTTGGCATGGGAAAAATCGGTACAGTGGTCGCCAAACGAGCTGCTGGATTTGATATGGAAATTATTTATCATAACCGCCGCCGCCATGAAGTGGCTGAGGAAATGCTCGGTGCCCGCTACTGTGAGATGGATGAACTGCTCGCTGAAGCTGACTTTGTTGTATGTCTCGCACCATTGACAGAGGAAACGAAAGGAATGTTCGGAGCCGATCAATTTCGAAAAATGAAAAAAGAAGCGATCTTTATTAATGCCAGCCGGGGACCGGTCGTTGATGAAGCAGCGCTTTACGATGCTCTTCAATCCGGAGAAATAGCTGCTGCCGGCCTCGATGTGTTTGAGCTGGAGCCGATCGGAGCCGATCATCCGCTGCTTCCGCTGCCCAATGTGGTCGCTCTGCCTCATATCGGCAGCGCGACGAAAGAAACGCGTCTGGCTATGATGGATACATGCTGCGATAATCTTGATACCATTTTTGCTGACCGTGCACCGCAGACACTCGTCAACAAAGACTTTTTGAATTGGAGAAAGCAGGAGTGGTCAACTGGAAGTTTAGGTATAGCAGAAGATTAATAAGGAGTTATTGATTATAAATGAAGAGGGTGTCCCAAAAGTATAACTTTTAGGGACATCTTCTATAATTCTTTACACTTGTCTGTTGATTTCCGTTTCAGGAGCTTCGCTTTCTCCGCAGGAGTCTTCGCGCCTTTTACTACAATCAACTCAGTGGAAAATCTTTGTAAAAAAATCTAAAGAAAAAGACTGACCTTAAAAAGTCGTTTTTAAGGTCAGTCTTTTTGTATTAAAATACTTGTTCTACTTCAACGACACCTGGTACTTCTTCTAATAGAGCGCGCTCGATTCCTGCTTTAAGTGTGATTGTAGAGCTTGGGCATGATCCGCATGCACCAAGAAGGCGAAGTTTTACAATGCCATCCTCTATATCTACTAGTTCACAGTCACCGCCATCACGAAGTAAAAACGGGCGTAATTTATCTAAAACTTCTTGTACTTGTGCTACCATTTGTTGTTCTGCCATTTTCATCGACTCCTTTCCTATACTCTCATCTATTATAATAATTATTATAAAAAAAATCCATGGATCGATTTCACATTTTCAATGTTAGGATCTTTTTGTTAGAGTTGGTTCAATTTTTTATTGATTTTCGCGGGCGATCCGGGAGCCGCCTCATCGCTATCGCTCCTCCTGCTCCAATCAATAAAGTAACAAAATCAACAATAGTCATTAACGTAGCCTTTCGTTAAAATAAGGATAGTATACAAAAGGGGGAAATGAGCATGGAGAAAAAGGTAGAAATTACTGTTTACGGTACGGAGCAGCTTTGTCCGAGCTGTGTAAATTTGCCGTCTTCCAAAGAAACGTATGAGTGGCTTGAAGCAGCTATTTCAAGAAAATATCCGAACCAGCCTTTTACGATCAGTTATGTAGATATTCAAGCACCGCCGGAAGAAGAGAAGAAAAGAGCGTTTGCAGCAAGAGTCATTGAAGAGGATATGTTTTATCCAGTAGTTCTGTTGGAGGACACGATCGTAGGCGAAGGAAATCCGAAGCTAAAGACAATCTATCGCGAAATGGAGAAGTACGGTTATACCCCTGGCGGCGAGTGAAGAATTATCTGGTGCTTTTTAAGTCAATAATGACTTTTTTTGAGTCATTATTGACTTAAAAGAAGTCTGCCTATTCCCAACAATGTAAGTATTTGCGCCTTTTTTAAAGTTGGCACGATTGTTGCATATATAAAGCGAAACTAACTTTTTAAGAAAAGGGGTAAGAAAACATCATGACAAGAAAATTTGCAAAAGTTAACGGAAGCCTCCCAGGTGAAAAGGCGAAAGCATTATTAGAGAGAAGAGGAAAAGCTGTTCCACGCGGTGTTTCAAATGGCGTACCGACTTTTGCTGAAAAAGCTGAAGGCGCATTAATCCACGACGTGGACGGTAATACATTTATCGATTTCGTTGGTGCGATCGGTGTAATGAACGTTGGTCATGGCCATCCGAAAGTAACAGAAGCTGTTCATAAGCAAGTGGATCAATATATTCATCCAGGCTTTAACGTTATGATGTATGAGCCATATATTGAATTAGCTGAAAAATTAGCAGCTATTGCTCCTGGAAATCATGAGAAAGAAGTTATCTTCTTCAACAGTGGAGCAGAAGCGGTTGAGAACGCTGTGAAAATTGCCCGTAAATATACGAAACGTCAAGGCGTTATTTCATTCTCACGCGGTTACCATGGCCGTACATTATTAACAATGACAATGACAAGTAAAGTAAAACCTTATAAATATGAATTTGGGCCATTTGCTCCAGAAGTGTACAAAGCGCCTTATCCGTACATGTACCGCCGTCCGGAAGGTTTAACAGAAGAACAGTATGAAGATTTAGTAATTGAGCAGTTCCGTGACTTCTTTGTTAACGATGCAGCGCCAGAGAGCATTGCAGCAGTTGTTATGGAGCCAGTACAAGGAGAAGGCGGTTTCATCGTTCCATCTAAACGCTTTGTCCAAGCTGTATATGAAGAGTGTCAAAAACATGGCATTATCTTCATCGCTGATGAAATTCAAGCAGGCTTTGCGCGTACAGGCCGTTACTTCTCTATTGAGCACTTTGATGTTGTTCCAGATCTTATTACAGTTTCTAAATCAATGGCTGCTGGACTTCCGCTTAGTGGTGTCATCGGCCGTAAAGAAATCATGGGTGTTTCTACACCTGGAGAGCTTGGCGGAACATATTCTGGAAGCCCGCTCGCTTGTGCTGCCGGACTAGCTGTTCTTGATATTATCGAAGAAGAGAACTTGAATGAGCGTGCTGAAAAGTTAGGAAACCTTGTTTTTGACCGCTTCCGTCAGCTTGCTGAAAAATATGACGTGATCGGTGATGTCCGCGGCCTTGGTTCTATGTGCGCAATGGAGCTTGTGAAAGATCGCCAAACGAAAGAACCGAATAAAGAACTAACAAACTTAATTATTACAGAAGCAAACAACCGCGGCTTGCTTGTGTTAAGCGCTGGTGCTTATGGCAACGTTCTTCGTCTGTTAATGCCGCTTGTAATTACAGATGAGCAGGCAGAAGAAGGATTAGACATTTTGGCAGAAGCATTAGAAGCAGCTGTCGCTCAATTGACTGTTCAAGCGTAACTTTTTCATTCAACAAGGAAAGAGGAAAGACATGCTTATCTCTCGGGATGATTTTTGCTATAATGAAAGCAATACTACTCGAGAGGAAGCGTGTCATGAATTCATTCCATGATCCTGCACGTGATGAATTATTTGATATTTTCGAATCATCTTTTGATGAAATTTTAGTAACGGATGCAAAGGGTGTCGTGATTCTCGCTAATGCAACTTGCCGGGAGCATTACGAACGAAAGGCCGGCAGTCTAGTCGGGAAGCATGTGAAGGATTTGGAGAAGATGGGGATCTTTTACCCATCGGCTACATTGAAGGTCATTGAAAGTATGCATCCGATTGAATTATTTCAAAGGTCTCATACTGGCCGCTATTTTCATGTGCGTACAAGACCGATCTTTCATCCGGATGGTTCATTAAAAAGCGTCATCAGCTATTCACGTGATTTGACAGAGCTCATGCAGCTGCGCAACAAGATTGAAGAGATGGAAGATGAGCTGGCTACCTACAAGCAAGAATTAAAAGAACCGCTTGAATTCGACGGACTTATCTCAAAAAGTGAACAAATGAACAAAATCATACTCCTCGTCCGTAAAATCGCTAAGGTGAATTCAACGGTTCTTCTATTAGGAGAAACAGGTGTAGGAAAAAGCAAAATTGTCCGTCTCATTCATCAGTTAAGTGATAGACGTGATCAGCCGCTTAACGACATTAACTGCGCTGCGCTGCCTGAACAGCTGATTGAATCAGAATTATTTGGCTATGAAGGCGGTACCTTTACCGGCGCTTTCCGAGAAGGGAAGAAAGGACTTATTGAACTGTCCAATCACGGCACGTTATTTTTAGATGAAGTGGGAGAACTGCCGCTTGCTGCCCAGGGGAAATTGCTCCACGTCCTCCAGGAGAAACAAATTCGCCCAGTCGGCGGCCGGCAGCCCATTTCTTTAGATTTGCGAATCGTTGCTGCTACAAACAAGGATTTAAAAAGTATGGTAGACAGAGGCAGTTTTCGCAGAGATTTATATTATCGGCTCAACGTGGTACCGATCCAAATTCCACCGCTGCGTGAACGAAAAGAAGATATCGTTCCATTAATCTATCACTTTTTAGACTATTTTAATCAACTCTATCAAAGCACTGTCCGTTTTTCCCCAAAAGTGATACAAGCCTTCCTCAGTTTTGAATGGAAAGGGAACATACGTGAGCTTGAAAATATGGTGGAGCGTCTCGTCGTTACAGGAGATGAAGTAGTCACTTTAAATGACTTGCCGCCTGATATGTTTGAACAGGAAGTAACAGAGGCAGGAGCCACTCTTCCAGAAATGATCGAAGAAGTGGAACGCAAAATGATCATTCAGGCATACAACAAAGATAAATCAACGTATAAAATTGCCAAAGCACTCGGAATCAGCCAGTCATCAGCTGCGAGAAAAGTAAGGAAATACATTGAAGAAGAGTAACGAACAAATAGGGAGAAAAGAGGGGAAAGAGATGAAGAATTGGAAAATCTATATTAACGGTGAGTGGATCGAAACAGAAAGAACAATTGAGGTCATTAATCCAGCCACAAAAGAAGTGATCGCGACTATTCCAGATGGCGGCACAGAAGAAGCGGAAAAAGCAGCGGATGCGGCATATGGGGCGTTAAAACAATGGTCGAAGCTGACAGCAAATGATCGGGCGAACCATTTAATGAATTGGTACCGCTTAATCGATGAAAATAAAGAAGAAATCGGTAAGATCATGACGCAAGAACAAGGAAAGCCGCTACAAGAGGCAATCGGTGAAGTGGGCTATGCGAACAGCTTTATTTCTTGGTACGCAGAAGAAGGAAAACGCATTTATGGTGAAACAATTCCTGCGTCTCATCCAAATAAGCGTTTATTCGTTCAAAAAGAGCCAGTAGGTGTCATCGCAGCCATTACTCCATGGAACTTCCCAGCAGCGATGATTACGAGAAAAGTCGGCCCTGCTTTGGCAGCTGGATGTACAGCAATGATTAAGCCAGCGACACAAACACCTTTAACAGCGATTCGTCTTGTAGAATTAGCGGAAGAAGCAGGCATTCCAAAAGGGGTTATTAACATTGTAACAGGAAGCGCCCGCCAAATCAGTGAAGCGTGGATGAAAGATGGCCGCGTACGGAAGGTTTCTTTCACTGGTTCTACAGAGGTCGGCAAGACGCTTATGCGCGGTGCAGCTGATACAGTGAAGAAAATTTCTCTTGAGCTTGGCGGACATGCACCATTTATCGTAACAGCGAATGCAGATATTGAAAAAGCAGCGAAGAACTTGATTGCTTCTAAATATCGTAACGCTGGACAAACGTGTGTATGCGCGAATAGAGTGTACGTACACGAATCAATCGAAGCGGAATTTGCGGAAGCATTCAAGCAAGAGGTAGCTAAGTTGAAACTAGGAAACGGAATCGAAGAAGGCATTGATATCGGTCCGTTAATCGATGAGCAGGCCGTGGCGAAAGTCATCAGCCAAATTGAAGATGCGAAGCAAAAAGGCGGAAAAGTGATTGCCGGCGGTAAAGAAGCCGAAGGAGTGAATGGTTTCTTCATCGAACCAACAGTCATCACAAATATAACAGATGACATGCTCTGCATGAACGAAGAAACATTTGGACCGCTAGCACCAATTGCGACGTACAAAACAACTGAAGAGGTGCTTGAGCGTGCGAATAACTCGCCATACGGCTTAGCAGCTTACGTATTCAGTGAAAACATCAAGGAAGCAATTGAGCTTTCTGAAGGCCTTGAATACGGCATTATCGGCTTAAATGATGGACTTCCATCTGTTGCGCAGGCTCCATTCGGCGGCTATAAAGAAAGCGGACTTGGCCGCGAAGGAAGCCATTTCGGCATCGATGAGTATTTAGAGATTAAATACATTTCTTTAGGGCTTTAATTTAATAGAAAAAAGAGGCTGTTCCGAAAATCGGTAGATCTGCTGGTTTTGGAACGGCCTCTTTATTCATCATTTCTGCTTAAACAATCGTCAGCTTATTCCACGATGCCTGTGCTTCTAATTTCAACTTTCATTTGAAAATCGATAGGGAGAGAGCGATAACGTTCATCCCAGCCTGTCTTGTCAAAATTTCTGTAATGGCTTCGCACTTTTTCACCGATTCGCAGCGGATCTGTGCCTAAGGATTGCAGTTTTTTCACCATCTTTTCTGCCCTATTCGTCATTTCTTTCTTCCACTCCTGCTCTAACTTGTGAATAGAAGATTTTTTGTTCAGTCCCAATAGGCTGGAGGCTTCCCTCACCTGTCCCAGCATAGAAACTTGAATGGTAATCCGTGGATTGTCTTCAGGTCCTGATACTTTATATTTTACTTTTGATCGAATATCCTCAATATTCACGTATGTGTTATCTTTTAACGTGATTTCATATAAGCCCCCTTTTGTCTTTTGGTAAAGAAGTCTAAATAAGGTACTGTCTCGTATAGAAAGGGATCCTACATACCGATCGTCCTTGAAAAGAGCCAGTCCTTTATAATGAATATGGTCATGTTTCTTCTCTAATAGAGGCAGGAAAGGGTCTTGGCCGAACGCTTTATACTGAGATAAGAAAGCATGAACAGTCGGCTCAGGAATAAAGTCTTTCAACGTTTCTGCCGTGAAGTGAGAAAGATACTGGGCAGTATTTTGTGCATTAGGATAGGGAAAAGTTAATAACTCTTCCGCGCTTCCGTCAACGACCGCCATATGCACATCCCGGCCGATCGCGATGGAGCGTCCAATCGGATCCGCAAGGTTTTTAATTCCATGTTGCGCAAGCTCTTTGCTGATCAAGAAGTTATTCAGACGTCCTACTCTAAGAGGCCTCTGAGCCTCCATTTGCTGCTTTTGCTGGATGTCTAATATCGTACGACCTACGGCTGTAAAGAAGGAGGGGACGGGCTGTACATTTTGTCCCGGTGGATAAAAAGGAGCTGAAGCAGTTCCCTTTATCTGATGTTCGTCCACATAATCATAACTAACAGCAGAGATATGCTCGATATCTTCAAGTGTCTGCGGCTTAATGGAATAATTAAATATTAATATAAGAATGAAGAGGCTCCACAATACGAAAGATTTCATGATGTTCCCCTCAATTTATTTCGAATCAGCTGGTAGAAGAAGAGAAAAGGAATGTAAGCATAAATGACGTACATAGCCACCACTCCTATGAAGTCAATTAATGAATAGAGCTGAGCCCGCTCTTTAAAGAAAGGAGTTGCCACAATAACGATCGAAAGAAAGAGAACTAGGCTATATTTTTGTTTCATAGAAAATAGTTGTTTCACTCCTCGTGTCGCAGCCCACATATATATACATAGATTAGGGAGAATAATAAACAGCCACGCAGTAATCCCTGCATACTCAAACCTTTCAAGAAAAGGAAAATCAACAATTTTCCATAAAGTGACTTGAGGCCAAATTGTCTGTTCTAATTGGTTAAAGCTAAAGTACACGAAACAAATAAGGGCTGAGAACAAATAAAAAAAGGTACTCACTGCAATGCCGAGCTGTGCCCATTTTTGTGAGCTGGGGGCATTTTTTATAAAAGGATAAAAGAACAAAATCGTTTCAAATCCTGAAAAATATAAAGACATTACTTTAGAACCAGCTAATAAATCACTTGCTGAATGCTCCATAATAGGAAACAGATAAGAAAATTGGGGCTGTTCTAAAGCGAATATGTTTAACGATAGTAAAGGAATCAGGATGAAGAAACTGAAAAAACAAAGCCCGACAATGACCCGAAATCCTCCGATCACATACACATAGATGAGAACAGCGAGGATGAAAGTAATATACCATGTACTCATCTGGTAAAACATCCACACTTGAACGACTTCGATATACCGGCGGATGACAGTTACTGTTGCCAAAACCATGTACGCAACTAATGCTAAACTAAGCAGTCCGCCGATCCATTTGCCAAACAAGTCTTTGTGAATAGCGAAAATATCGTTGTTTCCTTTATTTAAAATCTGGTAAAGCATCCATAAAATAATATGGATAGAGACGGCGCTGATAATAATGGAAATCCAGGCATCCTGGCCTGCTTCTTTCGCCAAATATCGTTGGAAGCTTAGAATGCCTATACCAATTTGCGTAGAGATGATAATATAAAAAACTAAGAAAGAGGAAACTTTTTTGTCGTCTGATGGTAAGGGCAGCATGCCGCCACCTCCATGTTTAAATTAATCGTCAATGTCCCAATTGTTTTTCTTTAATGCCTTTGGCTGAAATCTAAAATCATCCTTGGGTCTTGATAGCAACGGCCGTTTCTCCTGTTTATTGAAAGGAAGACGGATGAATGAATCTTTCAAATCCGGCAGACGCAGCGGGTATAATGGTTCCAGAAAAGGACGTCCTAAAGAAGTCAGCTTTAACAAATGGGCTAAAAGAAAAGCAGCACAAACAGCCATACCTAATAGACCGAGCAGCTGGGCGAACAGCAGAAAAGGAAAGCGGATCAGGCGGATTCCATTTGTGATTCCATAGACAGGTGCGGTGAAAGAGGCAAGTGCACTTAACGCGACGATAATGATCAGCACGTTGCTTGTCAGCCCGGCTTGAACGGCAGCTGTTCCGATGACAATCCCGCCCACGATCCCGATCGTCTGCCCGACTTTTGTCGGCAGCCTGGCCCCTGCTTCCCGCAGAAGTTCAATCGTCAGTTCAAGAATAATCGCTTCTAAAATAGGAGGAAAAGGAATGCCGGCTCGTGATGAAATAAGCGTGCCCAACAAATCTTGGGGGATCATCTCATAATGATACGTTAAAATGGCTACATAAGCAGGTGTCCCCCAAATAGAGAGCATCATTGCAAACAAACGAAGCAGCCGTAAAAAAGAAGCTACATTCCAAAGTGCAAAATAATCTTCAGATGCTGAAAAAAATTCAAAAAATGTCGCTGGTGCCGTCAGGGCAATCGGTGATCCCTCAACAAGAATAGCCACTTTGCCTTCAGAAAGTATACCTGTCACCCGGTCAGGCCGTTCTGTCTCGATAAATTGCGGAAAGGGGGACTGTCCATTATCGGCCATCATTTGTGTAAGAAACGAGCTGTCGATGACTTCATCGTAATCGATTGCCCCAATCCGTTGAATAACGGTATTAACGTTCTCCTCGTCAGCGATGCCTTTGACATAAACGACCGCCACCCGGGTTTTTGATAACTTGCCCACAGATAGTTCTTTCGTTTGTAATTCCAGGACATGCAGCCGATTGCGAATGAGGTTTAGATTCGTATCTAACGATTCAACAAATGCGACTTTTGGTCCGAGTACAGAAGATTCCGTTTCCGGAACGGACACTTGTCTCTTCTGGACATCTGGTACAGGAACGAGAAGGCAAGAAGCATTCTTTTCCCCTGTATAAATGAGCAGAGACCCTGTCAATAGCTTCTCTCGGACGTCCGGGATCGCCTCTGTAATGGTAACCCCCTCGATGGGCAGCTTTTCTTTTATTTCTTCTAACGTAGAACATTCTTTTTCTGTAAGAATAGAAAGAACATCGTGATGAACAGTTTCCGAATTAACTAATGTTTTAAAATAGGCAATAAAAAAGGGGGAATTTTTATGAAGCTTAAATGTGAGAAAGTCTGATGATTCGCTACATGCTGCTAGTAGTTCGGACAGTTCATTTGCTTGAAAGGGTAAACGGCCTTTATTGAACTTTTTCCACATTGAAGATTCTTCCTCCTTTCATTATTGCTTCACTTGACTGTCAGCTTTTATTATGGACAAGAGGAGAAAGGGTTATAACATGATCATAGAAAAATATAACTGTTTGTAAAGAAAAGGTTTATTTTATGAGGGAGAAAAGATGGTTCAGCCAAGCTAATGAGATGAAAATTGAGAAAACTATCAAGTTCTTTACTATGGACATTGAAAAAGGAGCTGTTCTATAAGCGGATGGCTTATAGAACAGCTCCTAAAGAAAGATGATTCTGTTTTCTTTTCGTTTTGTGCGCAGGATTAAAATCTAGCGAAATTGAGAATGATTCACCTAAGTTATCCGTTATGATAGCGATACATCCAAAGAACGCCAGATTTTAAGAAACGTGCTACCCGGCCTGTAATCGCGCGGTCAGCTACAAAGCCAAAGCCTTGTTTTTTACCGAGGGAGCCTAGAATCCCCTTTAATTTGATTTCCGGCAATTCTGCTGGCAGCGGTTCGTCTTTCCAGCGCTTGAGAAGGACTTGAACAATTTGTTCCGCTTGTTCTTCCGCTAGTTGAGCACTTGGTGCATGCGGCAGGCTGGCGCAGTCGCCGACGACATAGACGTGCTCATCATTTGGCAGGTTGTGATATTGAGAGAGCTTGACGCGTCCAGAACGGTCCTTTTCGACCGGCATATTACGGACGACTGGACTTGGCTGAATACCGGCTGTCCACACAACCGCATCCATTGGATACGCATCATCATGGTTATAGATCGTGTGCGGTTCTACTTTTGTAATGTTGGCATTGTTGATCACTTCCACGCCATGATCAACAAACCACTTGTGGATGTATTTACTTAACCGTTCCGGGAAGTCTTTCAAAATTCGATGACCGCGGTCAAATAATTTAATATCAAGGTCCGGGCGGCTTTCGCGCAGTTCACTTGCCAATTCGATTCCGCTTAACCCTGCCCCTACAATGCCGACTTTGGAACCTGCCGGCATATTGGAAAGTGTCTGGTACGTTTGACGAGACTTATCAATCGTTTGGATGCTGTGTGTACACTCTTCAGCTCCTGGCACGTTGTGATAGGTATCCACACACCCTAGGCCGATCACAAGGTCATCGTATGAAATGGCTTCTTTATCTTTAATAAGGACTTGTTTGTTCTCTAAGTCAATCTCGGTGACTTCTCCGAATACATGGTTTAAGCGGGCATGCTCGGGAAAGGTTACCCGAACTTCCTGATCAGAAACCGTTCCTGCTGCAAGAGCGTAATATTCTGTTTTTAAGCTGTGGTATGGAAACTTATCTACTAATGTAATCGTGACATCTTCAGGTAGTTGATTTGGAAGCAGCCGAAGCAATACACGCATATTGCCGTAGCCTCCGCCAAGAAGTACTAAATTTTTCATCTGCATGTCCCTTTCTGTACAATATGTATTTAAATTTTGATGTTCTCGGAAATGAAGATTAAAGCAACGAAACGATTTTATCCCGCATTAACTGGCAGTAAGACCCTTACCTCGAGGCTTCAGCTTGTTTCTAAGAAGCATAGGTGGGGGATCAACTGCCAGTAAGCGCCCGGTCCATTCAACTAACCATGAGGGGGATGAAGAAATTCCCCCCCCTCATGGAAGTTTCATTTTATTCTGCCATCATGAGTATATCTAAATACAGCGTTTTTCACAACAGACATTAGGTATTTTCACTTTAAAGTTTTCTGCTTTTCTCTAGGGATAAGAGATAGTAGAATAGAGGAAAGAGGTGAATGGAGAATGAAACCGATTATTGAATTTTGTATTAGTAATTTAGCAAACGGTGCGCAAAAAGCACTTGAAATATTAGAAAGAGATTCCAATCTTGATGTCATTGAGTATGGTTGTCTCGGCTATTGTACCAAATGTGCAGAAGGGCTGTATGCGCTCGTAAATGGAGAACCGGTCACAGGACAAACTCCAGAAGAGCTGGTCGATCATATTTATGAATATCTAGAAGAAAATCCAATGTTTTAATCAATAAGGATGTCCCAAAAGTATAACTTTTAGGAGCATCCTTTTTTGTATGATTCTTTACATTTGTCTGTTGATGTTCGTTCCAGGCGCCTCCGCTTTTCTTTGTCCAGCTGCGCCTAGCTCCTCGAGGTCAAATAACCTTTCCCAATGAAGCCAAAGAGCGGCTTCTTTGGTGAAAGAACATTTGCTTGTCGGGGCTGACCGAGGCGCTTCCGCTTTTCTTACTACACGTTTGCTTCGTTTTTTTTCATGTTGTCCCGCAGTTCGTACCAGCGGTCTCGTGCCATTTCAATGAGTTGTTTTTCTCTCGGTTCGCGCTGTTTTTCAAGCACTTTTGAGAAATAGGTGACCGCTTTGTCCCATTGATCAATTCGCACGTGTAATTCTGCCAGTAAATATAGGACCTTTACATCTGACATCGATGTTAACGTTAAATCTTCATTAATATATGCTTCTTCATATTGTTTGGCTGCAAGAGCAAGGAAGCGTTTTTCCTCACCCGTTTCTGATACATCCCGATAAAGCCAAGCCGTGCGCAGGGCCAGTCCTGCTAGTGTTAAGTGTTTTTCTTTTTTCAGCAGGCCGGAATAGAGAGCGAGTTTATAGCTGTTAATCGCTTTATGAATGGTTCTTTGTCTGCCGTAATCCTGGTGAACCCAGTTGCTCGAAATTTTTTCTTTCAATACATTTTTCGTGCCGGGAGCAAAAAACTTGGAGAAGTCATCGGTGAAGGAATATCCGCAATGAGGGCATACTTTCACGTTATAGAGCAATGGATTGATTTCAGGATCTTCATACTTAGGCTTTAAATCAGTGTCCTGTCCCATTACTTTGACGAAACGATTTCTTACTTTTATGGATGAAAATGTCTGCTGGCATAGGTGGCATTTTTCTTCTTTTTCATAAAAAGGGGAGATATTGTCCATTTCAACTGCCTCCTAGATACTTTTTATAAGTCGATCTACTTAATCTTCTTTATTGATTATACCTCTTTTTGTGTAAAAAGAACTATGTAAAAGGAACTTTTCCGTGAATTTTTATGAACCTTAGAAGTTAAATGGTTGAGAAGGTTTTTGGTGATGTATATACTAATAGTAGCAATAGAAGAATGGAGGGATCCCATTGCAAGAACAAGAAGTAGTGAAGATTACAGAAGCAGCTGCTTTTCAGATTAAAGAGATGATGAAACAAAACGAGGAAGAAGGAGCCGCTTTACGTGTAACCGTGCATGGCGGGGGATGCAGCGGCCTGTCTTACGGCATGGGATTTGACCGCGAGATAAAAGAGGACGACATTCAATTCAAGCAACATGACATTGACATTATTGTAGATCAAGAAAGTGCACCCATTTTAAATGGAACAGTGATTGATTATAAACAATCTTTAATGGGCGGAGGATTTACCATTGAAAATCCGAATGCCATTGCTTCATGCGGCTGCGGTTCATCCTTCCGCACAGCTGCTAATTCCGGCAAGCCGGAGAATTGTTAAACAAGAAAAAGCGTCCTCTTCAGGGCGCTTTTTCTTATAATCGATTCATTACACCTGTTTCAACGCTTCTTTAATGGGTATACTGCCGCTCACAATTTCGAATGATTTTCCTTCCGTGCCTTTGGCAAGTAAGGATTCAACGAGCACGCGGGCAGCGTCCTCTCGAGAGATGGCGCCTCCCATCGGTGAACCTTGCGTGGTTAAGCCGATCATACCTGTTCCTGGTTCATTTGTTAATCTGCCTGACCGCACGATTGTAAAGTTGAGTTTGCTTTTCATTAAATGCTCCTCTGCCGCTTTTTTTGCGTCTAAGTAAGGCTGTAAAGCGGGTGGAGCTTTTCCGGGAGTATTTGTTCCCAGCGCGCTCAACAAAACAAAGCGTTCAATTTCTTTTTCTTTCGCGAAGTCCGCCGCTTTTTTTGCTCCTTCTTGGCCAATTGTTATCATGTTGCCGGGATCAGCAGATGTATCTGGTTCATCAGCGAAAATAACAGCATTTACATCGTTCATTGTAAAACTGAAGTCTTGCCCCAAGTCCGCCAGAATCGCCTTGGAGCCAAGCTTCTCCATTTCCTCCATTTGTTCGGCCTTGCAGATCATTGATCGGACGAGATGCTGGTTGCTTTCGGCAAGGATTTTCACGATCTTTTTACCAATTAGTCCTCCTGCGCCGATGACAAGTACGTTCAAAAAAATCACCTTTTTCTTAGGCTATGTTAATAACTATTGTTGATTATGTCCCTTTGTTGATTGAAGCGGAAGGCGAATGTCTGCAGCGGGAATCAACAAGGAGTTTAACAAAGCCTTTTCTTAAAGCATTCTTGTTAAATAATGTACCCTGTTTCCGCCGAAAAAAAACCGGAAGAATGGAACGAAAAGCAATTGGATGAAATCCGCTAAATGTCTTGAAAAAGAAGTCTAAAAAGCATATTATTGAGATAGATAAGCCTTTGCTATAATTTCGCAATTACGATTGTGTTTTTTTACAACTATTAGTGAAAAAAATCACAATTTCAACGAATGACTGACAAACTATTTAAAATCGCATGCGAATGATTCGCAAAAATATGTACAGAAGGTGGCAAGGATCGTTATGAAAAAACCAAAAATTGTTGTTCTAGGCGCAGGTTACGGTGGATTAATGACAGTTACTCGTCTTCAAAAAGCATTAGGCCAAGACGAAGCGGACATCGTGCTTGTAAACAAAAATGATTATCATTACGAAACGACTTGGCTTCATGAAGCATCTGCTGGTACGCTTCACCATGATCGTGTCCGCTATGATATTAGCACGGTCATTAACCGCAGCAAAGTGGAATTTATCCGTGCAGAAGTGCAGGATATTAAAAAAGATGAAAAGAAAGTCATCTTAAATACGGGAGAAATTGATTATGACTACCTCGTATTTGCTTTAGGCGGAGAATCAGAAACATTTGGCATTCAAGGATTGAAGGAATATGCGTTTACAATATCTAATGTTAATGCTGCCCGTCAAATCCGCGAACACATTGATTACCAATTTGCTACATATGCAACAGAAGCAGAGAAGAAAGAAGAACGTTTATCAATTGTTGTCGGCGGTGCTGGTTTCACTGGTATCGAGTTCCTTGGCGAACTTGTGAATCGTGTACCTGTACTTTGCCGTGAATACGATATTGATTATGCAAAAGTACGCATTTATTGTGTAGAGGCTGCACCGATGGTTCTTCCGGGCTTCGATCCAGAGCTTGTTCAATATGCGGTAGCACTGCTTGAGAAAAAAGGTGTCGAATTCAAAATTGGCACAGCGATTAAAGAAGCGACTCCTGAGGGCATTAAAGTGGCTAAAGGCGACGAAGAAATGCAAGAAATTAAAGCTGGTACGGTCGTTTGGGCAGCAGGTGTCCGCGGCAACGAGATCATTGAAAAAGCTGGAATTGATAACATGCGTGCACGAGTAAAAGTAAATCCAGATTTGCGTGCTCCAGGAGAAGAAGATATTTTCGTTATTGGTGACTCTTCACTTATTATTAATGAAGAAATCAACCGCCCATACCCTCCAACAGCTCAAATTGCGATGCAGCAAGGGGAAGTATGTGCCCGCAACTTAGTAAGACTCGTAAAAGGCAATGCAGAAGAACTTGAAACATTCAAGCCGGACATTAAAGGGACAGTTTGTTCTTTAGGTGATGACGATGCGATCGGTGTTGTTTTTGGTAAGAAAGTAACAGGTACAAAAGCATCTTTCATGAAGAAAATGGTCGATAACCGTGCATTATTAATGATTGGCGGACCATCACTCGTACTGAAAAAAGGTAAATTTAACATCTTGTAAGCTGCAGATTGAAAAAGAACGAAGGAGCTGTCCTGAAAGCTTGGCTTTCGGGATGGCTTCTTTTTTGCTATGTTAAATAAATAGTAGAGTTGATCGAGTAGTTTCTGGCTCAATTCGTCTGCTCTCCTAGTTTTGCAGTACGAATCCCAGTAAATGTTCACTTGTTTTTATGTTTAGAATTTTTAGGCGGTATAACATACTAAATTAATTGAATCTATCTTTTTTTGCTCGATTCCTTTTGAATAGAGAAAGGTGGATTGAGCAGGAGCGTCGTATAGTTGACGTTTTATGTAGAATTGAGTACACTATTCAATAGTGATTTAGGGGGGAACAGGATGCATATAGCGATTTTACTTGTTTCAGTGTTGCTGTTTTTCGTACTATTCTTTGGCATCGGCTTTTTGCTGAATATGCTGCTTCGAATGACTTGGATTATGGCGATTCTTTATCCGCTTGTAACGATCATGATTGTGGATGGGATCAGCACATTTGACTATATTTTTAACGCGAATGAAGCGTTTGGTATGTTAGGAGCAAAGATGACGGCATTGAAGCTGGCGGACATTATTATTTTAACGAGCGGCTTGATTGGTGCGTTTACGTCTGGCATCACGATGAGAATCTTGCGTCAAAAAGGATATCAAATGTTTTAACGGCTCATAGCAGCCGTTTTTTTATTATTCAGTTTTCTAGTACTGTTATTCCTATGGTTTAATGTGTCTGTTAAGAGAAGAAAGCACCGCCTGCAGCGGAAATCAGCGGGGAAGTTTAATGAAGCCTTTCAAAAAAGCAGCGAACACCGATTAACGGGCTTCGCTGCTTTTTTGAAATAATGGATCTAATGGAACAGATTGAAAGGCGTTTGGATGGATCATCTTTGCCAGCTTATCCAAACCGATGATTAGGCGCGGCGATGGCCGGCAAAAAAAGTCTTCTTCCATGACGGCGATCTGTTGTTTTTGAACAGCAGGCAGTTCGTTCCAGCCTTCCCGTTTATGGACAACTGCTGGATTGATTTTTTCAGTCCTCACACCCACCCATGAAAGTAAAATATAATCGGGTTCTCTTCGTTTTACTTCCTCCAAATCAGTTTGGAAGCTGGCTGTATCCTTATCAGCGAACACATTCCGGGCACCGGCCAGCTCGCTAATTTCCGTCAGCCAATTAACTCTTCCCGGGGTAAACACAGGCTTTGGCCACCATTCCCAATAAAGAGAGGGACGTTCGTGGATGAGCGATGCAATAGAGTGAAACTGCGCTAACTGCGTACGATATCGCTCCGCTACCTGTTTTCCTCGTTCTGGCACCTCACATGCTGCCCCAATTTCTTCAATCGATTCACCGATTTCTGCAAGTGAATGCGAGTTGATCACGATATGTGGAATGTCCCGTGACTTTAGTGCTTTTACGTTTTTCTCCATTCCGGGTACACTTAAAGAAGCAATGACTAAATCAGGACGCAGTTCTTCTACTTTATCCATATCAATGTCAAGATCTGATCCAAGCTTTGGCAAATGATCAAGATTGACCGGCCAGTCGGAATAATTATCTACACCGATCAGCTGGGATGTCAAACCGAGAAATTCAATAATTTCTGTATTGCTTGGACAAATGGAAATGATTCGCATGTTGTCTCTCCTTTTAAACGCATTTGTTTCATTGTAACACGTTTGCTATTCGTCCCGTAAAATTATTTCCTGTATAATGGAAACGGAGGTGGAAATATGTTTATAGTCAAAGATGAACGTTTTTTCGAACAGGAAGAAGAAGCTGTTATTATCGGTCTTTATGATCGGCCGCTTAAGTTTGAAGGAGAACTGGCTAAGCTTGATGAAGCCATGAATGGACAATTAACGGAGCTAGTGAAAGAAGGAGACATTTCGGCTAAGCTAAATGAAGCGGCTGTGATTCCTGCATTAGGCAGAATTCCTGCTAAAAGACTTATCTTTGCAGGTCTTGGCAAAGAGAAACAAGCAGATTTTCATGAGATGAAAGAAGCGATTGGTACGGCAGTTCAACGAATGAACAAGTTGAAACTTGCTTCTGCAGCAGTCGTACTTGACAGTTTCGTATGCGAGAACATCTCTGCCAATGATGCGGCTCAAGCATTCAGCGAAGCGTTTGGACTTTCCTCCTACAAATTTAAAGGATATAAACAGCCGTCCAATGATCCTGAACAGTCGATTGAACGTATAAGTGTCTATACAAATGCTGAAGCAGAAGAGATAAAAGCGGCTCTTCATGTTGGATATGTATTAAGCTATGGAACCAACTCTGCCCGGACACTCGTAAACATGCCGGCAAATATGCTTACAGCGTGTGACATGGCTGATTATGCAAAAAAGCTAGCTGACACATACGGATTCGAAGTAGAAATCCTTGAAAAAGAAGACATGGAAAAGCTCGGTATGGGCGCGCTGTTGGCAGTTAATAAAGGCTCTGTAGAACGGCCTAAAATGATTACACTGAAATATCAGGCGCAAGAAGAGTGGACAGATGTGCTTGGCTTTGTCGGCAAGGGAATTACATTTGATACAGGCGGTTATTCAATCAAACCGAAGGACGGTCTCGTTGGGATGAAAACGGACATGGGCGGGGCGGCCGCTGTACTTGGAGCGATGGAAATAATCGGTGAATTAAAGCCCGACCAAAACATCGTAGCGGTGATTCCTTCGACAGACAACATGATCAGCGGAGAGGCGTTTAAGCCGGATGATGTCATTACGTCGATGAGCGGAAAAACGATTGAAGTGCTGAACACTGATGCAGAGGGCCGCCTCGTACTGGCAGATGCGATGACTTATGCTAAGCATCATAAAGCTGACTATTTAGTGGATGTAGCGACATTAACTGGCGGGGTAGTAGTGGCACTTGGAACAGATAAAACAGGGGCGATTACGAATAACGACACTTTTTTTGAGGAAGTGCTTGAAGCATCTAAGGAAGCGGGAGAATTTATTTGGCAGCTGCCACTGACAGAGAAGGATAAAAAACGAATTCGCAGCAGTAAGATTGCCGATTTGAACAATTCACCCGGACGCGAAGGCCATGCCATTATGGGCGGCGGTTTCATTGGTGAGTTTGCGGAGGGCACGCCATGGGTTCATCTAGATATTGCTGGGACCGCAGATACAAATAAAGCAGGAGCTTTGGGGCCGTCAGGTGCTACAGGTGTAATGGCCCGGACGCTTGCGCTGTTAGCAATGAGAAGGATGAAGAATGAAGGATAGAGGCAAAGCAAAGGACTGTCTCATAATAGGCTGATCCTTATGAGACAGCTTCTTTTTTGCTTAATAGGCTGCCTATGTTTATAAGCTTAGCTGCTTTCGAGATTATAATGAAAGACAAGAGGGAAGTGAGATAGATTGAATCGTATTTCAAAGGTGTCTGCTTATTTACAAGAGCATGCAGAGCAGTTGGCAAATGATATTGTACATACAATTGTTCAGCGATTTCAATTTGAGGTACCAAAAGAGGAAGTCGAGGCAGCTATTCCTGTCTATAAAAGTTTTATCAGCATGTTAGGTGAAGAGATTACATGTAAAGAAGATAAGGTGTCTGAAGACCTAATCGAATGGAGTAAACAAAATGGGGAGCAAACCGCTGCTCAAGGCGAAAAAATATCAATCATTATTGCGCGCTATCCACAGACTAGGATCGTGTTTATTGAACGATTGTCGGCTATTACGATGGGGTTCGGCCTCTCGACTGAAGAAGTCGTTTTTATTAATAAACGCTTTAATTATATGTTGGATATTAGCATTAATGAAACAGTGATCGCCTTTGAACGGGTGATGGACCAAATGATGAAAGAGGCAAAAGAGGAAATTATGGGTTTATCTGCACCGATCGTTCCGCTGCAGGATGGGCTTGCTGTGTTGCCTCTCATCGGTTCGATGAATGAAGAAAGAGCAAAATATTTAATAGAAATGGCTATTCCAAAAATTACCGAGTTGCAATTGGAACGTTTAATTATTGACTTTTCAGGTATTATTCAGATAGATGAAATGGTTGAAAAGCAATTATTTGATATTTATCATATTCTTAGATTGCTTGGTATTCAGGCGATAGCTACAGGAATCCGCCCCGATCTAGCTCAAAAGGTTGTCAGTATTGGAGTAGACCTTTCAGCCATTGAAACATATGCTACGGTGAAACAAGCGATGGAACAATTCAAACACAGCGTCTGCTGAAAAAATACAAAAATCTGTCGTATATGAGTCTGACTTTGGAGAAGGCCGCCCATGCCTTTTGCCCTTCTTTAGCATACAACGTAGTAAGAAGAGAAAAAGGAGGCTTTCAGATCCATGTATCGAAACGAGCGTATTCTTCCGTTAGGAGGTTTATTTGCGGCCCCATTTGTCGGGGGACTGCTCGGCGGATTCGTTGGGGGAGCCATTTCCCGTCCTGGTTTCTATAACCGGCCTTATTATCCACCTTATCCGCCCATGCCTTGCTGCCCGCCTTATCCTCCATTCTATGGACCGCACCGTCCACCGTACGGCTTTTATTGAGAATAGACCTAGGCTGTTTCGTTTTAGATTAGAAAAAGAGAGTATCCAATCACACAGGATACTCTCTTTTTCTGAATGGTTATGTTCATAACTATTGTTGATTGGAGCGAGAAGTGAGCGCTCACAACAGAAATCAACCGGCGCGCTTAACAAAGCTTTCTGAATCAATGATAATGGAGTCCGTCCCTCAGTAATAAAGCGCTTTCAACGGAATGGTTAATAAGCTTTTGATACTTGTTCAGCCTCTTCCACTGTTTCAGTCATTGCTCGTTCTTCGGCTTCTAAGCGATGGATTTCTTCTTGTGACAGCTTTTCGATTTTAAAACCAGTAAACCCGTATAAGATCGCTATTAATGGACTGAGCAGACATAATAAAGCGTACGGGGCATAGTGGAATGTTGAAACACCTAAAGTAGCAGTCATAAAGGCTCCGCACGTATTCCAAGGAACGAGTGGAGACGTCATTGTACCGGCATCTTCTAGAGTTCTGGACAAGTTTTTCGGATGCAGCCGGCGCTTTCTATATGCTTTAATGTACATCCGTC
The DNA here is from genome assembly GCF_044891285.1 of Bacillus lumedeiriae. Classification (NCBI taxonomy): domain Bacteria; kingdom Bacillati; phylum Bacillota; class Bacilli; order Caryophanales; family Bacillaceae; genus Bacillus; species Bacillus lumedeiriae. The sequence continues at coordinate 67,693 of NZ_JAUIYO010000011.1, forward strand.
CCGGAAGAAGAATAGACAAATATTGATCACAAGCGACGATATTTGCTGTGATACAAGTAACAACGGTTGTAGCAATTAAACTGCCGGTTGACTTAGCAAGCTTTAGCAAACTGGTGACAATCGTTTCCAAGACTCCGCTCACTTCAAGAATCCCCCCAAAACTCATAGCAATCATCACAAGGGCGATCGTAGACATCATTGCTTCGATGCCGCCGTTGTTCAACAAGTTATTAAGTACTTCACTGTCGGTTTCCATTTCAAAACCGTACACCATAATACTTAAAATATCGCCGATAGCAACTCCTTGAATGGTCACGGCTACAATTGCTCCTAGAATGGAACCGATGACAAGACCAGGGAGAGCTGGGGTTTTCATAGCGATTAAGCTCAGTACAATAATAGGGACGAGCAAAAGCCAAGGACTGATAATAAAAATATCGCTTAAATGCTTCTGCAGGGAGGTCACTTCGTCAATTCCAGCACCTTCTCCATTAAAGGCACGTCCCATAAAGAAATAAATAATGACAGAAATCAATAAAGCAGGAATCGTTGTGTACAGCATATGACGGATATGGTCAAACAATTCAACACCAGTAATACCTGGTGACATATTTGTCGTTTCTGAAAGCGGAGAGATTTTATCCCCAAAGTAACAGCCAGAAATAACGGCTCCGGCTACCATTGCTAAGTTAACACCAAGACCGGCACCAATTCCCATAATAGCGATGCCGATCGTGCCTGCGGCTGTCCAAGCATTGCCAGAAGCAATGGCTACAATGCTGCAAATAACAGCAGCAGCGGGAAGGAAATAAGAAGGAGATAAAATATCAAGCCCGTAATAAATCATTGTCGGAACGATGCCGCCGGCAAGCCATGTACCGATAATTGTTCCAATGACCATTAAAATAAGCAGAGCCTGCATGGCCAGGGTGACCGCACTAATAATCCCTTTTTCAATTTCATGCCAAGAATGTCCAAGGTAAACCGCTACGATCGCTGCAACAGCTGCGCTTAATAAAAGCGGAATGTGTGCATCGGCTTCAAATATAAAGATGCCCGCGAATAAAAATGTAACCATCGCCACGATTGGAATCAAAGCGATGGCGAGTGATGGTGTTTTCTTTGTTTTCATGATTATCCCTCTTTCGTTTGTAATGGGTTAATTAATTTATAGCAAGAACTGTGCCAATAAATAAAAAATTGTGAAAATTCAGCAGTATGCTAAAATATCTACTTTTACATCTTTTTATAAGGATATGTTCATGAATAATGTTGGTTTTACTCCTTTGTTGATTAGAGCGGAAGGCACGAGACTCCTGAGCGAAGTGAGTCCACGGGAGACCCAGAAAGAGCGACACGACGAGGAGGCGCATGAACCCCCGCGGCAAGCGAATGCCTGCAGCGGAAATCAATAAGCGAGTATAACAAAGTCTTTTATAAAGAAGTGAACTTTTATTATTATGTACAGATGCATAAGTTATCCAAATACGCATAAAAAGAAAGGGTTTTTTCATCCATTAAGAAACTATAGTATAATCAACTATTATTCGTTCTTAGAAAAGAAAGAGGGGAAATGTTAAGTGACAAAAACACAAACTTTGACGCAGACGCTGGGGATGAAATTGATAGAAGTGAGTGAAGGAAAAGTAGTGATGACGATGCCAGTCGATGAGCGGACGAGGCAGCCGTTTGGCTATTTACACGGGGGTGCGTCTGTTGCTTTAGCAGAAACGGCAGCGAGTATTGGCACTGGTCATTTAATTGATCCGGATACACAAATATGTTTCGGTCTTGAAATTAATGCGAATCATATTAAATCTAAGCGGGATGGAATAGTAACAGCTGTCGCAGAAGCTGTGCATCGTGGGCGGTCCACGATGGTTTGGGAGATTAAGATTCGCGATGAAGAAGGGAAGCTCATTTGTCTGTCACGCTGTACGGTAGCTGTTGTACCTAAGAAGCCCTAGAATGTTTCAGGATTAGGGTGTTTAAAATGGATTTTGTCTACAAATTGAAACAGCCAGCGGCATGATAGCCGCTGGCTGTTTCAGGTTTACTTTTTATTTTTCAAGTCGTCCCGTACGCTTTTTTCCCAGAGTTTTACACCTGAGTTATAAGCAGCACGGCTGATTAAGTGACCGCCTACAGGAGCGGTAATAAAGATAAAAGCGATTCCGAGCAAGACGCGCGAGCTGAAGTGCCCTTCGATTAAATAGAAATATAGAAAGCAAGAGAGCAGCACGAGCATTACGCCAAGGGTGGCACTTTTTGAAGCAGCATGGTTACGAGTATACACATCCGGCAGCCGGATGACACCGAAAGATGCTGCAAGAGTAAAGAAGACACCTAGTAATAACAAGAGAATAATCACGATTTCAACGGCTCCGGTCATTTTCAATGATCTCTCCTTTCTCAAGGAACTTGGAGAAGGCCACTGTACCGATGAAGGATAGTATGCCGAGCAGCAAGATGACATCTAAAAAAACATATGTTTTTAAAAGCATAGAGAGGATGGCAATCATCGCCACTAGGTTAATGCCGATCGCATCCAGAGCGACAATGCGGTCAGGGATGGTCGGTCCTTTAATGAGCCGATAGATGAAACCAAGCATCGCCATAGTGATTAAAACGAGTGATAGTTGCAGGAATGTTTCAAGCATTAGCGGCTCACCTCCATAATTGCTTTTTCGAATGAATCTTTAATGCTGTTAATGGCATCTTGCACATCAGGAACGTCGATGGCGTGGATATATAGTGTTTTTTGATCATCTGATACATCGATGACTAATGTTCCGGGAGTCAGCGTAATTAAATTAGCGAGTAAAGTAACTTCCCAGTCCGATTTTAGTTCCGTCGGCAAAGCGAAAATTCCTGGCTGCATATCGAGCTTCGGCTTTAATACGACTTTTAAAACATCAATGTTTGCCATGAATAACTCTTTGAAGAATAGAAGAGTCAAATAAATGACGGCGAACACGCGGCGCAAATACAGCTCCGTTTTAAAGAAACGGCGCATGATGTAAATCAAAATCAAGCCGATCAGGTACCCGATGACAAACGTTTTGCTGTCAAAGGACACTTGTAAAAACATCCAAAGGAACGCTAAAAAGAAATTAAGTAAAATTTGAAAAGCCATAAGACATTACTCCTTTAACACTGCATCAATATAGATTGTCGGATGTGCGAGTGCATCAGTGGCTTGAGAAATAATTGGGTACATTATTTCTGCTCCTGTTCCGTAAAGGATAGAGGCAAGTACGAGAATTGCTCCAGGTATCCAAAGAAAGGTGACAGGCTGTTTGTCTTCGCCGGGATATTCTTTAGGTGCTCTCCAGAAACCGTTCATAAAGATTTTGATGACTGAATAAAGCACAACAAGACTTGATAAAAGAACAATTAAAGAGCTTGTATATTGTCCTTCAGCCAGTCCTCCGCGTACGATTAATAACTTACCGACAAATCCGCTGAGAGGGGGAATACCAGCAAGAGCAAAAGCAGCGATGAGGAACGTCCAGCCGAACAATGGATACTTCTTCATGAGGCCGCCCATTTCTCTTAGATTGCTTGTACCGGTAATTTTAATCATGACACCGACTAATAGAAATAGGGAAGCTTTAATAATCATGTCATGAATCATATAGAAAACAGTGCCCGTATACGCTTCTTCCGTAGCAACAGAAATTCCATAAACGAGTACTCCGACAGCTACAATAATATTGTAAATAACGATCTTTTTCACATCCCAGTAGGCAATGGCACCAATGCAGCCAACGATGACTGTAATGATGGCAAGGATGCCTAACAATTCGTGTGTAAAGGCCTGATCGTGGTAAAAGAACAATGAATAGCTGCGTAAAATTGAGTATACGCCAACTTTAGTCAGCAAAGAGCCAAATAAAGCAAGAATCGGCACGGGCGGTGCATAATAAGAGCCCGGAAGCCAGAAGTAGAGTGGAAAAATAGCACCTTTCAAGCCGAATACGATTAAAAAGAGTACGGCAATTACTGTTAAGATTGGCAATTGCCCGATTTCTGCAATACGCTGGGAAATATCTGCCATATTCAGAGAACCTACAACGGAATACAGCATAGCAACAGCGATGACGAAAAGAGCAGATGAGATGACATTCACGAGAATGTATTTAATTGATTCGCGCAGCTGAACTTTCGTGCCGCCGATTACGATCAGTACGTAGGAAGACATCAACATGACTTCAAAAAAGACGAACATATTGAATATATCCCCTGTTGTAAAAGCACCGTTAATACCAACGAGTAAAAATTGAATCACAGGGTAGTAGTAAAAGCGTTCGCGTGCCATACCGATCGAGCGAAACGAATAAAGAATAACGCACAGTGTAATCAGCGACGACGTCGTTACGAGCAAAGCAGACAACATATCGGAAACGAGCGTGATACCGAATGGTGCATCCCAGCTGCCAACATTGACTGTTTGAATGCCGTTACGTTTTACCGTTAGCAGTAAGATGATCGAAGCTGTAAGTGTGCCAGCAGCAGAAATGATGGAGATGATCCGCTGTGCTGGAACTGATCTTATGAAAAAAATTAACAAAGCGGCAGTCACAAGAGGGATGAGCAGCGGTAAAACTAATAAGTTAATCATTTGCTTCATTACCTCTCATTTCATCCATATTATCTGTTCCTAGTTCTTGGTAGGCTCTATAGGCCAAAACGAGGAAAAAGGCAGTAACCCCAAAGCTGATAACAATCGCTGTTAAAATAAGCGCTTGAGGAAGCGGGTCCACATACGAGGCCGCTTCTTCCCCCAGAAGAGGAGCAGCTCCCCTTTTTAAGCCGCCCATCGTAATAATTAATAAGTGAGCGCCGTGGCTTAATAGCCCAGTGCCGATAATAATACGCAGCAAACTTTTTGAAAGCATTAAATAGACGGAGCTGGCAAACAACGCACCAATAACAATTGACATTACGATCTCCATTATTCACTCTCTCCTATCGTTTGAATAATGGTCATGGTCACACCGATGACAACTAAGTAAACCCCTAAATCAAACAACATGGCTGTATGGAGGGATGTTTCTCCAAATAGAGGCAAATATACATCACCGAACACATGCGTGAAAAAGGGAACATTAAAAATAAGAGAACCGGCAGCTGTGCCGATTGCGAACAGAAGGCCAATTCCAACTAAAATTTTGTAATCTATTGGAATGCCTTTGGCCACTGTTTTGATATCAAAAGCGAGAAGAAGCAGAACGATCGCCCCTGATGTCATAAGTCCGCCTACAAACCCGCCGCCGGGATGATAATGTCCGGCAAAGAACAAGTGGATCGCAAAGAGGATGATCATAAAGAACACGACTTTGCTTGCTGTTTGTAAAATTACATCATTGGTTTTCATCTGCCTTTTCTCCTTTCTTCGTTAATTGCAGTTTGATCATGCCGAAAATACCGAGACCAGCAATGGCCAGTACACTAATTTCAAATAAAGTATCGAATCCACGGAAGTCAACAAGAATTACGTTCACCATGTTTTTTCCTGCTGCTTTTTCATAGGTGTTGGCGATATAATAGTTGGCTATAGATTCAAACATTTTATTGCTGTGTGCAGAGATCGCCATTAAAGTGATCACACCGCCGACTCCCAGGGAAATGAGGGCATTGCTGAGTTTAAAGCCCATTCTCTCTTCATGGCGATAGCGTTTTGGCAAATGATAAAAGCACAGCAGGAATAAGGCAACAGATACAGTTTCAATGACTAATTGAGTCAGAGCTAGGTCCGGAGCCCGGAAAATAACGAAAAATAAAGAAACTGTGTAACCAACTGCTCCTAAAGCAATAATTGAAGTCAAGCGGGATTTGGCAAATAAAATAGTGAAAATGCCGGCTGTGATAATAACGATTAGGCCGATTTCATATACTCCTATTGGAGCCAAGTTATCGTTATGAATCGTTAAAGCATTTTCTCTCCACATAGTAAAACCAAGAATGCCAATAAAGAAAACAAAGATATAAACGAGATATGTACGGATAAATCCGTTCATATATGTCTTTGTTAACGTATATGAACCGCGTTCAGCTGCGTATAAACTTGTGTCATATAAAGCGTTTAGTGTCACTTTTCCAGGAAAGAGAGTATACAGCTTGACCCATTTGTTTAAAGTCACGTACATCAGAATACCGACAGCTGCGACACCGATCGTCATCATTAGTTCAGTCGAAAACCCATGCCAGTGAGAAATATGGACAGGGAGCTGTTCACCAGGACCGAGAAGCGAAGGGATAATCGCAGCAGCGGCTGGCTGAATTAAGCTGTAGGACAGCAAATTTGGGAAAAGGCCAAACAAGACGACAAGTGCAGCGAGAATGATTGGTGAAATGAGCATGCCAAATGGTGCTTCATGCGGCTTTTTGTCGAGCTTTTCCGGTTGATATTTCCCGGAAAATGTCTTAAATACAATCATCATGCTATAAATAAACGTAAAAACGCTTCCAATCCAGGCAAGAACAGGAAATAAAATTCCCCACGTCTGTAAGTTCAATATGTTCAGTTCAAGAAGCTGAATCATGCCTGTGAAAAACATTTCTTTACTTAAAAACCCGTTAAATGGAGGAAGTCCTGCCATTGAAAAGGCCCCGATGACAGCGATGGTAAATGTAACAGGCATGAACCCGAGCAGTCCGCCGAGCCTGCGGATATCCCGTGTACCGGTTTCATGATCAACAATACCGACCACCATAAACAAACTGCCTTTAAATGTTGCGTGATTAATTAAATGGAAAACAGCAGCGATAACGGCAGCTGTATAAATATTATCATCCAATGCATCGAAATGAAGGGCGGCAGATCCGACCCCAAGCAGTGACATAATCAAACCGAGCTGGCTCACAGTTGAAAAAGCGAGAATCCCTTTTAAATCTGTTTGTTTGACTGCATTGAATGATCCCCAGAACATTGTGAAAATCCCAATAGCGCCGACAATCCAGAACCAATAGTTTGAAAAAGCAAAGATCGGACTGAGGCGGGCGACTAAATAAATTCCTGCTTTAACCATGGTAGCGGAGTGCAAATAAGCGCTGACAGGTGTAGGCGCTTCCATTGCGTCTGGAAGCCAAATGTAAAATGGGAATTGAGCTGATTTTGTAAAGGCTCCTAGCAGCATAAGAATCATTGCGAACAGAAAGAGCGGATGCTGATTGAGCTCGTCTGCCTGCGAGATCAGTTCGCGTATACTAAACGTGTCTCCCATGATCGAAAGAAGTAAAATACCGCCTAGCATGGAAAGGCCGCCAAATACAGTGACAAGCATGGACTTAAGTGCACCATAACGGGAGCGGTCACGATCGTACCAGTAGGCAATCAATAGGAAAGAAGAAATGGATGTCAGCTCCCAGAACATATACAGAGTAATTAGGTTGTCTGAAAGTACGACCCCAAGCATTGCACCCATAAACATTAGCAAATAGACATAGAAGTTATGAAGGCTTTCTTTCCCTTTTGATAGGTAAAAGATGGAATAAAGAACGACAAGTGTACCAATTCCAGTAATGAGTAAAGCGAATAGTAATCCTAGTCCATCCACATAAGCATGGAAGCTGATACCAAGTGATGGAATCCAGTCGAAAGATTTCTCAATTACCTGATTATTTCGGGTAATCGGTAGAAACCTAAGGAAGTAACCAAACAGCAAAATAGGCAAGATTAGAACAAACCAGCCTGTATGTACGCTTCGAAAGCCCTTATAAAATAAAGGGACAAGCATAGCCATTAAAAAAGGAGAAAAAATGGCCAGGTGCAATAAAGACAAAAAAATCCCCCCCTCACGAACTAAGTAAATAAGTGTTTTCTAAACAAAACATGATCTGAACAGGAAAAGACCAAACGTTTGCGTGTAACGATTCCTTTTTCAGCGTGTGTTTAACGTTAGCTGCGCAAATTGTCGCCTTCTACAGCATTATAACGCAAAAAACGACTTCATGCATGGCTTAAAAGTGAAACTTGTTGAAAGTTGGCTAAGGATAATAAATATGAAGAAACGTGTCAGAATTAGTCGTTAAAAATTTTTATCCCGTATTAACTGGATGTAAAATCCTCCTATCAAAGTATCAGTTTGTTTCTAAGAAGCATGGATGGGGGAGGAGCCCCACTGATGGAAGTTTCAATTTATCTGTCTTCTTTCCTGTATCTTTTTTGCCAAAAAATGTTTGTGATTTCCAAAAAAACATAAAAAAGAACTTGTCTTTGTTTGCCAGCTCTTGCATAATAAAATGGATTGAACCGAACAGGAGCGTATATGTTTTATGAAAAATACTTATTTAACCGGCTATTTGCCGCTAATCGCTATTTTGTTGTTTAGTTTATCTCTTGCTTTATTTACTCAAGGTCTAGTCATTTCCTTGTTTAAGCAAGTCGGTTTATACACCGATGTTCTAGAGTTATTCACGGAAACAGAATTGAATTTAGCTATCATTTTTTCATTGTTGGTTTTGTTCTTTTTCGTGATTGCGGGCCTAAAAGTCGTAGCGAATACAGTGAATGAGCTGTCTCTTTTATTTTTTTCGAAAGATACAGAAGGCGAATTGTTAAAAGCAATTCGAAATGGGTCGATTATCTTTTTTGTTGGCGGGTTAATTTCATTAATCAGCTTTTCGTCGCTAACTGGTATTCTCATTATCTTTTTATTAACCGCTATTGGTTATCTCATCTTTTTTGTTTATAAAACAAGTCCATCACTGTCTATGGCTAATTTAATCGGAATCATTACTTTTCAAATTGTTTCTTGGTCAGCTCTCGGAATGACACTGGCCCTTATCGGTATGAAAGTGTATAATGGGCTGCTCGCCAGCCTGCCGCTGTAAAAAACCGCTTTAGCGGTTTTTTTTATGGGAAAGATTTGTCAACATAGAGAATAGTGTGGGAAATGACAATAAAAAGGGGGCTAATAGCTCCGGAGAAACGTAGACAAAAGTTTAAAAAGCTGCAAGGACCGAATCCTTGCAGCTTTTTATTGTGTCTTTGTTAAATCAGTCCGTCGATTTCCGTTCCAGGCGCTTCGCTTTGCGAGGGACAAACGGTGAGCCTCTTCGTCGTTCAAGCTCATGAGGCATCTCGCCAGTTCGCTTTCTCTGCAGATCTTCGCGCCTTCCGCTACAATCAACTCAGTGAAAAGCAAACGTTTGAACTTTGTCAAAAAATGGGCAATATCTACTAAAAAACAATAAAAAAGTTGAAGTTAAGAAGAAGAACTTCTCTCATGCTCACTTGAATTATCAAATAGTATCCAAAAAACAAAAAAAGACTGACCCTAAAAAGTCGTTTTTAACGACCTTTAGGACAGCCTCATATACAGCGAACTTTTTTACGCCGAGAATCAGCGCATAATTTTACGCCAGATGACTTGATTTGGGGCATAACCTTCTAAATAGCGAATGCTTTGCGGGATGTCTTTTCCGACCCAGACGCTGGCTGTGTATTCATTTGTTAAGCCAGCAAACCATAAGTCTTTTGTCCGATTCGTTGTTCCAGTTTTTCCGCCAGCGTAGGCCTTGCCAGGGTTTGCTTTTTTACCTGTCCCGTTTTGAATGACGCCTGCTAATAAATGACGCATTTTATACGTTGTTGATTTTGACCAAATCGTTTGTGGCTCGTCTTTCCATTCATAAAGTACATTTCCTTGACGGTCAGTTACTTTTTGGATGGCATGCGGTTTGGTAAATGTGCCATCGATAAAGGAAGTATAGGCACCTGCGATTTCAAGTGTAGTCATCCCATGCTCGAAGCCTCCGAGCGCTTTACCATATGATTTGCTATCTGTTTCTGTCATTCTTTCAAAATCAAATTTCTCTAAATAAGAATACGCTCTTTCAGGTCCCGTTTTCATAAATAAACGCAAAGCGGCTGTATTATATGATTGCTCTAAGGCTTTTTTCAGTGTGACCATTCCGTATTCTTTGCCGCTGTAGTTCTTCGGGCACCAGCCGCTCACGCAATATTTGTTGGCACTCACTAAACTGTTGACATCGGCATGAGTTGTATCAATATAGGGGCCGTAATCAAGCAAAGGCTTAATCGTTGATCCCGGCTGACGGAATCCTTGAAAGCTCCGGTTAAACTGTGTTTTGTCGTAGTCTCTGCCACCGACGAGAGCAACAATATTTCGCGTGTCATTTTTTATGACGGCAGCTGATGATTGTACGGACGAACCGCTGAGCGTTGAGTTTACGGCATTTTCAGCTTTTTGCTGAAGGGCAGGATCAAGCGATGTGTGGATGATAATGCCAGATGATTTTACTTTTTCAACGCGGTCGTTCAATTTATGTTCAATGATTGTTTTCTCTTCGCCCTTAGCATTTTTCAATTGCTGGTCAAAGCCTTCTGTTTTCGCTACGAGTTGTTTTAATTCATCTTCTACATAGGTAGAGTAGCTGGCATATTTGTCTATCCGAGCTCTAACTTGGAGCTTGATCGGTTCTTTTTTTATGGATTCAGCTTCTTCCGCTGTGAGAAACTCCTCACGCTGCATGACATCAATCAGCCGTTCCTGCCGCTTTTTCGTATTGTCAAAATGGCGCAGCGGATCATATAGTGATGGATTGTTTGGGATAGCTGCAATAAAAGCTAATTGAGCTTTCGTCAATTCATTGACATGTTTTTGAAAATAGAACTGTGCAGCGGCTTCCACTCCATACACTTGATGATTGAAATAAATGGCATTTAAATAAAGGTTTAAAATTTCATCTTTTGATAATCTTTTTTCGAGTTCATACGCATATAATACTTCTGATACTTTTCTGACTAGCGTACGATCGTGTGACAAATAAATATTACGGGCAAGCTGCTGCGTGATAGTACTAGCCCCTTGTTCAATTCCATCTGCTTTTGCATTAACAAGTAAGGCACGCATAATCGCAGCGGCATTGATACCGGAATGATCATAAAAATGTTTGTCTTCAGATTGTAGAAATAATTCCTTTATAAATGGAGGAATATTTTTTCCATCCATCACGATCCGGTATGGCTGGTGAATCTCCAAATAAGGATTGCCATCTTTATCGACTAATTTACTTGCCTGGGGAAGATGGACATCTTTAATAATGATCTTTTCTTCCACCACTTCGTCAAAGCTCCTGACCTTATGTGCTTCTGCATTCGCAAAGTAAAATAAAAATACAGCTACAGGAAGGAGCAGCCCTGTTAATATGTAACCAAAAATCGTCCTCATTCCATAAACCGCCTTCTCCATTCTAGTTTGTTATATTTGTAAGAAAGTAATTCTTTTCCCATCATAATCGAAAGAAGGCGATTTAGAAAGGGGCTATTAAAGAGAAAAATAGCAAAACCTAAGAATAAGAGGAAAGTAAAGAAAAATGGAAGATACCGGTTCTCCCCCATTCCGGCTTGGTATCGTGTTTCATAAATTACTCTAATACTACTATCTAGAAGAGTACTTAAATGTAATTCTCTAACAAATTCAACAGTTAAACCTGCTATAATAGAAAATATAAAATTTGTTTTGGCAAAAGGAGGGGATTTTTGTGGGGCAGAAGCTATTTTTCATCGATTTCGAATTTTCGATGCCGGATACTAACTTAATTGCGCAAGGTTTTTATCCTGAAATTATTGAAGCAGGGATCGTAGTTGTCGAAGAAAAAGAGGTTGTACATACGTTTTCTTCTTACGTAGCACCGGCTGCTTTTCCGAAATTAACAGAAAGATGCAAGCGCTTTCTAAAGATTACTCAAAAACAAGTGGATGAAGGATTGCCGTTTGCAGAATTGATCCACTTACTTGCTAAATTGAATGGGACGGATGAGCATACGATCATTACATGGGGCAATATGGACATGAAAGTGCTGCGAAGAAACTGTGAGGAAGAGAATCTTTCATTTCCATTAAAAGGACGTTTTATCGATTTATCCATGGAGTATAAGAATTTTTTCGGTGACCGTAATCAGACTGGTTTATGGAAAGCTGTGCAGGAATATGGGAAAGAAGGAATCGGCAGGCATCATCGAGCACTCGATGACGCGCTGACCACATACCATATTTACAATCTTGTAGAAAAAGATAAAACGTATATGAAGAAGTCAAAGCCGCCTACAATTGGGGATCGTGTTGATTTTTCGAAGCTGCTTAATCGTATGGCTTAATCCCATGTGAGGTTGTACATGAGTTCGTATTCCCTTTGAATCTCCTTAAGTGCTTCGAGGCTTTTCTCAGAAAAAGCGGTCTGGTCTTGTTCTAGTCTGTTTTTTAATGTAACGGCCGCTTCTTTCAGTGAGTCCCTATAGTCGGGAATTTCTCCTTCATAAGGTTTGATCGTGGATGCTGGAATATTTGCCTGTTCCATATGGGCAAGTGCCTTTCTTTCGTGGAAAAATGGCACATCCACTTGATTAGGATGGTGAAGATCTCCTTGGGCAGGGTGGCGCAGCACCGCTAGTATTTTAACCGTGTAGCTGTCTGGATAGGCGGCAGTGACTTCTCCGATATACTTTCCAGTTTTGTAAAAAGCCGTAACAATTTCTCCTGTCTTCATGATCAATCTCTCCTTTTGCTCTTCACTCTATCAAAATTAAGATCCGAAGGAAATAGTCATAATGGATAGATGAAAGATGATTTTTTGTTGGCAATGGGTTAAAGTGAGGAAGGTAGGGGTGAAGAGATGTCTCGATTATTTTTCATCGCATGTATGATCGGTCTCCTTTTTCTTGTCGGTTGTAATAAAGAAACGGAATCTGAGCAAGAATCGGCTGGACTTCCGGAGCTGGCAATAGAAAAGGAGGAACATAAGAAAGGAGAGAAGCAAATGAATTATCCACAATTTACAACAAACGCAGCAGAAAACGAACAGCTTGTCGAAATGAAAACGAGTAAGGGAACGATTAAAATTAAATTATTCCCAGAGCTTGCACCGAAAACGGTGGAAAACTTTGTGACACATAGTAAGAATGGGTACTATGATGGGCTCATCTTTCATCGGGTCATTCCAGATTTTATGATCCAAGGAGGAGACCCGAAAGGAACAGGGACAGGCGGGGAGAGTATTTACGGTCAAACGTTTGAAGATGAATTTTCCCGTGAATTGTTCAACTTCCGGGGCGCCCTTTCAATGGCCAATGCTGGCCCAAATACGAATGGCAGTCAATTCTTTATTGTGCAAAATAGCAAAATGGACCCCGGCTTCAAAGAACAGATGGAAAAAGCCGGCTATCCGCAAGAAGTGACTGATTTTTATATGGAGCATGGGGGCACCCCGTGGCTTGACTTCCGTCATACAGTGTTCGGACAAGTCGTAGAAGGTATGGACGTCGTTGATGCGATTGCTAATGTGCCAACAGCATCACAGGATAAGCCAAAAGAAGATGTGATTATTGAGAAGATCACAGTAGTGGAGTAATGCCTTCCGCTTTTATTTTTATGAACATTTTTTGTCTTGGCTGCTTTGACGCAGCCTTTTTTATTTGCCGGCGGTTGGTTTGGAAAAGGGAACTTGATATAATGGGAGAAGGCACTTGATTGGAGAATTGGCTGTGCGGGCAGCTGAAAGGAGAAGAAATCGTGCTAAATTCATGGATAGTAGGTATGTTTTTTTTATATTTTCCGGAAGATAAGACAGAATATATTCCAGCGGTTATTTCTATGGTCATTTTTGTAGCGGCAGCGATCGCTTTGTTTATGTATTTTAGGAAAGTTTCTAAAAGAGAAGAAGAGAAAATAAATAAGAAGTATGGGGAAATAAAAAAACAGTAAGATGTTTATTTTTCATTTTGATTCGTTTATGATATAGTGTGCAAGAATAAAAGGAAGAATTCTGCTTGATGCAGGAGAGGTTCGCGAACTCCCTCTATAAAAAACTATGGGAAAAGCCTGTCTACGTCTAGACGGTTTTTTTCTATTCCTGAAAAGAAGGTCATTTAGAGTAATAGTTCTTGAATCTCTTTCTTCTTTCAAACGCAGAGAAGGAAGGAAGATAGAAAGATGAGTAAAGAAAAAGCAGTAGTGGTGTTTAGCGGCGGTCAGGATAGTACGACGTGTCTCTTCTGGGCGAAGCAGCGTTTTGATGAAGTGATCGCTGTCACATTTGATTACGGTCAAAGGCATCGCCTGGAGTTAGAGTGTGCTGCTGACATTGCAAAAGATTTAAATATACGCCATCACATATTAGATATGTCTTTATTAAATCAGCTTGCCCCGAGTGCTTTGACGAGAACAGATATAGAAATTACGGAAAAAGCCGGCGAGCCGCCATCGACGTTTGTAGAAGGCCGTAATTTGTTGTTTTTATCATTTGCTGCTGTACTTGCAAAGCAATATGATGCCCGTCATATCATTACTGGTGTATGCGAAACAGACTTTAGCGGCTATCCGGACTGCCGTGATGTGTTTATTAAGTCATTAAATGTGACGTTGAATTTGTCCATGGATTATTCATTTGTCATCCATACGCCGCTTATGTGGCTCGATAAAGCGCAAACGTGGGAATTAGCTGATGAGCTTGGTGCGTTCGATTACGTCAAACAACATACGCTCACCTGCTATAACGGCATAAAAGGAAGCGGATGCGGCGAATGTCCAGCGTGTAAGCTGCGCAATCATGGATTGAATAAATATATGGCGGAAAAGGAGGCGAGGGAGAGATGATGCAGCAAATTTACCCAGTGCCTGTCCATTCTTACCGTTATGAATTGAATAAAGACTTTCAATTTGCGGCTGCTCATTACGTGCCCCATGAAGAGGCCGGAGTGTGCCGCCGTCTGCACGGCCATACGTATTTTGCCAATGTGACGGTTGTTGGCAATGACTTGAATGAGTCTGGTTTTTTAGTGAATTTCCAGGATATTAAAAACCTCATTCATAAACGTTTTGATCACACCGTGTTAAATGAAGACTCTTTATTTAATGATATCGATCCGAATTATTTCCCAACGACTGAAGTAGTAGCAAGAAAATTCTGGGAGGTTATTCAGGAATCGTTAAATAAACTACCTAATGCACCTCGGTGTATACAAGTCTTTTTACGGGAAACACCGACCAGCTACGTTGTTTTTCGTCCGCAGAAAGAGGATTTTTAATGAGAAAAATCCCTGTATTAGAAATATTTGGACCGACTGTACAAGGAGAGGGCGCTGTGGTTGGGCGCAAAACGATGTTTGTCCGGACTGCCGGCTGTGATTATCGGTGCGCCTGGTGTGATTCGGCGTTTACTTGGGATGGATCAGCTAAGGAGGATATCCGGCTTTTGTCGGCAGACGAGATCTGGGCAGAGCTGGTGAAAATAGGCGGGAACACATTTGACCACGTAACGATCTCCGGCGGCAATCCAGCATTGCTGCCGCAAATGGGTGGTTTACTTGTCAAGCTGAACGAACAAGGAGTTAAAACTGCACTTGAAACACAAGGAAGCCGCTGGCAGGATTGGTTTTATCAAATAGATGAATTGACGATTTCTCCTAAGCCTCCTAGCTCGACGATGGAGACAGACTTTGATCAATTATCGCTCATCATCAACCGGCTCGTTGGAAAAGAAAAATCGGTCAGTTTAAAAGTCGTTATTTTTGATGAAAAGGATTTAGCATTTGCAAAAAAAGTGCATCAACTCTATCCAGAGGTGCCTTTCTTTTTACAAACAGGAAACGGTGATTTAAAGGAACAGAATCCTGCTAATCTGCTTCCTTATTTAGTGAAGCGATATGAATGGCTCATTAACGAGGTTATGCCGGACGAGGAATGGAAAGATGTCCGCATTCTTCCGCAGCTGCATACGTTTGTGTGGGGAAACAAACAAGGAGTATGATAAAAAGAAGATGCCTGAAAATGGGCATCTTCTTTTTTGTGTGCACCGTGTGGCGGGTAAATTAGCAAACATGGTCAGTAAATATACTTATCTGCTCGTAAAAGAGATGATTCGATCTGCAAGGTTAAATGGACCCGTTCGATAGGGCTGTTTTCAATCTCATTAATCCATCTTCCACAGTGGACCGCGGGCAGGCGATATTCATGCGCATAAATCCTTCGCCGCCGCTGCGGTATTTGGATCCTTGCCCGAGAGCGAGTTTTCCTTTTAGGAGAAGCCTTTTCATTAAGTCTTCATCGCTGAGGCCGAGTTTGCGGCAGTCGATCCAGACTAAATAGCTGCCTTCCGGTTCTATTACTGTTAATTCTGGCAATTCACGTTCAATAAATTCATTGACAAGACGAATGTTGCCGCGAATGTATTCGATCGCTTCATCAAGCCAAGGCCCGCCTTCGCGGTATGCGGCTTCCATAGCGGCAATTCCCATCATGTTTAATGTGAAAAATCCTTGTTTGGCAAGCACTTTTTGCAGCTTAGCGCGCAATTCCTTGTTGGATACCACGATGGCAGAGGCTTGCAAACCTGCTAGGTTAAACGTTTTACTTGGCGCGATACAGGTGATTACGATGTTTTGTATATCCCCGCTAAGGGAAGCAATTGGAATGTGTTTATGCGGCTCAGCGGTTAAATCGCTATGTATTTCGTCAGAAACGATCCAAACATCATGTTTTAGGCAGAGCTCAGCGATTGTTGTTAGCTCTGTTTTTGTCCAGACGCGGCCGCCGGGATTGTGAGGGCTGCATAGTAAGAATAATTTTACCTCTTCACGAGATAGTTTCTCTTCCAAATCTTCAAAATCGATTTCATAGCGGTTGTTGCGTAGAACGAGTTCATTATTAACGACGAGGCGTCCGCTGCGCTCGATCATATCGAAAAAGGGTGTATAGACAGGTGATTGCAGTAAAACAGAGTCACCGAGATCTGTGAGCGCTTCGATAGCTGCACCAAGTGACGGCACGACGCCGTGATTGAACAGCAGCCAGTTTGGGTCGATCATCCAGCCGTGGCGATTAGTCATCCAGTCTTTAATGGCCTCTCTCGTAGAATCGGGAATGGCCGTGTACCCGTATACTCCATGGTCTGCCTGCTCTTTGACAGCTTCTTTTACGGCATCGGGTGCTTCGAAGTCCATATCAGCCACCCACATCGGCAGTGCATCTTCTACACCGAACACCGCCTTAATGTTATCCCATTTCACAGTGTTCCTGCCTGTGCGGTTTATTACTCGATCAAATGTACTCATTGTATCCACCATCCTGACGATATAGTATATAATTATGTTAAAGTATTTAAGATGAAAAGGGCAACCATTAGCTCAGAACAAAAGGCAGGATGAAAAAAATGAACAAAGACGTACAAACGAACATTAAGCTGAGTCATATTCTTCGGGATTGGGACCCATTTGCGGCGGGCGGCGATTTTTACGATACAGAAACAGCAGATACGATTCAAGCTGTGTATCAGTATGACGATCAAAATGAGCTAGCGCAGAAAATCCAAGAGATTTATGAATTTTCGTTTGAGCAGAAGCTTCCTCTGGCGAGCTGCCTAGAAGTAGCCGAGAGGCTGCTGCAAGTAAAGAATGAAGCGTCATGTCAATTATAATAATATAAAGATTCCATCCGTTCGGCTATTTCTTTTGGTTCTTCAGAAGAAATAGCCGGCTTTTTTATGGCTATGTTAATGATTATTGTTGATTTTGTCTCTTTGTTGATTGGACCGGAAAGCGGGCGCCTGCAGCGGAAACCAACAAATAAGTGTAATAAAGCCTGCTGTATAGATGATATTCAACTGTTGTATGAATCAGGCGGGTTCAAAATCAATGGTATTCGGTTCTATAAAAAAATTATTGAAATAGATGATGTAATCAAATGGTTTTTTGATATAATTGTAGTATTCAATGAAAAGTTGGGGGAGTTATTGTGAAAATTAACAAAGAAGAACGAGAAATCCTTGAAATCCTCGAAAAAGACGCTCGTTTGACTGCATCTGATATCGGTAAAATGATTGGTGAAAGTGAACAATTAGTACAAGCCATGATTAAAAGGCTGGAAGAGGAAAGAATTCTCGTTCACTATACAACTCTTATTGACTGGTCAAAAGTTGAGGACGATGAGCGAGTGACGGCGATGATCGATGTTAAAGTAACACCGAAGCGAGGCGTCGGCTTTCACGAAACAGCAGAAAGAATTTATCGTTTTAAGGAGGTCAGCTCTGTCTATCTAATGTCAGGAGCTTACGACTTATCGGTAACGGTTGAAGGGAAATCAATGAATGAAGTAGCTAGATTCGTTTCGGAAAAATTATCTACGCTAGATGAGGTTGTTTCTACAACAACTCATTTTCAGCTAAAAAAATATAAGCATGATGGCAAAATTTTTGAAGAAAAACAAATAGATAATAGAATCGTGGTGTCTCCATAATGCTGACAACGAAGAACTATATTGCTAAATCTGTAGAATCAATGCGTCCATCGGGTATCCGTAAGTTTTTTGATTTAGCTGCGGGTATGGAAGGAGTAATATCGCTTGGAGTAGGGGAGCCTGATTTTGTCACATCCTGGTCTGCTCGTGAAGCGGCGATACTATCTCTTGAACGTGGATTTACTTCTTATACAGCCAATGCTGGTCTCCTTGAACTTCGGGAAGAAATATCAAAGTATGTGAGCGAACGATTTTGTGTACCTTATGATTCGAAGGAAGAAATCATCGTTACTGTTGGTGCCAGCCAGGCTCTTGACTTGGCTTTACGAGCTATTCTTGATCCAGATGATGAAGTGATTATCGTTGAACCGTGCTTCGTTTCTTATGCACCACTTGTCGAATTGACAGGGGGCAAAGCGGTGACGGTGGAAACAACGAGTGAGCAGCAATTTAAACTACAAGCGGAAGCGCTTGAAAGAGCGATTACTCCAAAAACGAAAGCGCTGCTGCTTTGTTCACCTAATAATCCGACCGGCGCGCAGCTAGATAAGGAAGATCTAGAAGCGATTGCTGGGATTGTGAAGCGGCATGATTTACTTGTGATTGCTGATGAAATCTATGCAGAGCTTGCTTATGACATTCAACATACATCTATTGCCAGCTTAGATGGTATGAGAGAGAGGACTATTTTAATTAATGGTTTCTCAAAAGGATTTGCAATGACTGGCTGGCGGCTTGGGTTTATTTGTGCGCCATACGAATTGTCGGCAGCTATGCTGAAAATTCATCAATATGCGATGATGTGTGCTTCTACCCCTGCTCAGTACGCTGCGCTTGAAGCGTTGAAAACAGGGATGAATGATGTAGAAGAAATGAAAAAAGATTATCGCCGCCGCCGCAATTATATTGTTCAGTCATTTAACGAGATGGGGCTTGACTGTCATACACCGGGTGGAGCATTTTATGTATTCCCATCGATTCAAAGCACTGGTCTGACGTCGGAGCAGTTTGCTGAATCGTTGTTAAGAGAAGAAAAAGTGGCCGTCGTGCCAGGATCTGTTTTCGGGAAAAGCGGTGAAGGGTTTATTCGTTGTTCTTATGCTTCTTCTATGGAACAGCTTCAAGAAGCGATGAAACGTTTTAGGCGTTTTCTCGGGAGATAAAAAAAGAAGGCAGCCAATTTGGCTGCCTTCTTTCGTCAGGGGGAGAATAGGGAATGTTGCTTATTCTAATCATGCCCCTTTTCTCTAAAGTTTATTCCTGTTTCTTTAAAATAATCCAAAACATTGAAGAAACCTTTGTAGATCAGCGGCTATGTTTAGAAATTCATAAGTGGATATGATATAATTTTACGATGCGTAGATAATGAATTTAATATTTAGGAGTGTTTGGATGGAAAACCAGATTGAACAAGGACAGATTATTAAAGGAAAAGTAACAGGTATTCAACCTTATGGTGCATTTATTGCATTGGATAACGGTACACAGGGGCTTGTCCATATCTCGGAAATTACTCATGGATTTGTAAAGGACATTCATGAATACCTTCAAGTGGGCGAAGAAGTGAAGGTAAAAGTAATGTCTGTGAACAAAGATGAGGGGAAAATCAGCTTGTCTATCCGGGCGACTGAAGAGATGAAGCTGTCTGTTCCACAGCCCGTCCGCCGTTTGAAAATTTCTGAAAACAGCGAAGGGTTTAACACGTTAAAGGATAAGCTGCAAGAATGGATTGACCAGTCTGAGGAAAGTAAATAAAGAAACAAAATCTAGTTAGACCTCTCAAAATGATTGAAAATGTTTATCAACAACCTGCAACAAAAAGCATGAGCGAATGAAGCGCTCATGCTTTTTGTTTTTTAAGGAATCATAACAGAGGAATTCGTTTTAAGAGATTTGGTTTTTGCGCAAAAATAATTTGCGTTAAGCTGGATGTTTTTGCTTATCTGCTATTTATCCCGCATTAACTGCCAGTAAGACCCTCACCTAAAGGCTTCAGCTTGTTTCTAAGTAAGCATAGGTGAGCGATCAACTGCCAGTAAACGCCCGATCCATTCAACTAACCATCAGCGGGGGATGAAGAAAACCCCCACTGATGGAAGTTTCATTTTATTTCGTGAATTTATGAATGAGTGTTTTTTCCAATGTTGTATTTTCGAATACGATATTGCAGGTTTTGCCGGCTCATTCCGAGAGCCTTTGCTGTTTTGGTAACGTTAAAATCGTGATGTTGCAACGCTTTTGTAATGTAATAGGTTTCAGCTTCATGAATATAATCGTCGAGTGGCAAAATAGCTTTGTCGGGCTGATATAGCAGCCCTTCTATTTTTTCCAAGTCATTGGATCCGCCGCTGCTACTGGATTTATGGCGGAATTGAATCGGCAGATGATCAAAAGAGATGGTGTCTTCATGCCCCATCAAATTCATGGCTCCTTCAATGACATGTTCTAATTCACGGATGTTGCCCGGCCAGTTATATTCCTGGAAATAACTTTTTACTTCTTCGTCGATAAAAGCGACTTTCATACCAAATAAATGGTTATACTTTTCGATGAAAGAGGAAGTTAGCAAATCAATGTCTTCTTTTCTTTCCCGTAGTGGGGGGATAAAGATCGAAACAACGCTTAAACGATAATATAGATCTTTTCTTAACTTGCCGGCTGCAATTGCATCAATGGGGTCTTCGCTAATGGTGGCAAGAATGCGGACATCAACAAAGAGATCTTCTGTCCCGCCTTCACGCTGCACTTTTTTCTCTTGGATGACTTTTAATAGTTTTGTTTGCAGAGCAGGGCTTAGAGAGTCAATCTCATCAAGTAAAAGAGTTCCGCCATTCGCCTGCTCGAATAACCCCGGTCTGCCTTCTGTTCCTGCTTGTTCTGCAGTGCCGAATAGTAAAGTTTCCATCAGTGTATCCGGCAATGCTGCGCAGTTTTGAGAAAGAAATGCGTTATCGGCTCTAGAACTGCCATTATGAATACTGTGAGCGAATAATTCTTTGCCGGTTCCGATTTCCCCTACGATTAAGACAGAAGAAGTGGTGCGTGTAGCTCTCTTGCTCGTTTCAATCGCTTCGTTCAGTGCTGCGCTATTTCCAAGAATTTGATCAAATGTATAGCGGGTATCGCCTTTTTTGTAAACATTTTCCTGGATCATTTTTTCTAGTTTAGTGATATCTTTAGCAATTTCCACGGCGCCGATCACAACACCGTTCTCCCGAATAGGAAATGTATGGTTAATGGTTGTGATTTCTTGTCCTTTGTTATTGGAGTAAGTTTGCTTTACATTGGGTATGGTTTCACCAGAATTCAGTACTTGCAGCAAGGTACTTTCTTCCGCAGGACCAAAATGGAAAACATCCATTACGTTTTTGTCAAGGACGTCATCAATGTCCATATCTTCAATTTCCCGCATTTTTTTATTATAAATAACGGTTCTTTCGTTAGAATCGATGACGTGGATGCCGAGATCTATTTTTTCCACAACTTCTTTGTATATTGTTAACAGTGATTCTAAATCTTTTGCAGTCATAGAAATCCCCTTCTTGAAATATATTTATATTTTTAAAAAAACACTTGAAAAAAGCAACAATTTTTTGCATTATAATAAGTGTGAGAGTTTTATTATAGCAAAAATATTTTGCGCATAAAACTTATTCAGTTACATAAAAGTAACTCTATGATGATTTTAAAGGAGGAAGAACATTGATTCCATACAAACACGAACCATTCACTGACTTTTCAAAACCTGAAAATAAACAAGCATTTGAAGAAGCGCTGCAGCTCGTTGAAGGATATCTTGGCCAGGATTACCCATTGGTGATCGGCGGCGA
>NZ_JAUIYO010000012.1:0-86436 GCF_044891285.1 Bacillus lumedeiriae
ACGTGTTACTCACCCGTCCGCCGCTGACTTGAACTGGAGCAAGCTCCAGTCAAGTCCGCTCGACTTGCATGTATTAGGCACGCCGCCAGCGTTCGTCCTGAGCCAGGATCAAACTCTCCAAAAAGATTGTTTGACTTGCTCAATTGTTTTAAATAAGAATTAACTTACTGGCATGTATTTTGTTCAGTTTTCAATGTTCGATTCACGTCACTCTCAAGCGACTTTTATAATATATCACCTATTACTCTTTTAGTCAACAACTTCCGTTCTCTTTTTTGTAAATTATTTATCATAGACAATGTAAATCGTACCTATCATATGAAAATATCTCTTCTAGTAGTACACATCGTCTCTAATCATTCTTCCCACAGTCGATAAACTTTCTAAAAAATGGACAAAAGAAAAACTCTGAAAAACATGCTGATGTTTTCCAGAGTACTAATAATTCCATTATAAGACTTGCTCAATGTGAAGGTCTCTTCTCTTTTCAAGATCTATGATGTCTTTACTTTCTTCTAGTTGTACAAGCGGCCTTGTCGGATTTTGTTGTTTCATAAATAGAATTGTCGCTACTCCACCATCGGACAGCTGGACACTTGTTCCTAAAGATAGTTTTGTAAATAACTCCGTTAATGCCTTCACTACTGATAAGTCAAACTCTCCAAAGAAGTCTTGTCTAAACATTTCAAGTACTTTAAACGGAGCCTGCCGCTTACGATACACACGTTCAGCAGTCATCGCATGAAACACATCGGCTATCGCCACAATTCGGGAAATTGGAAGTAGTTTCTCTGCTTTTACTCCATTTACATAACCTGAACCATCTGTTCGTTCATGGTGTTGAAAAACAGCCAATTTCGTTTCCGGTTTTAGCAGGTTAATATCCTTGACCATTTTATAACTTAAAAAAGGATGTTCGTTCACTTCCTTTTTCTCTCTCTCCGTCAATGAAGTTTCTTTTAATAAAATGTGCGGGCTGATTTTTGCCATTCCACAATCGGCTAAAACGCCGGCAAGGGCAGCTTGAACAATAAATCCTTTTTCATAATTTAATTGAGCGGCAATGGCACCACTTAACAAGCCGGTTGCAACAGAGTGATGGTAACAATAGCTTTCCTTTTCAGTATATTTAGATATTTCACGAATTACTTCTGGATCGATTAACATTTCATCAAGCAATGGCAAAGTAATTTCACGTATCTTGACAATATCTATACTAGCCCCTGCCTGCCACTTTTGAAATTCCTTTTTGTATTCTTCTACGCTCTGAAGATAACTTTTAAAGAAGTCTACTTTTTTATCTACCGGAACATCTGCTTTTGGCTTTTCTTTATCTGTATGAGTCCCTGATTCGGTCACGATTCCTATGGAGGCTCCTTCTCCCACATCTACTTCATCAATTAAAAATGCTTTAAGTATTTTAATGTGCCAATTTGTTAAAACGGTTTCTTTAGCCATTAACGGCTCAGACGCCTTATGCATGACATCATTAAGCAGTACGTTCCCTTCCTTTACATCTTCCACCCTCACGTACATACACCTTTCCCCCAAGTGTTTTTTACTTATATCTTAGCAAATACTGGATGAATGCGGAATAAAAAAAGCCGGAAATCCCGGCTTTCTTTACTTGTTCTCTTCCATCGAATCTTGATCTAATCCATGGTCCTGTGCTGTCTCTTCAGCCATTTCGTCAGGAAGCAGTTCTTCCTCCTCTTCCTTGGCTATCTTAGCTACAGTTGCCACTGTTTCTTCTCCATTCAATCGAATAAGTTTTACCCCTTGTGTGTTTCTTCCTGTAATGGAAATATCATTTACATCCATTCTAATAAGGACTCCCCCGACGGTAATCAGCATTAAATCCTCTTGTCCGCTCACTGTTTTGATCGCGATAAGCGGCCCGTTTTTATCCGTAATATTGCATGTTTTAAGTCCTTTTCCGCCTCTTGTCTGAATCCGATACTCTTTTTCAGGTGTCCGTTTACCGTAACCGTTCTCTGTGACAATCAGTACATAATCATCTTCCTGAAGTAATTCCATGCCTACAACACAATCATCCTTGGAAAGTCTGATGCCTCTTACCCCGGTAGTGACCCGTCCCATTTGACGGACGTCTTCTTCTTCGAAGCGAATCATCATACCGTCCTTGGTCCCCATTACGATGTGTTTATGACCGTCTGTCAGCCGTACGGAAATTAACTCGTCATCTTCTCTTAAGTTAAGAGCACGTAACCCATTTGTTCGAATATGAGCAAATTCTTTTAATTCCGTTCTCTTTACAATACCTGACTTTGTTGCAAAGAATAAAAAGGAATTCTCAACGAACTCTTCCACGCGAATCATCGCGTTCACCCACTCATCTTTTTCTACTCCTAGTAAATTAATAAGAGGGATCCCTTTTGCTGTTCTGCTAAACTCAGGAATTTGGTATCCCTTTAAACGATAAACCTTTCCTTTGTTCGTAAAGAAAAGAATGGTGTCATGAGTGGAAGTCGTCAATAGCTGTTCAACGAAATCATCTTCGTTTGTCCCCATCCCTTGTATGCCGCGACCTCCTCGTTTCTGACTGCGGTATGTTGATGCAGGCAGCCTCTTCACGTAACCATTATGCGTCAGCGTTAGCACAACTTGCTCACGGGGAATTAAATCTTCATCCATAATATCTTCAAGACCGGCATCCATAATATCTGTCCGGCGTGTATCATTAAACTTCTCTTTGATCTCCAACAATTCTTCATGGATGATCGCAAGAATTTTTTCATCGTCAGCCAAAATGGCTCTTAATTCGGCAATTAATTGAATGAGGTTTTGATACTCTTCCTCAATTTTCTCCCTTTCCAATCCAGTCAAGCGCTGTAGCCGCATATCGAGAATAGCTTGTGCCTGTTTTTCAGATAAGGAAAACTGCTCCATCAATCCTTGTTTAGCAATTTCAGTCGTTTGAGAACTGCGGATTAAGTGAATAATTTCATCAATATGATCGAGAGCAATTCTTAGCCCTTCTAAAATATGAGCTCTTGCCTCTGCCTTTCTCAATTCAAATTCTGTGCGGCGGCGGATAATTACCCGTTGGTGTTCTAAGTAATAACGAAGACACTCTTTTACGCTTAACACACGCGGCTGACCGTCTACGAGTGCCAATAAATTAATCCCGAAGCTCGTCTGCATAGCCGTGTGCTTGTACAAATTGTTTAAAATGACATTGGCATTTGCATCCCGGCGGATTTCCATAACAATCCGCATGCCATTTCGGTCTGATTCATCCCTTAAGTCAGTAATCCCGTCAATTCGTTTTTCGCGTACAAGTTCAGCAATTTTTTCTATGAGCCTTGCTTTATTCACCTGGTAAGGAAGTTCATTTACAATAATGGTTTCTTTCCCATTAGCACGCTGTTCGATATCTACTTTTGCCCGGATCGTTAAAGAACCTTTGCCTGTTTCATATGCTTGACGAATGCCGCTTCGTCCCATAATCATACCGCCTGTAGGGAAATCTGGACCTGGAATATACTCCATAATTTCCGGTACTGACATCTCCTCATTTTTACTAAAAGCAATCAGTCCGTCGATTACTTCACCAAGCTGATGAGGAGGGATATTCGTTGCCATGCCGACAGCAATTCCTGACGTGCCGTTTACGAGCAAATTCGGAAACCTGGATGGCAGCACAACAGGTTCTTTTTCTGATCCATCATAGTTATCCTTATAATCAATGGTGTCTTTATTAATATCACGTATTAATTCCATTGATATTTTAGACATGCGGGCTTCTGTATAACGCATAGCAGCAGCAGCATCCCCATCGATAGACCCAAAGTTTCCGTGACCATCGACAAGCATGTAGCGATAGTTAAAATCCTGCGCCATACGCACCATCGTTTCATACACAGCCGAGTCGCCATGCGGATGGTACTTACCGATCACTTCACCGACAATTCGGGCAGATTTTTTATAAGCTTTATCAGCTGTCATCCCTAAATCATTCATCGCATAAAGGATCCGGCGATGAACCGGCTTTAAACCATCTCTAACGTCTGGAAGAGCGCGGGAAACGATGACACTCATTGCATAATCTAAAAAAGATGAGCGCATCTCCTGGCTAATATTGATTTCTGTTACTTTAGATTGAGGCATTTCAGCCATTTAAAAGAACCTCCTTTAACGAACTGCTTTCTATCTTTTGAAAAAGACAGGAGGTTGACTCAAAGCTAAAGTGCCAGACCTCTGATCCCCGATGGATTGTATATTTACAGAATGAGCATCCACTATATACAGTATATCGAGGGTGAGATCAGACCCTTTTAAGTCAACCACTTGTTTCCATTTGTCTATTTCTCGGGCTGTCCTTTTCCCAGTTATATGTCCAGGTTTTTCACATACAGTGCGTTTTCCTCAATAAATTGTCGACGCGGTTCTACTCGGTCACCCATTAATATCTCAAACGTTTCATCCGCTTCAATGGCATCTTCCAGGTTCACTTGCAGTAACGTTCTCGTTTCCGGATTCATTGTTGTTTCCCATAATTGCTCCGGATTCATTTCGCCCAGTCCTTTATAGCGTTGTAATCCTGGTTTTGCATTATCAGGAAGGCCTGCTATGATCTCATTTAGCTGATGGTCATTGTAGGCATATTCAATTCGTTTCCCTTGGGTTACCTTATATAGCGGCGGCTGAGCAATATAGACAAAACCTGCTTCAATCAGCTGTCTCATGTAGCGGAAGAAGAAAGTCAGAAGCAACGTCCGAATATGAGCTCCATCTACGTCTGCATCCGTCATAATAACTAACTTATGGTAACGAGCTTTAGAGATATCAAACTCGTCCCCGATTCCCGTGCCAAGGGCCGTAATAATTGTCCGAATTTCATTATTTGATAAGATTCTATCGAGCCGGGCTTTTTCCACGTTAATGATCTTTCCGCGAAGCGGCAGAATGGCTTGAAAATGACGGTCACGCCCTTGTTTGGCTGATCCGCCAGCCGAGTCTCCCTCTACTACATACAATTCGCTGATTTCAGGATCACGCGACGAACAATCGGCTAGTTTCCCTGGCAGGCTTGATACTTCGAGCGCACTCTTTCTGCGGGTTAACTCCCTCGCTTTTTTCGCTGCCATACGCGCACGGGCAGCCATCAAACCTTTTTCCACAATTTTTTTAGCAGTTGCTGGATTTTCCAGAAGAAAACTTTCAAAACGGGCCGAAAACACCGAATCAGTTACTGCTCGAGCTTCAGAGTTGCCAAGTTTCGTTTTTGTCTGCCCTTCAAATTGCGGATCCGGATGTTTGATAGAAACAATGGCTGTTATCCCTTCCCGAACATCTTCACCCGATAGATTCGTTTCCGCTTCTTTAATCAAACCGTTCTTGCGGGCATAGTCATTAATCACACGTGTTAAAGCTGTTTTAAATCCAGATTCATGCGTTCCGCCCTCATACGTATTAATATTATTAGCAAATGTATATAAATTGCTGGCAAACCCTTCATTGTATTGCAAAGCGATCTCCACAGAAATGCCGTCTTTCGCGCCTTCCATGTAAATAGGTTCGCTATGAACGACTTCTTTCGTCCGGTTTAAATGCTCTACATATGATTTAATACCGCCCTCATAGTGGTACTCGTTCATCTTTCCATCTTCACGTTTATCTTCAATGATAATTTTAATGCCGCGATTTAAGAAAGCGAGTTCGCGCAGACGATTGGCAAGCGTATCATATTCATATACTGTCGTTTCAGTAAAGATTTCATCGTCTGGACGAAAGTGAATGGTTGTTCCTGTATAATCCGTTTCACCAATAATTTTAAGATCTTCCTGAGGTACTCCTCGTTTGTAAGATTGGTAGTAAATATGATCATCACGGTGAACAAACACTTCAAGCTGCTTCGATAAAGCATTGACGACGGAAGCCCCTACGCCGTGAAGACCACCAGAGACTTTATAACCGCCGCCGCCGAATTTTCCGCCTGCATGAAGAACAGTTAAAATGACTTCTACTGCCGGCCGGCCTGTCTGTTCCTGGATACCAACTGGAATTCCCCGCCCATTATCTTTAACAGTAATACTGTTGTCCTTTTCGATAATTACCCGGATTTCATCACAGTATCCTGCCAGTGCTTCATCAATACTGTTATCAACGATTTCCCAGACGAGATGGTGAAGACCTTTTCCACTCGTTGAACCGATATACATCCCCGGCCGTTTGCGAACGGCTTCAAGTCCTTCTAACACTTGTATCTGGTTTTCATCATAAGAAGGCTGGTTAGCTGCATTAGTGTGTTCCATAGTCAAATCCGTTCACCTGCTCTTTCTTTTAAAAGCCTATTGTTGACATTTACAGCGTAATCCGCCAGGCTTTTGAAAATGATTTTCATATATTCGTTTTTTACTGTATAGAATAAAAGGGAAAAAAGATAAAATGATTTTCAACTGCCACAATAACGAATTGAAACACCTTTGGTCGTCTTTCATTTTATTTGTGCTACTGTTCCTCCTTCTACCGCAAACGTAGAAGCTTCCTGCAGCGTCTGGTGATTAATTCCTTCTGTGCTAGTTGTAGTGACAAAAGTCTGCACCTTTCCCTGTATCGTATTTAGCAAATGGGACTGCCGATAATCATCAAGCTCTGACAGGACATCATCGAGTAGAAGAATGGGATATTCTTTGATTTCAGAGTGAATCAATTCAATTTCTGCCAGTTTGACCGATAGCGCTGTTGTCCGCTGCTGACCCTGGGAACCAAATGTCTGCACATTTTTTCCATTCACTTGAAAAATGAGATCATCTCGGTGCGGACCCGTTAACGTTATTCCCCGCTCTACTTCTTTTGTTCGCTGGGAATAGAACTTTTCTTCAAATACGTTAACTATTTTAGACGAATCATCCTCTTTGGATACATGAATAGACGGTGTATATACAATATCGAGACTTTCTCCTCCGCGTGAAATGCCTGAATGGATGGATCGTGCCCAATTTTGAAGTTGCTCAATAAAATCAAATCTTCTTCTGACAACTTTTGCGGCTAATCCAATGAGTTGATCTGTTAAAACATCCAGCATCGTAAAATCATTTGCTTTCTTTATTTGCAGCTGCTTTAAGTAATGATTTCTCTGCTGCAACACTTTATGGTATTGGCTGATATCGTGAAGATAGACAGGAGAAACTTGGCCAATTTCCATATCGATGAAGCGCCTTCTCACTTGAGGATTTCCTTTGACGAGATGAAGATCTTCCGGGGCAAACATCACAACATTTATATTTCCGACATACTGGCTTAAACGCTGCTGTTCAAGATGATTGCATTTTGCCTTTTTTCCTTTTTTGGAAATGATTAATTCTAAGGGTATAGCATTTTGAGTTTTTTGCACTCTTCCTTTTATTTTAGCATATTCCGCTTCCCAGCGAATTAAATCTTTATCGTTGGAGGTCCGGTGGGACTTGGCCATAGCCAATACAAAAATAGATTCAATCATATTTGTTTTGCCCTGGGCGTTTTCCCCCAGAAAAACATTCACTTTATTTTCAAATTCAATGTCTAAAGAAACGTAATTACGATAATTTTCCAAAGACAATTCTGTTATATGCATG
Source organism: Bacillus lumedeiriae (assembly GCF_044891285.1). Taxonomy (NCBI): domain Bacteria; kingdom Bacillati; phylum Bacillota; class Bacilli; order Caryophanales; family Bacillaceae; genus Bacillus; species Bacillus lumedeiriae. The sequence goes on from NZ_JAUIYO010000012.1 coordinate 7,581, forward strand.
TGCAAAACACCCTTTTATTTTATGAACCCGCAATTTTAAAACTGCCAATCCCCGGAATATCTATCCGGTCACCCACACGAAGCTTTCTCCCTCTTCGCTGATCAAGCTCGTCATTTACGAATACTTCATGTTCGCTTAAAAACCATTTAGCCATACCGCCTGTCTGAATAACATCAGCCAGCTTTAAAAACTGTCCTAAAGGGATATACTCGGTTTCTATGACTACTTTTTTGTCCATTATTTTTCACTGCTTTCGAATGAATTCTCTAATGCTTTATTTTACTAAACTTTTCAACTTAACACAAAGAAGAAAGAACCAATTGTCTAAGTCCTTTGATCTGTTCAGTGCTGGAAGCTGATCATTTTCACTAGCTGTATTATCCAGCATGCGAAAGAAGGCTGCCCATTTTTCATGTAACAGCCTTTCATCGCCTATTTTTTTCATATTGTTCACATTGTAAAGTTGATTAATACGTTCTCACAGGTAAAATGAGCTGCAAAATGGAATGGTCATGCTCAGGTCGAATGACAAAAGGTCTCATTGGTCCGGTAAATTGAATGTTAATTTCTGTTCCTTCGAGTGCCTTCAACGCGTCCATCATGTATTTGGCACTGAATGAGATTTTTATTTCTTCACCTTCAATGGCCTGACTCTTTACTTGTTCAGTAACCTTGCCGATTTCCGGAGAGTTAGAAGAGACTTCAATTACTTCTTCGTCAATCATCGATAATTTGACTACATTGTTGCGTCCTTCCCTAGCAAGCAAGGACGCCCTGTCGATCGCTTGCAAAAATTCTTTCGCATTCAATTCCAGTTTTGTTTTGCTTTCTGTAGGAATTAAACGGCTTGTGTCTGGATAATTTCCTTCGAGCAGACGGGAGTAAAATAATAAATGCTTCGCCCGAAAAAGTACTTGGTTTTCTGTAATGACGATCTCTACTGGATCTTGAGTATCATCAAGAATTTTGCTTAGTTCATTCAAGCTTTTCCCCGGAATAACAATGTTGTATTCCGCATTTAAGTCTGTTTCTATGGCTGCTTTTCTCAAGGCCAGTCTATGGCTATCCGTTGCAATACAAATTAACTCGCCTTCTTCCATCTTCCAGTTGACACCTGTCAAGATGGGGCGTGTTTCTGAGGTGGACACTGCAAAAACAGTTTGTCTAATCATTGCTTTGAGCAAATCTGTCGGCAGTTTGAACATTTCCCCTTCTTCAATTTGCGGAAGCTGCGGATATTCATCTGGATCAAGTCCATTCAAGTTGAATTCAGCTTGGCCAGAACGAATAACCGTTTGAAAAGAGGTAATTACTTCAATCTCTACCTTTTCAGAAGGCAATTTTTTGACAATTTCATTGAAAAAACGTGCATTTACTACAATAGAGCCTGTTTGTTGGATTTCAACGATGATTTGTTCTCCCTCTTCTTTCGGAATGAAGGATTCAATAGAAATATCAGAGTCACTGCCCGTTAATTTAATCCCCTCTTCTGTAGCATCAATTTTAATCCCTGTTAAAATCGGTATCGTTGTTCTAGAGCTGATTGCTTTTAGAACGTCTTGCACACTTTGAGCAAAACGATCTTTTTGAATGGAAAACTTCATTTTTTTCTCCTTTCGCTATTCAAGCATAATTTTTTCAGTAACTGCATATAATAATAATTTTGTATTTAAAAATAGTAGTAATAGTAATAGGGCTTGTGAATATGTGGATAACCTTAAAAAGTTAAAGTAAGAACAGTCTATCCACATGTGGACAGACTGTTTATAAGTTTCAACAAGTTATTCACACTATTAAGATTTTAAAATGCTTTGTATTTCTTTTACGTTTGATTGCAGTTGGCTGTCTGTGTCGAGAAGCTTTGAAATTTTTTCATGAGCATGAATGACTGTTGTGTGATCTCGGCCTCCAAACTCCTCTCCAATCTTAGGAAGAGAAAAATCAGTTAGCTCACGTGATAAATACATAGCAATTTGTCTCGGGAATGCAATCGACTTTGTCCGTTTTTTTGCTTTAAAGTCCTCGAGTTTCACATTGTATTGTTCACCGACTACTCTTTGAATGTCCTGGATCGTAATTACTTTTGGTTTAGAGCTCGGAATAATATCTTTAAGTGCTTCTGCTGCGAGATCTGCATTAATGTCTTTATTAATTAGTGATGAATAAGCAACGACACGAATCAGTGCTCCTTCAAGCTCACGAATATTTGTATCAATTTGATTGGCAATGTAAAGCATGACTTCATTTGGAATATCAAGGTTTTCAGCTTTTGCTTTTTTACGCAGAATAGCGATACGCGTTTCTAAGTCTGGCGGAGTGATATCTGTAATTAGACCCCATTCAAAACGAGAGCGCAGACGGTCTTCCAGTGTCGGAATTTCTTTAGGGGGCCGGTCGCTTGAAATAATAATTTGTTTGCTTTCTTCATGAAGTGTATTGAACGTATGGAAAAACTCTTCCTGTGTCTGTTCTTTGCCAGCAAGAAATTGAATATCATCTATCAGAAGAACATCTACATTTCGATAGCGATTACGAAAATCAACCGCTTTGTTATCCCTGATTGAATTGATGAATTCATTCGTAAATTTTTCAGAAGATAAGTATACGACCTTTGCATCTGGGGTATGTTCTAAGACGTAATGGCCAATTGCGTGCATCAAATGGGTTTTGCCGAGCCCTACCCCTCCATAAATAAACAGCGGGTTGTAAGCTTTGGCTGGTGCTTCTGCAACAGCAAGCGAAGCCGCATGAGCAAAACGGTTGCCGGAGCCAATGACAAAAGTATCAAATGTATACTTCGGATTGAGCATACTTTGCGGAAATTCATGAAATTCGTCTTTTTTCTTCTTTTTCTTTGGCATAGGGAGTTCGTATTCTTCGGATGCTTGGTTTTCGGGAATGATAAATTTGACAGCTAGCTGCTCACCTGTAATCTCACCAAGCACTCCCGAAATAAGTTGGGAATAATGCCCTTCAAGCCAGTCTCTAGCAAAATCATTTGGAGCAGAAATAGTGATGGAATCACCTTGTAAGGAATGTGCTTTCGTGGATTTTAGCCACGTATCAAAACTCGGCTTGCTAATCTTCTTTTCTATGTTTTCTAGCGCTTTATTCCATAGATCCTCGATATTTTCCATAAGGCCCCCTCCTTTTAATCAAATTGCAGCTATTATATAACAGTTTTTAAGGATTTTTATATTTATGCACTGAATTGATTGTGATTAAATATATAATAAGAAAAAAGTAGTTTTTCGACATTACTAACAACTTGTGGACAATCTTTTACAAAGGGTATGAATAACTTATCAACAACTTATCAACAATTGTGGATAAATATAGTTAGGGAAATACTTATTCAGAGTGAAAACAAAATAATGATAGCAGAAAAAACGTTGTCGTGCAATGTAATATATAATTTATCCACAATAAATACAACATGTGCATAAAAACTTTTCCACAGGATGCGGTTTTGTGTAAAAGTTGTCAGTAACGATTGTGAATAAAAAAAATCTGTCGAAAATTATCCACAGTCGCAGAGGAGCAGGTTTTTATGCAATGATTTTTTCTTTTAGTAAAGAGGGACGGTTCTAGAAGACTCGCCGTCTCGGCGAATTGTTTTTTGATCAGGTGTTGACAGGATGTTCATTCGTCTTTATAATCAAAAAGACTGTCTTAACGTTAAATTTTCCATTCCTTTTAGGGAGGTGTTTTATAATGAAAAGAACTTACCAACCAAATAAGCGTAAAAGAAGTAAAGTTCATGGTTTCCGTAACCGTATGAGCTCTAAAAACGGCCGTCGTGTTCTAGCTCGTCGTCGTGCTAAAGGAAGAAAAGTATTATCTGCATAAGCCACTGAAAAATCTCAGTGGTCTTTTTTTTAGAAAAAATGACGAAGAAAAGGTGAATGACGAATGAAAAAAACGTTCCGTATAAAAAAAGACCGCGACTTTCAATCCGTTTTCAAAGGCGGACAGTCTTTTGCCAATCGTCAATTTGTTATTTATATGTACAAAAGTAACTTACAAGTCCCTTTTCGAATCGGATTGTCTGTGAGCAAGAAAATTGGAAATGCAGTGACGCGCAACCGAATCAAGCGTCATATTAGACACAGCTTTACAGAACTAAAAGAAGAGATCCTTCCTGGATACGAATTTATCATTATTGCTCGAAAGCCAGCAGCTGATATGAATGGCAACGAAGTGAAAAAGAGCCTCATTCATGTGTTAAAGCGAGCAAAGGCATTCAGTAGAAGGATGGATCGCTCTAATGATAAATAGTTAGAAAATGTAATGAGTTGAGCCGGATCCGCTTGAGGACGGCTGCTAGGAAAGATGGACAGGGGGAGTATAAGTTTGAACAAGAAAATGATCACTCTGATCTTTTTAGCAGCAGTAACGATGCTGCTGGCCGGTTGTACAGAAATAAATCAGGAAATTACACCGGAAAGTAAGGGCTTTTGGAATGAATTTGTTGTTTACCCGCTTTCCATGGTTATTATAAAAACAGCTGAAGCAGTAGGTAGTTATGGCTGGTCGATTGTGATTGTTACGATCATCATTCGTTTGATTATTTTACCTTTAATGATTAAACAGACCAGAAATGCAAAAGCGATGCAATTACTGCAGCCCGAAATGAAAAAAATTAAAGAAAAGTACCAATCCAAAGATGCTGTCACTCAGCAAAAAATGCAGCAGGAGACGATGGCTCTTTTTCAAAAGCATGGTGTAAACCCGCTGGCCGGCTGTTTCCCATTAATCGTGCAAATGCCGATTATCTTTGGATTTTATCAGGCAATTATGCGTACCGAAGCAATTAAGCAAGATACCTTCTTGTGGTTTGATCTCGGTTCACCAGATCCTTTCTTTATTCTTCCAATTGTGGCCGGTGTGACAACTTTCTTGCAGCAAAAACTAATGATGGCAGGAACGATGAATCAGAATCCGCAAATGGCAATGATGCTATGGCTGATGCCGATTATGATTGTTGTATTTGCTATTAATCTTCCAGCCGCTTTATCCCTGTATTGGGTAGTAGGAAATATCTTTATGATCGTTCAAACGATTATTATTAATAAACCAGGGGCGGACAAGACTGCTTCTGTTAATAATTAGGTGAAATATACAAAAAGTGATCAGTATAGATCGAATATGTTCATTGTACTGAAAACAAAATAAAGGACTTCCCAGTCATTTCTGTTCTTACGATGAAGAAAAGAATGGCTGGGAAGTTTTTTTGCTTTATTAAATTCCTCCGTTGAATTCCCTTCTAATCGATAAATCAGCAAAATCAACACTAGTCATTAATGTAATATATTTTCCATTCGATAGATTGTTACTTTATTTCCCAAAACTAATAGACGTCAGTAATGATTGTTATCCACACGTTAATAAGTTAAAATAAATAAGGTTGAAAAGAAGGCTGTGGACAAAACAGGCTTCTTTTTAAATCGCACTTTTTGTGATAATCTATTGGTTTGAGAATAAAATCATGTTTATTTTTTATAGATAAAACGGAAGAAGGAAGAGGTGAAATCATTGGATTTTGATACAATTGCTGCTATTTCTACCCCGATGGGAGAAGGTGCGATCGCTATCGTTCGTTTAAGCGGCGAAGAAGCGGTGAAAATTGCTGACCGTGTTTTCCGAAGTCCGTCTAAAAAGCCATTGACTGAAATGGCAAGCCACACGATTCACTACGGTCATCTCATTGATCCGAAAACAGGAAAAACGGTAGAAGAAGTGATGTTATCGCTTATGAGGGGACCAAAAACATTCACGAGAGAAGATGTAGTAGAAATTAATTGCCACGGAGGAATTGTCTCCGTTAACCGTGTACTGCAACTAGTGTTGAATGAAGGAGCGCGCCTTGCTGAACCAGGGGAATTTACGAAAAGGGCCTTTTTAAACGGCCGGATCGATTTATCGCAGGCAGAAGCAGTGATGGATTTGATTCGGGCAAAAACAGATAAGGCAATGCACGTAGCATTAAATCAAATGGAAGGCCGTCTTTCCAAACTAATTCGTCAGCTTCGCCAGGAAATCCTTGAGACACTTGCTCATGTGGAAGTGAATATTGATTATCCTGAGTATGATGATGTGGAAGAAATGACGCATCACGTGTTGTTGGAAAAGTCACTATTTGTTCAAAAAGAAGTAGAGAAACTTCTGCATACATCCCAACAAGGAAAAATTTTGCGAGAAGGACTGTCAACCGTCATTATTGGACGGCCGAATGTTGGAAAATCTTCTTTATTAAATACACTCGTACAGGAAAATAAAGCAATTGTAACAGACATTCCAGGAACGACACGGGATGTCATTGAAGAGTATGTCAATGTGAGAGGGGTTCCGCTCCGGCTCATTGACACAGCGGGTATCCGTGAAACGGAGGACATCGTTGAACGAATTGGTGTCGAACGATCCCGTCAAGTGTTAAAAGAAGCAGATTTAATTTTGCTTGTTGTCAATTACTCTGATCAGCTGACAGTTGAAGATGAAAAGCTATTTGAAGCAGCGGCCGGTATGGATGTAATCGTTATTGTGAATAAAACAGACTTGCCGCAGCAAATTGATATGGAGCGCGTGAAGGAACTTGCAACAGGAAAACAGCTTGTAACGACTTCTCTTCTGCAGGAAAAAGGAATCGATGAGCTGGAAGAAGCGATTGCTTCCTTATTTTTCTCCGGTTCGCTTGAAGCAGGTGATATGACGTATGTTTCTAATTCTCGTCATATTGCTTTACTGAATCAGGCACTGACAGCTATTACGGATGCCATTGAGAATACACAGGCGGGAACGCCGATTGATATTGTTCAAATTGATTTAACGAGAACGTGGGAATTATTAGGAGAAATTATCGGTGAAAGTGTTCACGATAGCCTAATTGATCAGCTGTTCTCGCAATTTTGTCTCGGAAAATAATAAATGAATACAGGAGGAAGAAGTATGCCACGATATGAAGCGGGCCAATATGATGTCATTGTTGTCGGTGCCGGACATGCTGGTGTAGAAGCGGGATTAGCGGCTGCACGTACCGGAGTAAAGACGTTAATGATCACTATTAATTTAGACATGATTGCTTATATGCCATGTAATCCGTCAATCGGGGGTCCGGCTAAAGGAATTGTCGTTCGGGAAATTGACGCCCTTGGCGGTGAAATCGGCAAGAATGTTGACAAAACCCATATTCAAATGCGTATGTTGAATACAGGCAAAGGACCGGCTGTGCAGGCATTAAGAGCACAGGCAGACAAAGTGCTGTACCAGCAGGAAATGAAAAAGACCATCGAGAATCAAGAAAACTTAACGCTTATTCAAGGAATGGTTGAAGAACTGATTACTGAAGATGGTGAATGTCGTGGTGTGGTAACGCAGACAGGAGCGGTCTACCGTTCACAAGCGGTCATTATTACGACGGGAACTTTTTTACGCGGAGAAATTATTATCGGTGATTTGAAATATTCTAGCGGCCCGAACAATCAGCAGCCATCACTCCGTTTATCTGAAAGCTTGGAGAAACTCGGCTTTGAGCTCGTTCGATTCAAAACGGGTACACCGCCGCGTATTAATAGCCGGACGATTGATTACAGCAAAACGGAAATTCAGCCTGGAGACGAAGAACCACGGGCTTTTAGCTATGAAACGACGAAGTTTATTACAGACCAGCTTCCTTGCTGGCTGACGTATACGAACGAAGAAACGCATAAGATTATTAACGAAAATCTGCACCGTTCTCCAATGTTTTCCGGAGTCATTAAAGGAAAAGGACCGAAGTACTGTCCATCTATTGAAGACAAGATCGTTCGTTTTAACGATAAGCCGCGCCACCAAATCTTTTTAGAGCCAGAAGGCCGAAATACAGAAGAAGTGTACGTGCAAGGTTTGTCATCCAGCTTGCCCGAAGACGTGCAATATCGTATGCTGCGGACTGTTCCTGGTCTTGAAAAGGCGCAACTCATGCGCGCGGGTTATGCGATTGAGTATGATGCTATCGTACCAACACAATTGTGGCCGACACTTGAAACGAAAAAAATCAAAAATTTATACACTGCTGGACAGATCAATGGAACATCTGGTTATGAAGAAGCAGCTGCGCAAGGACTGATGGCAGGTATTAATGCAGCTTGCCGCGTCCTCGGCAAAGATGAAGTGATTTTAAGCCGTTCAGACGCTTACATCGGTGTGTTGATTGATGACCTTGTTACGAAAGGAACGAATGAACCTTATCGTCTGCTTACCTCACGGGCAGAATATCGCTTGCTTCTTCGCCACGACAATGCCGACTTGCGTTTAACGGAGATTGGTTATCAAATTGGTTTAATTTCCGAAGAGCGGTACGAACGCTACTTGGCGAAAAAAGCGGCTATTGCCGGGGAAATAGACCGTTTGAAATCCATTATCATTAAACCGAATGAGGAAACACAGACAATTATTCGTGAAGCTGGTGGAAGTGAGCTGAAAGATGGAATTCGAGCTGCCGCTCTCTTAAAGCGTCCGGAAATGCACTATGGTCATTTAAAACAGCTTATTTCTGCACCTGAGGCACTTGACGCTGAAGTGGAAGAGCAAGTAGAAATACAAATAAAATACGAGGGATATATTGAAAAATCCCTTCAGCAAGTGGAAAAACTAAAGAAAATGGAAAATAAAAAAATACCTGAGAACATCGATTACGATGCAATCAATGGACTGGCTTCAGAGGCACGCCACAACCTGAAGGAAGTAAAGCCGCTTTCTATTGCCCAGGCTTCCCGGATTTCCGGCGTCAATCCAGCTGATATTTCCATTTTACTGATTTATATTGAACAAGGCCGAATCGCACGTACAGCGAATTAAGTCTAGTTGAAGGGATGTTAGGCAAGTGAATAAAGACCAATTTCAGCAATTGCTTGCGGAGAAAGGGATTAAGCTTTCTCCTTCCCAGCTTGAGCAGTTTGATTTGTACTACAAGCTACTCGTTGAATGGAATGAAAAAATGAATTTAACGGCGATTACGAATGAGGAAGAAGTGTATTTAAAGCATTTCTATGATTCGTTATCTGCTGCGTTTTATTTTGATTTTTCCGGTGAATTGACGGTTTGTGATGTTGGAGCGGGAGCTGGATTCCCAAGTATTCCATTGAAAATCGCTTTTCCGGACCTTCAAGTCACGATTGTCGATTCTCTCAATAAACGAATTACGTTTCTAAATCATCTAGCAGAGCAACTGAACCTCAAAAATGTTCATTTTTATCATGATCGTGCCGAAACGTTTGGCAGATTGTCTGAACATAGAGGACAGTACGATGTCGTTATGGCTCGTGCGGTTGCCCGTATGTCTGTGTTAAGTGAGTTATGTTTGCCGCTTGTAAAAATGGACGGCACCTTTTTAGCCATGAAGGCGGCTAGCGCGAAAGATGAACTGCAAAGCAGTCAAAAAGCGCTGACAGTACTAGGAGCCCAGCTAGAAGCCGATTATTCATTTACGCTTCCGATAGAAGAGAGTGAACGGACGATTATGGTGATTCATAAGATAAAAGCAACACCAAAAAAGTATCCCCGTAAACCAGGGACACCTAATAAATCTCCGATCGAATAAAGTTTGGCTTGAGGATGTTTGAAATAGACTGTTTCTAACATTTAAAGTTATCCACTTGTGGATAACTTTATTTTTTAGATTAAATAAAAAAGAAGTCCACAGAAGAAGGAAGAAGACTGTTAGAGAGAGAATAGGTATATCTAGGGAGTTGGATTCGTTAAAGGTGGTGTAGGGATCATGAAGCATCGTTTCTCTCGTTTTTTTAATTTGGGAGAAAAAGCAGCGGATGAAAAGCCAGGAGAAATAGCGATAGCAGAAGAGCCGGCAGCAGAGAGAGAAGCAGTTAAACAAATTCCGGTTTCCTTGATTATGCCGAACCGCTTTCAGCCAAGAACTGTTTTCAATGATCAAAAAATAGAAGAACTGGCTAGAACGATTCACATTCATGGCATTATTCAGCCAATCGTAGTCCGGGAGGCAGAAGACGGAAAATACGAACTGATTGCCGGTGAGCGGCGTTGGCGGGCGGTTCAAACATTAAAGTGGGAAACCGTTCCTGCGATTATTAATAATTTAGATGATACCGAAACTGCTTCGGTTGCTTTAATAGAAAACTTGCAAAGAGAAGAGCTGTCGCCGATTGAGGAAGCTATTGCTTACGGAAAATTACTGGAGCTGCACGGACTAACACAAGAAGCACTTGCCCAGCGACTTGGAAAAGGACAGTCAACTGTGGCTAACAAGCTGAGACTGTTAAAGCTGCCGCAAGAAGTTCAAGAAGCATTAGCGCAAAAGAAAGTGACTGAGCGTCATGCAAGGGCACTTATTCCTTTGAAAAATCCAGAAAAACAAGTGGAAGTTATGAATGAAGTGATTGAAAAACAGTTAAATGTGAAACAAACCGAGGATCGAATCATCCAACTGCTGAGCACATCAAAGCAAACGCGAAAACCACGCCGGAAAGCGTTCAGTAAAGATGTTAGAATAGCTGTCAATACAATCCGTCAGTCTTTATCGATGGTGAGTGATAATGGCATTGACTTAAAATCGCAGGAAGAAGAGTTCGATGATTTTTACCAAATTACAATTAAAATACCGAAAAAGAAATAGAGCGAGAAGCCGGCCGATGGCTCCTCGCTTTTTTTCATCGTGCGAAGACGTGATCCGCTGGATTATTGTGTATGACTTTAGAAGTGATACATAACATTTACTTTTCAAATTGAAAGATAATTTATATAGAGACAGTAAATGAAGGAGCTATTTTTGTTAAAATGTAAGTACAATAGATGAATAGGTTAGGAGAGAGCAGGTGGGATGGATGGGAAAAATCATTGCAGTAGCTAACCAAAAAGGGGGAGTAGGGAAAACAACAACCTCTGTTAATCTAGGAGCTTGTTTAGCGTCGCTCGATAAAAAAGTACTGGTCGTTGATATTGATCCGCAAGGAAATACAACAAGCGGCGCGGGAATTGAAAAAGGCGATGTTGACGAATGCATTTATGATGTATTAGTTGATGATATGGATATAACGGATATTATTAAACCGGCTGCCGTAGAAAATTTATTTGTAGCACCGGCAACCATTTCACTAGCGGGCGCCGATATTGAACTTGTGCCAACCATTTCCCGGGAATTACGCTTGAAAAGAGCGCTAGAAACAGTACGTGACAGTTTTGACTATATTTTAATCGATTGTCCTCCATCGCTGGGACTATTGACGGTGAATGCTTTAACAGCGGCTGATTCCGTTATTATCCCTGTGCAGTGCGAGTATTATGCACTTGAAGGACTGAGTCAGCTTCTCAATACTGTACGACTCGTACAGAAGCATTTAAATAAAGAACTGGCTATTGAAGGAGTCCTGCTGACAATGCTAGATGCCCGTACAAATTTGGGGCTGCAAGTAATTGAAGAAGTAAAAAAGTATTTTCAGGATCGAGTGTATCGAACAATTATTCCAAGAAATGTTCGGCTTAGCGAAGCTCCAAGTCATGGAAAACCAATTATTTTGTATGACCCCCGTTCTAAAGGAGCTGAAATGTATTTAGACCTTGCAAAGGAGGTGGCAGCTAATGGTTAAAGCACTGGGGAAAGGAATCAACGCTATTATTCATGGAAATCAACTTAAAGATGATGAGGTAGTCAAAGATGTAAAACTAAAGGAGCTGCGACCAAATCCTTATCAGCCACGTAAAATTTTTAACGAAGAAACCATTGAGGAATTAAAAGAGTCTATTAAAGAACATGGAATTTTACAGCCGATTATTGTCCGCCGAAGTATTAAAGGCTATGAAATTGTTGTTGGAGAAAGAAGATACCGGGCAGCTAAAGAGGCCGGACTTGAAAGAGTTCCTGTCGTTATCCGTGAACTGTCTGATAAGCAAATGATGGAGTGGGCTTTACTTGAAAATCTGCAAAGAGAAGATTTAACGGCTCTTGAGGAAGCTGCAGCTTATCAGACTCTTATTGAAAGACTAAACCTTACGCAAGAAGAGTTAGCAGTAAAAATGGGGAAAAGCCGCTCTCATATAGCCAATCACCTGCGCCTGCTCTCATTGCCGATGGAAGTACAACAACTTCTGACGGAAGGAAAATTAACAATGGGTCATGGACGGGCGCTCGCAGGCTTAAAAAAGAAGGAGCAAATTATCCATGGTGCGAAAAAAGTTATATCAGAAGGTTTAAATGTCCGGCAGCTCGAAAAGTGGATTCAGCAGCTTCAAGAGAATGTTCCACGTGAAACATCAGTTTCTAAGAGAACAAAAGATATATTTTTAAAAGAACAGGAAGATGTATTAAGGGAACATTTCAGCACATCTGTTCACATTAGACAGACGAAAGATAAGAAAAAAGGAAAAATTGAAATTGAATTTTTATCAGTAGACGATTTAAACAGAATACTTGATTTATTAAAAAAAGATTAATCAGGGAGCTGTCGATGATCGACAGCTCCCTTTATGATTTATAAATGAGAAGGAGAGAAGAAAGTGGTACTATATGGATCAATTGTGAATGCGTTGGCTATTGTTGCTGGATCACTGCTCGGCAAGTGGTTCAATCGTATTCCGGAAGGGATTAAAGGAACCGTGATGCAGGCAATTGGATTAGCCGTCATCGTGCTCGGCCTGCAGATGGGATTGAAAAGTGAAGAATTTTTAACTGTGATTGTTAGTCTAGTGATTGGGGCAGTGATTGGGGAGGTGCTCAAGCTAGATAATCGTCTAAATCAGCTTGGTTTGTGGCTAGAAAAAAAGGTTGGAAAAAAGAATGATGAAATAAGCATTTCTCAAGGATTTGTGACAGCGACATTAATCTTTGTTGTTGGAGCCATGGCTATTCTTGGGGCATTAGACAGCGGCATTCGCGGCAGTCACGAGGTGCTTTTTACAAAAGCGATCCTTGATGGCGTGACCGCTCTCGTTTTAACAACTACTTTAGGAATTGGTGTGGTCTTTTCAGCTATTCCCGTCTTGGTTTATCAAGGGATGATTGCCGTATTTGCCACACAAATTGACCAGTTCGTTCCTAAGGAATGGATGGATGCTTTTATTATAGAAATGACTGCCACTGGCGGAATTATGATTATGGCTATCGGGTTAAACGTACTTGGCTTGACGAAAGTGCGGGTAGCAAATTTACTGCCAAGCCTCTTTGTAGTCGGGCTGATCATTACGATTCAATATCTTCTTTAAATAAGTGATTCGGCTGCATAATGGCCTGCTTTTTTGTGTTTACCTGTATTCCATTATCTGATTGATGTAAATCTTGTAAGATCGCGGAGGCTGAATAACGAACAGATGCTTCAGCAATTCCTTCGGCTATGACACGAGCCATACTCATTACGAGATGAAGACGTGTATTTTGTAAAACGAAAAACTCCATAAACCCGCTTACGTTGACAATACCAGTTATGTGAGCATCACCAACTTCTGGGAGTTCTTTTTTTACTCCGGCACCTGGTTTGACAGGTCCTTTGCCAACTTGTATGTTTCCAACACTTTTCAATCTGCCTAGACATGCATCGGCACCAACAATAAAAGGATTTTTATGCTGTTTTTGGATCAGAGATAATTTCTCTACTAGATTCACCGCATGGACAGGGTTCTGAAGTGTACCATACGTATGAAAGTGACCCAAGTTTTTTTCTTCAAGCAGTGTGCCGATTAATGGGCCGAGAGAATCACCGGTTGAGCGGTCAGTTCCAATGAAAGTAAAGACGATTGGGCAGCTTCCTGGCGACGGAAGCAGCGTCAGTAAGTGATCAGCAAATGCGGAAGCTGCTTGCTGCTCTTCATAATGAACACTATATGAATCAGGTTTTCGTTCAAATAAATTTTTAAGATTCATATGTTACCTCCTGCTGGATAATAGTAACAGTATACGGATTTCAAAGGGTTTCTATACATGATGCTAAGTGAAAAAAGAAAGTTTCATCTAAAAGTGTGTGACTATTAATTTTTTTTCATTCTTGTTAAAATGAAAGATATCCTTCGGTATGCACTAATAAAGGAGGAATCGTATGTCTACCATTCGGGATATAGTCGGGAAAAAGATATGGGATAAATTCACAAATGAAGAAACATGGTTAGCCTGGGGCGAAGGTGCGTTAAAAATTATGTTGACGCTGATAGTGGCTGTCATCGTCGTGAAAGCCGCTAAAGTCATGCTTCGCAACTTTTTTCATTTGCGTTCAAAAACCCGTCTTGGATTTTCGGAGCGGCGGGAGAATACGCTTTTAAAACTAACGGAAAATGTGCTTTCTTATGTTGTGTATTTTGTTGCTTTAATCAATATATTATCTATACTAACCTTTGATATTAAAGGGTTAATTGCCGGTGCTGGTGTAGTGGGGCTTGCCATTGGTTTCGGCGCTCAAAACCTTGTGCGTGATGTCATCACTGGTTTTTTTATTATTTTTGAGGATCAATTTTCAGTCGGTGATTTTGTGCGTATTGGCACGTTTGAAGGTACCGTAGAGGAAATAGGGTTAAGAACAACAAAAATTAAAAATTGGACAGGAGAGCTTCACATTTTACCGAATGGGACTATCAGTCAAGTGACGAACTTTTCTTTACATAACAGTATAGCTATTGTAGATGTGACCATTGCTTCTGGAGAGAATATTGAGGAAGCAGAAAAGGAAATTGCTGATTTATTAGAAACATTGCCTGATAAGTACGAGGAAATTGTTGCAGCACCTAAATTGCTCGGTGTTCAAGAATTAGGTGTTTCTGATGTAGTGTTGAGAATTACAGCTGAAACGATTCCGATGAAGCATGCGTTTGTCGCCCGGATGATCCGTAAAGAGGTAAAATTATGTCTTGATCGCAGCGGAGTTGAAATGTCCGGATGATCGATCAGCAAAGAAGCAGACTAGTACGTTGATGAAAATAGAATTCAAATTCCATTTCCGCGGCTGGTTATGTACTCCCGTAATGAGCAAGAAAAAGCGGTGGCACGAAATAAGCATGAGCGTGTGAAAGGGGGCTGATCTAATGGAAAAGACATTTGATTTACATGATGTAGTAGAAATGAAAAAGCCGCATCCATGTGGAACAAACCGCTGGAAAATTATTAGACTTGGCATGGACATCCGTATAAAATGCGAGGGCTGTGGGCACAGCGTCATTTTACCAAGAAAAGAGTTCACTAAAAAAATGAAAAAAGTCATCGATCTATCCGAAAATAGCAGCGAACAATAACGCTGCTATTTTTTTTATAGAAAAGCGGAAGCGCCTGTTCTGCCCCGACAGGCAAATGTTCTTTGCTCAAAGAAGTGGCCCTTTGACTTCAGCGAGCGAAAGTTATTTGAACCGAGGAGCAGGGCTGAGGAAAAGCGGCAATTGCCTTTTTTTATGACTAAATTTATACTTATGAAAGGTTTGAAACGAAAATAAACAATTGAAGAGTGTAAATAGAGGAGTGACTGAAATGGCTTTAACAGCTGGAATTGTCGGTTTGCCTAACGTAGGGAAATCTACATTATTTAATGCAATTACGAAAGCGGGAGCAGAATCCGCTAACTATCCTTTCTGTACCATTGATCCAAATGTCGGGATCGTAGAAGTACCGGATGGCCGTTTAAATAAGCTTACGGAAATGGTGGAGCCGAAAAAAACCGTTCCTACAGCATTTGAATTTACAGATATTGCAGGAATTGTAAAAGGAGCGAGCAAAGGAGAAGGACTCGGCAACAAGTTCCTGGCCCATATTCGTGAAGTAGATGCCATTTGTCAAGTAGTCCGCTGCTTTGCTGATGACAATATTACACACGTATCTGGAAAGGTAGACCCGATTGATGATATTGAAGTTATCAACCTAGAGTTAATTTTAGCTGATTTGGAGACAGTCGATAAACGTCTTGTGCGTGTAGCTAAACTAGCAAAACAAAAAGATAAAGATGCTGTCATGGAAAATGATATATTAGTAAAATTAAAAGAAGCGCTGGAAGAGAACAAACCGGCTCGTACGGTGGAGTTTTCCGAAGAACAGGCACGTATTGCTAAACAGCTTCATTTATTGACAGCCAAACCAATGCTATACGTGGCTAACGTTGGTGAAGAAGATATCGTTGATCCATCCGACAATGAATACGTTCAAAAAGTCCGCGAATTTGCGGCGGAAGATAATGCCGAAGTTATTGTTGTGTGTGCGAAAATTGAAGAAGAAATTGCTGAACTCGACGACGAAGAAAAAACGATGTTTCTACAAGAGCTTGGCATTGAAGAATCTGGCCTGGATCAATTGATTCGTGCGGCTTATTCTTTGTTGGGGCTGGCTACTTATTTTACAGCAGGCGTTCAAGAAGTGCGAGCTTGGACTTTCCGTCAGGGAATGAAAGCACCGCAATGTGCGGGCGTTATTCATTCTGACTTTGAACGCGGGTTTATCCGTGCTGAAACAGTCTCCTATGATGATCTTGTTGCTGCTGGTTCTATGACCGCGGCAAAAGAAGCCGGTAAAGTCCGTCTTGAGGGAAAAGAATATATTATGAAAGACGGAGACGTTGTACATTTTAGGTTTAACGTGTAAGTTGCGCAAAAAGAGATGTTGTGTTATAATTCTATCTTGTGAGTAATGAAACAGTTACTCCTTGCTCTTTTCAAAAGGAAAGGAGCCGCATAGACCATGAGGAGGTGAAAGAAAGATGAGAAAGTACGAATTTATGTACATTATCCGCCCAACTGTTGACGAGGACGCGAAAAAAGCAGTTGTTGAGCGCTTTGACGGAATCCTAACTTCTAACGGTGCGGAAATCATCGAATCTAAAGATTGGGGTAAACGTCGTTTAGCATATGAAATCAACGATTTTCGTGAAGGTTTCTACCAGTTGGTAAAAGCTAATGCTGAAGCTGAAGCTGTTCAAGAATTTGATCGTTTAGCAAAAATCAGCGACGACATCATCCGCCACATCGTAGTTCGCGAAGATGATAAATAAATCGTTTAAATAAACAAACTTTCAAAATGTTCCGTCTGGGATAATTTGAATTAAAGGGGGTTGATTCTGATGATGAACCGAGTCATTTTAGTTGGTCGTTTAACCAAAGATCCAGATCTTCGTTACACACCGAACGGAGTAGCTGTTGCTACTTTCACGCTGGCCGTTAATCGTTCATTCGCTAATCAGCAAGGTGAACGGGAAACGGACTTCATTAATTGCGTTGTTTGGCGTCGACCGGCAGAAAACGTAGCCAATTTCCTTAAAAAAGGAAGTTTGGCTGGAGTTGATGGCCGTATTCAAACACGTAATTATGAAGGACAAGACGGTAAACGGGTGTATGTCACCGAAGTTCTGGCTGAAAGCGTACAATTTTTAGAGCCGCGTAGCGCCGCCGCAGGCGGTCGCAGCAATGAGAATAATGCGTACGGGAGCGATCAAAGAAATCAGGACTTTCCGTTTGAACAGCAGAATCAACGCAACAATAATAGCAATAAATCAAGTTATACAAGAATGGATGAAGATCCATTTGCAAGCGATGGACAGCCGATCGACATTTCAGATGATGATCTGCCGTTCTAATGATTGAAAAAGGAGGGAAACGAACATGGCAGGTGGACGCAGAGGCGGACGTAAACGTAGAAAAGTGTGTTATTTCACTTCAAACAATATTACACACATCGATTACAAAGATGTTGAACTTTTGAAAAAGTTTATCTCTGAACGTGGAAAAATTCTTCCACGCCGCGTAACTGGAACAAGTGCTAAATATCAGCGCCGTTTAACAATTGCAATTAAACGCGCTCGTACAGTAGCTCTTCTTCCATTCGTATCTGGAGAGTAAGTAGATAAAAACCTGCCTTAACCGGCGGGTTTTTTTATTGTAGACATAGTTTAGTTAAATATTATTTATGTTAATTGAACATCCATCTTAATGGATGTTTTTTTATTGGAAAAAATCACACATAAGTGTGGATATTTTAGTGAAACGTCCGATAAAAGAATAGAGTATTTTTTATTTTTTTAATATTTGAATAATACCAGGGGATGGGAAAATTATTCATATTAGGGGAGGATGAAGCGAGTGAGGTCAATTAAAACAAAGTTAATGATTCCTCTTATTGTACTGCTTACTCTTTCATTTGCTTTTATCGTTGTTTTTATTGGATACAAAGCAGAAAAGCAGACAGAAGAAGAAGTCGTTGACCAAACGAAAAGCATTGTTAAACAGATGGGGGACTATGTTTATTTATTCTTGGCACAGTACAAGAAAAGCATAGATTTAGCTGCTCAGGATCCTGTGCTTATTAGTTATGGTGAAAACTTGCTGACAGCAGGGGATGGGAAAGGCAGACCAGCTTTAATGAATATGTACGAGCGGTACTTAAACGAATACGAAGATGCTACAAGTATTTATTATGCAACCGCTAAGGGAACTATGGATGAGTATCCAGATGTTGACTTGCCTGAAGGATATGATCCACGGGAGAGAGAGTGGTACCAAAATGCGATGGATTCAGATGGAGAAGCGGTCTGGAGTGAGCCGTACTTAGAGCAAACGTCCGGAAAGTATATGATTACTGTCTCTAAACCGGTTATTGTAGGAAACCGAACGATCGGTGTACTGGCAGCTGACATCGTTCTCGCTGTCATGACTGACAAGATGAGTGAAATGAACCTTGGTTATAATGGAATACCAATCATTATATCTAAGGAAGGTCTTGGCATCGTTCATCCGACTGATCAGGGGAAAGACTTAACGAAATATAGCTATGTGAAATCAGTTTTGGCAAGTGAACAAACGCAGGGAGCTGTTTCCTATGAATTGAAAGGATCAGATCGATTGTTCGTATATGACACAGTGGAAGAGACCGGATGGAAAATTGGGACCGGTTATGATAGGGAAGAACTTCTCAGATTATCTAAATCAATTAAAACAGCATTAACGATTACAGGCATTTTCATTCTGCTTATGATGATTACAGCCGTTCTCTATATTCTTCATCGAATTCTCGGACCGATCCGTGAGCTTCAACAGTCAGCAAGGGAAGTAGCAACCGGTGACTTAAGTGTTCAAGTACCTGTTACTTCTAAAGACGAAGTTGGCGAGCTTGCCGGAGCATTTAATGAAATGGTCAGCAGCATGAAAGGCATTATTTCTGTCGTTAATCGTTCATCAAGTGATGTAACGGGGGCTGCAGAAAACTTAGGAGCCATCTCTGAAGAAACAAATGCTTCTAGTGAACAAATCGCTGCTGCTATTAACGAAATTGCTAAAGGAGCAGCCCGATCAGCAGAAGAATCAAGTGAAGCTACAGAGCGTTCTCACCACCTTGGCAGTCAGATCAATATGATTACTAGTCAAGCAGGAGAGCTGGCTGCTGCTGCCCGTGAAACAGAAGAAATGCAAAAGGCGGGCCTTAAGCAAGTAAAGGAACTCGGATTATCTAACACAGAGACAAAAATATACATCGATGAAATGGAAACAGTCATCGTTTCCTTAGAAACAAAAATTAATGCAATTGAAATGATTATGCAGACGATCACCGACATTTCTTCACAAACGAATCTGCTCGCTTTAAACGCATCTATTGAGGCAGCTCGTGCAGGAGAACATGGAAAAGGATTTGCCATCGTAGCAGAAGAAGTACGCAAGCTGGCCGTGCAGTCTGCCCGGGCGACAGACCGGGTAAAATCGACCATCAACGATATTCAAGAAGGAGCCGGACAAGCTGTTAGTCAAATGGTAAAAACGCGGACAAACTTTGACAATCAAACAGCAGTCGTAGAAGAAACAGGTGCCGTTTTTGAGGCATTGTCTTCGCTGGTAGAAAGGATAGAGACTTCTATCGCTACTATTAATCAAGAGATCATAGAAGCGGCTGAGGCGAAAAATGAAGTGCTGCAAGTAATGGAGGGAATTGCAGCTTCCTCACAGCAATCAGCAGCGGCAAGTGAAGAAATCAGTGCTTCTGCTGATGAACAGCTTCGCGCCATTCAAGCGGTCACTGAGTCATCTGAACGTTTAATGGAACTTAGCAATGAGCTGAAAAGTGCCGTAGGCCGTTTTAAACTATATTGAGATGAAAGATCAAAGAGGCTATCCCATGAGTGTTTGACACTTCATTTGTGGGATAGCCTTATTTTGTAACGATAGGAAAAGTTGAATGAATGATTAAAGAAGGATAAAATAATAAAGATGTTAACAGTTTGAAAGAGAAAGAAACGAGCGTCATCCATTATCAGGTGAAGAAATAGTTAATGAGGTGTTTGAGTGAAGAATAACAGAATGATGACTGAAGGGATGAAAATGGCGGGGATGTTTGCCGCTTTGTTTATTGTGTCTCTTTATATCCCGATTTTAGGCCTTGCTGCCAGCCTTTTTTTGCTCCTTCCATTTTTCGTATACAGTGCGAAGTACCCGGGAAGGGCATCCATAAGCTTTGCTGCCATAGGTTTATTGATTTCTTTACTTATTGGCGGACCAGTGGCAGTACCGTTTGCCCTGTTATTTATCGTGCCGGGAACTGTGATGGGAAGCATGGTTCAAAAAAAGCGGGATAAAATTTCTGTGTTTATGGCAGGAAGTTTGCTTTTTTTGCTGAATATAGTTGTGTTATATGCAGTGATTATGGGGCTTGCCGGGGATCAGGCTGCGCAGGTCAATGAAGCATTTAAACAGTCTTACCAAGACTCTGTACAGTTAATGGAAAGTTTGGGTCAACCTTTACCAGAGGAGGCCATTGAGCAGGCACAGGAAATGTTTGACTATTTACTAGCGCTTCTGCCAAGTTTACTTGTCCTTGTTTCTTTCTTTTCTATGCTGCTGATCATGGCAGTTAATTTTCCAATCGCCAAAAGAATGTCTGTGGATGTGCCTCGTTTTAAGCCTTTCCGCGAATGGCATGTACCAAAGAGTATTTTATGGTATTATGTTCTTTTGCTGCTGCTGAGCCTAATTGCAGTCCCAGAAAAAGGAACTATGTGGTATCTTTCATACATAAATATTATGTTTATGCTGCAATTTTGTTTACTATTGCAAGGATTATCGTTTCTTTTTTTCACAGCTCATTTAAAAAAATGGCCAATCTTTATCCCGATTTTGCTGGCAACTTTCTCAATTCTTATACTTCCTCTCCTTTATATTGTAAGATTATTAGGTATAATTGACTTAGGATTTGATTTGCGGCAGCGTCTTCAACGAAAAATATAATTAATTGGGCTACTTTTATTTCTAGGAGCTGAAATGATGCTTTCTTACTATAGCAGGCGGAAAATAAAATTTCCGTTATATGGATTACTGGCAGTTTTCATGATTGTGCTTGCTGTGCTTGCTATTTTTAACTGGCAGGCAGCGGTTGCGGGGTTCATTGCAATTATGGTGCTATTTTTTCTGCTGGCGAGAGCTGAAAATAGCATATATGGCGAAGTTGAACAGTATGTTACGACTCTTTCCTATCGATTAAAAAGGGTAGGAGAAGAAGCGCTTATGGAAATGCCGATTGGGATCATTTTGTATAATAATGAGTATTACATAGAGTGGGCTAATCCTTTTCTCTCCTCTCATTTTCAAGAAGATATATTAGCAGGGAAGTCCCTTCATGACTTGTCGGCTCCCCTAATTAACATCATTAAAAATGAAAAAGAGGACATAGTTGAACTGCATGGACGTAAGTTTAACGTTATTGTAAAAAAGGAAGAAAATCTTCTTTATTTTTTTGATGTGACGGAACAGGAAGAAACGGCAAGAAGATTTTTAGAAGAGCAGACCGTTTTGTGCAGCATTTATTTAGATAACTATGATGATTTAACGCAGGGCATGGATGATCAAACACGCATTAGTTTAAACAGCATGGTGACTTCTATTTTAAATAATTGGGCACTTGAACATGGCATTTTCTTAAAAAGAATCTCTTCGGAACGCTTTTTTGCTGTATTGAATGAAAAGATCTTGTGGAAGCTTGAAGAAACCAAATTTTCAATTTTAGATGAAGTGAGAGAACAGACAGCAAAGCAGGCTGCCTCACTGACACTAAGCATCGGGGTAGGGCATGGAGAATTGTCACTGCCTGAGCTGGGGAACCTTGCTCAATCAAGTTTAGACCTTGCTCTTGGGAGGGGCGGGGATCAGGCCGCTTTGAAACAGTTAAATGGTAAAGTAAGATTTTATGGCGGCAAAACCAATCCAATGGAAAAGAGAACGCGTGTCAGAGCACGGGTAATTTCTCATGCTTTACGGGAGCTCGTGACAGAAAGTGATAAAGTTATTGTTATGGGACATAAGTATCCGGATATGGATGCGCTCGGTGCCTCGATGGGGATTCACCGTGTGGCAGAAATGAATGGACGAGAAGGATACATCGTGCTCGACTTTTCCGAAATGGATACCGCAGTGAAACGGCTAATAGCAGAAACAAAGAAAAATCCGGATCTCTACTCAAGAATTATTACGCCGGAAGAAGCGCTCGGTCTAGCAACAGATGATACGCTGCTTGTAGTAGTTGATACTCATAAACCATCGTTAGTGATCGATGAGAAGCTGCTTCATAAAGTGGAGAAAGTGGTTGTGATCGACCACCATCGCCGCGGTGAAGAGTTTGTGAAGAATCCATTGCTTGTTTACATGGAGCCTTATGCTTCCTCAACGGCTGAGCTGATTACGGAACTGCTTGAATATCAGCCGAAGGTCAGCAAGCTTTCTATGCTGGAGGCGACGGCACTGCTTGCGGGAATTATCGTTGATACGAAAAGCTTTTCGCTGCGGACAGGGTCCAGGACATTTGATGCGGCGTCTTATTTGCGAGCACGCGGGGCTGATACTGTACTTGTTCAACAGTTTTTGAAAGAAGATGTTGATACGTATATTCAACGTTCACAAATCATTGAAACCGTATACTTTTACAACAAAGGAATTGCGATTGCAAAAGGCAGTGAAGAAGAAACATATGATCCTGTGTTGATCGCTCAAGCAGCAGATACACTCCTTTCGATGGACGGGGTACAGGCTTCATTCGTTATTGCCCGGAGAGCACCGAATACGGTTGGCATCAGTGCACGCTCACTTGGAGAAGTTAACGTGCAAGTTGTCATGGAACAATTAGAAGGGGGAGGCCACTTGTCTAATGCGGCCACTCAGTTGAAAGAAGTAACTGTTATAGAAGCAGAAAAAATGCTTCAACAAGTAATAACAAATCTATATGAAGGAGACGGTGAAAAATGAAAGTAATTTTCTTGCAGGACGTAAAAGGAAAAGGGAAAAAAGGCGAAGTAAAAAATGTAGCGGACGGATATGCCCATAACTTTTTAATTAAAAATGGCCTAGCTGTAGAAGCGACAGCGGGCAATAAAAAAACATTGGAAGCTCAAAAGAAAAAAGAGGCAGAGCTTGCTCAGCAGGAGCTAGAAGAAGCGAAGCAGTTAAAAGAGGTAATAGAAAAGCTGACAGTAGAAATTAAAGCGAAGTCCGGTGAAGGAGGCCGCTTGTTTGGCTCCGTGACGACGAAGCAAATTGCAGAGGAATTAAAGAAAACCCACAATATAAAAATTGACAAACGTAAAATGGATCTTCCTGAAGGAATTCGGGCGCTTGGCTATACGAATGTACCTGTTAAGCTGCATAATGAAGTATTTGCCACACTAAAAGTTCACACAGTAGAGGAAAAATAACGCGTTTCATGCTAAAATAATAAGGTTGAAAAAATGTGATCGGATTTTTCTGATCACATTTTTTTTAACAAATAGACAGTTAGCAAAGGAAGAAACAATCCTTCCTTCAAGGAGGTTCAGGTAATGAGTGATTTGTTGACTGATCGAATCCCGCCGCAAAGCATTGAGGGGGAGCAGGCAGTGCTTGGTGCGATTTTTCTAGAGCCGGCTGCGTTAACTGTGGCCTCCGAAATTTTAATTCCGGAAGACTATTACCGGACGGCCCATCAGAAAATATATCACACGATGCTGAAACTGAATGATCAAGGGAAAGCAGTCGATGTGATCACTGTGACAGAAGAGCTTGCCGCGGCAAAAGAACTTGAGGATGTCGGAGGCGTGACGTATTTAACGGAGCTTGCGGAATCTGTACCAACAGCTGCTAATATTGAATATTATGCCCGCATTGTGGAAGAGAAATCGCTTTTACGCCGGCTCATTCGTACAGCTACAACGATTGCACAGGATGGATACACCCGTGAAGACGAAGTAGATGCTTTATTAAATGAAGCAGAAAAAAGCATTATGGAAGTTGCTCAGCGCAAGAATACAAGTGCTTTTCATAATATAAAAGATGTTCTCGTACGTACGTATGACAATATTGAACTGCTCCACAACCGCAAAGGGGACGTCACAGGTATTCCTACTGGATTTGCGGACCTTGACAGCATGACTGCCGGTTTTCAGCGAAATGATCTTATTATCGTTGCTGCCCGGCCCTCTGTTGGTAAAACCGCTTTTGCCTTGAATATTGCCCAAAACGTAGCGACGAAAACCGATGAAAATGTCGCGATTTTTAGTTTGGAAATGGGAGCCGAACAGCTCGTTATGCGGATGCTATGTGCAGAGGGCAATATTAATGCCCAAAACTTACGGACCGGCTCCCTGACAGATGAGGACTGGCGGAAGCTGACGATGGCGATGGGCAGTTTGTCTAATTCCGGTATTTTCATTGATGATACACCTGGTGTGCGTATTGGCGAAATCCGTGCAAAGTGCCGCCGTTTAAAACAGGAGCAGGGTCTCGGCATGATCTTGATTGATTATTTACAACTCATTCAAGGAAGTGGACGCTCCGGTGAAAACCGTCAGCAGGAAGTTTCAGAGATTTCCCGCTCCCTAAAAGCGCTTGCCCGTGAATTAGAAGTCCCGGTTATTGCACTGTCCCAGCTTTCGCGTGGAGTGGAGCAGCGTCAGGACAAGCGTCCGATGATGTCTGATATTCGTGAATCGGGATCGATTGAGCAAGATGCCGACATTGTTGCTTTTTTATATCGGGATGACTATTATGACAAAGAGTCTGAGAACAAGAATATTATTGAAATTATTATAGCGAAACAACGGAATGGCCCCGTCGGTACTGTTCAGCTTGCTTTTGTCAAAGAATATAATAAGTTCGTGAACCTGGAACGGAGATTCGAGGAAACCGGATAATGAAAAAATGATATTTATACGAACAAAAATATAATTAAGTTATTGAATGTTCGTATTTCACGTTTGACTTCTTTATTTTTAAATTGTTAAAATAAATCTGGTGAAAGATTAAGAAATTAATGGACCCTTTGGAGGTGCTTATTCATGTCATCAGTAGTAGTAGTTGGAACACAGTGGGGCGATGAAGGAAAAGGAAAGATTACTGATTTCCTTTCAGAGAATGCAGAAGTGGTGGCTCGTTACCAAGGCGGTAACAATGCAGGACATACGATTAAATTCAACAATGTGACGTACAAGCTTCATTTAATTCCATCAGGCATTTTTTACAGTGATAAAATTTGTGTGATCGGCAATGGAATGGTCGTTGATCCAAAAGCACTGGTTCAAGAATTGAAGTATTTACATGATCACAACATATCAACAGAAAATTTGCGTATTAGTAATCGCGCACACGTGATCCTTCCGTATCATTTAAGAATTGATGAAATAGAAGAAGAACGTAAAGGCGCCAATAAAATCGGTACGACGAAAAAAGGCATCGGGCCTGCTTATATGGATAAAGCAGCTCGGATCGGTATTCGTATAGCAGACCTTTTAGACCGCAAAGCATTTGAAGAAAAGCTAACCCGCAACTTAGAAGAAAAAAATCGTTTGCTTGAACGTTTTTATGAATCAGAAGGCTTCCAACTGAATGATATACTTGCTGAGTACTATGAATATGGCCAACAAATTAAACAATACGTATGCGATACATCTGTTGTTTTAAACGATGCTTTAGACCATGGACGCCGTGTATTATTTGAAGGTGCCCAGGGTGTCATGCTCGATATTGACCAAGGGACGTACCCATTCGTTACCTCTTCTAACCCAGTTGCCGGCGGTGTAACGATTGGTTCTGGTGTTGGTCCCACGAAAATTACTCATGTTGTCGGTGTAGCTAAAGCTTACACGAGCCGTGTAGGGGATGGCCCTTTCCCGACGGAGCTTCATGATGAAATTGGTCATCAAATTCGTGAGGTGGGGCGTGAATATGGTACAACTACAGGCCGTCCGCGCCGTGTTGGCTGGTTTGACAGTGTCGTTGTCCGCCATGCACGCCGTGTCAGCGGTTTGACCGATCTTTCCCTTAACTCCATTGATGTGCTGACAGGGATTGAGACCGTGAAAATCTGTGTCGCTTATAGCTACAAAGGTGAAGTGATCGAAGAGTATCCGGCAAACCTTAATATTTTAGCTGAATGTACACCTATATACGAAGAGCTTTCAGGCTGGACAGAAGATATTACTGGCTGCCGCACGTTAAACGAACTTCCTGTCAATGCCCGTCATTATTTAGAACGTGTTTCTCAACTGACAGGTATTCCATTATCAACGTTCTCGGTAGGTCCAGACCGTGCTCAAACGAATATTGTCCGCAGTGTGTGGGCACAAAGATAATTCATGGATGAGTAGAAGTGAACTCAAAAGGACTTGCTATTTTAGTCTTGAGTTCACTTCTTTTTTATATTTGTTTAGGGTGCTTTGTGTTTAGGTAAAATTGCATTGCAATAGTTTTATGTTTTTCGACAATTTTTTTCAAAAATCTATTGTCAGCTATTTAAGCGTGTGATAATATTAACAACGTTATTGTTAATAAGCACAGTTAAGAGCCATTAGCTCAGTTGGTAGAGCATCTGACTTTTAATCAGAGGGTCGAAGGTTCGAGTCCTTCATGGCTCACCATTCCTATAAAATGGCCCGTTGGTCAAGCGGTTAAGACACCGCCCTTTCACGGCGGTAACACGGGTTCGAATCCCGTACGGGTCATTAGAAAAGCGTAAGGCGCCTGCTCAGCGGCGACGGTGAGCTGTTAACGCCTTCAGCTAGACAAAATTCAACGTATTTACGGTCCGGTAGTTCAGTTGGTTAGAATGCCTGCCTGTCACGCAGGAGGTCGCGGGTTCGAGTCCCGTCCGGACCGCCATTTTAAAACCGTTTGATTTTACGTTTATGAATCCTATTTTCCTAGATGACGGCCATGACCTTCCTGAATTCACTTCAACGTTGGCCGCATCATTTTTTATTAGGTTCAGCAGCTCCGTTGGCAGAGCATACCCCAGTAATCCTCGAAGCGATACATCAGCGAGCAGCTGTTTGCATTTACTTCTCGAGAGCGGGTCGATAGACAAGCCGATATTCTTTTATGAAATACTCTTATTATGGCTCAGTAGCTCAGTCGGTAGAGCAATGGACTGAAAATCCATGTGTCGGCGGTTCGATTCCGTCCTGAGCCACTTAAAGAAGCATTGCGACGATCATTTACTCTCGCAGTGCTTTTTTTCATAGTCAAGAAAAATGTTCCAATTGTTTAGAACTGGTGAAAAACATTGTTTTTCATGATAAAGTTAGTGAGAGCAAATGAAGTATGATAAGAATGTCTGGTCGTTGGTTTCTGCAGCGGCCTGTTTGTAGTAGATCGGCTGCTATCGCTTGTGTGGAGCGATAGACTAAATAAATTTTTAAAAGAAATATGATAAAATAATAGAACCATTCTTTCTAAAGAAATGAGGAGAACGCTATGCAGAAGAAAATATTGGTCGTAGATGATGAGAGGCCGATTGCAGATATTTTACAATTCAATTTAAAAAAAGAAGGATATGACGTTCATTGTGCTTATGATGGCGATCAAGCCGTAGAAATGGTAGAGGAATTGCAGCCCGATTTAATTTTGTTGGACATCATGCTTCCTGGACGTGATGGCATGGAAGTATGCCGGGAAGTAAGAAAAAAATATGAGATGCCGATTGTGATGCTAACGGCAAAAGACTCAGAGATTGATAAAGTTCTTGGTCTTGAGCTGGGGGCAGATGATTATGTGACGAAGCCATTTAGTACGCGAGAGTTAATTGCCCGTGTGAAGGCAAACTTGCGCCGCCATCAGACTGTTCCTGTCCAATCGGAGGAAGAAGAAGATACAAATGAAATTTCAGTGGGGATGTTAACGATTCATCCAGACGCGTATGTCGTTTCTAAGCGTGGTGAGACCATTGAATTAACGCATCGTGAGTTCGAATTGCTGCATTATTTAGCAAAGCATATTGGACAAGTAATGACGAGGGAACATTTGCTGCAGACCGTGTGGGGATACGATTATTACGGGGATGTACGCACAGTGGACGTTACTGTTCGGCGTCTTCGTGAAAAGATTGAAGATAACCCAAGCCATCCTTCTTGGATTGTAACGAGAAGAGGGGTAGGCTATTACTTGCGCAACCCTGAACAGGAGTAACGTACATGAAAAGAGTCGGCTTTTTTCGATCAATACAACTGAAGTTTGTATTAATTTATGTATTGCTGATTTTGTTTGCTATGCAAATCATTGGTGTTTATTTTGTAAAGGAACTAGAAGAAAAGCTCCTTACGAATTTTAAAACATCCTTACAAGAGCGGGTCAATCTTCTTGAATACAACTTAAGGGAAGAAATGCTGAAAGAACGGACGGAAGAAACACCGACTCTTGAGCAGGACATTCGCAGAATATTGGAAGACTTTTCAGCATCCGATGTATCTGAGGTCAGGGTAATTGATCACAATAGCCGTATCATCGGAACATCTGATTCCAATAGGCAGGGAATTATTGGACAGAGAATAACCGACATTGCGGTTAAACGGACACTTTCTTTTGGCGCTGAAGAAGATAAAATGTATATCGATCAGCAATCGAACAGGCGTATTTGGGTATATACTTCACCCATTATGTCTAATCGCAAACCGATTGGAGCGATATATTTAATCGGAAAAGCAGAAACCGTTTTTAGTCAGATGGAAGAGATTAATGAAATCCTTTTTTCAGCTACTGCCTTGGCTTTAGTGTTAACAGCTGTATTGGGAGTGTTACTAGCCCGTACTATTACCCGTCCGATTACTGATATGCGACGACAGGCTGTTGCGCTGGGAAAAGGAAACTTTTCACGCAAAGTAAAAGTATACGGGCAGGATGAGATTGGTGAATTGGCTGTTACTTTTAACAATTTAACGAAGCGGCTGCAAGAAGCGCAGGCAACGACAGAAGGGGAAAGAAGAAAGCTTTCTTCTGTCTTGGCTTATATGACTGACGGGGTCATTGCGACCGATCGAAAAGGACGAGTCATTTTAATTAATGAACCAGCTGTAGGACTGTTGGATGTTTCACGTGAAACAGCTATTTCGCAGCCGATCACCGAGCTGCTTGGTCTTGAGAAGGAATATACGTTTGACGATTTACTCAATGAACAGGATTCAGTTATTTTGGATTACAGTGATGATGATGAGCCGTATATTTTGCGGGCGAATTTTTCAGTGATTCAGAAAGATACCGGTTTTGTGAACGGATTGATTACTGTTCTTCACGATATTACAGAGCAAGAGAAAATTGAGATGGACCGCCGTGAATTTGTTGCTAATGTGTCGCATGAGCTAAGAACACCGTTGACAACGATGAGAAGCTATTTAGAAGCGCTGGCAGAAGGAGCCTGGCGGGATGAGGATATTGCCCCGCATTTTCTTGAAGTAACGCAAACGGAAACAGAACGAATGATTCGTCTTGTGAATGATTTGCTGCAGTTGACTAAGTTTGACAGCCGTGATTTCCAATTAACGAAAAAAGATGTCGACTTCACCGAGTTTTTTGATAAAATTATTGACCGGTTTGAGATGACGAAGTCCCAGGAAGTTACATTTAAGAGGCAGATGCCCCGCTACCCTATTTATGCAGAAATCGATACAGATAAATTAACGCAGGTGATTGATAACATTATTTCTAACGCATTAAAGTATTCTCCACAAGGCGGACAAGTTACTTTTAAAGTAGAAGAAAAAAGCGATGAAATTGTCGTTAGTATCCGAGATCAAGGAATGGGGATTCCAAAGAAAAACCTTGAGCGGATATTTGAACGCTTTTATCGTGTGGACCGGGCACGATCCCGTAAAATGGGCGGAACCGGTTTAGGACTCGCCATAGCGAAAGAAATAATTACTGCTCATGACGGCCACATTTGGGCAAAAAGCGTTGAAGGAAAAGGAACGACTATTTTCTTTACTCTTCCATATGAGCTGTCTCAAGAGGATGATTGGTCATGAATTACGAAAAAGTGAAATCAATTGGATTAGCAGTGCTCGTAGTTATTAGTATTATTTTGACGTTAAGCATTTGGAACTACCAACCAAATTACGAAACGATCAAGAAGGATAATATTCATGAAGTATCGTCGATCAGTGAAAAGAAAGATGCTTCTTATTTGATTAAGCCTTCTAAAGTTCTATTTCATAAAGAAGGCGAACATTATGGATCGACAAGAGATATAGAAACAGATGAAGTTATGAAAGAAATGCAAAAGTGGACTTTTACAAGTGCCATAAGTGTATCTAAGGGAATGACTGAAAAAGAATTTGATGAACTGCTGCATGGAGAAAATCGCTTAGAGCTCGTTTTTCCTACTTACGTTCCACTCTATATGATGGACACCATTATTGTATTTGAAGATGATTCTGTGCCTAATGCTATGTTTGACCGGATCATTATTACAGACGTAGATACTCAGGAGAAACGGGCAAGCGTGTATTTTGTTTCAACAAAAGAGCGGCTCGTCTTTCAAAGTCAAGTGTTATCGCTGAACCTTTCTGCGTTTAAAAAACAATTTATTAAAGGAGCAGAAAAGTGGGAATCGTATGTTCACTATCCACTTGTGGCAAATGGACAACTATTTCTTCCAGAAGAACAGCCTGTATTATCTAGATATAAATATTTGCCGGACGACATTAATATAGAAGATTTTAAAGATTTGCTGTTCAGTGATCCAAGCTTAGTGAAAAAAGTGCCGAAGACGAATGGTGAAGAGTACACAGACGGTTCCACGTTAATGAAAGTAGATTACAACACGCATATGATATCTTATGTGAATCCTGCAAAAGAATCTGAAACTAATCCTTCCGGAAGCTTGTATGATTTGTTGGACAAAAGCATTAAATTTATTAATGAGCATAGCGGCTGGACAGATCAGTATCGGCTGTTCGAAGCGCAGCAGGGATCATCTACAGTACGCTACCGCTTGTTTAAAAATGGTCTGCCGGTGTTCAATAACCAAGGAATGGCGGAGATTGTGCAGATGTGGGGAAAAGATAAGATTTTCCAATATGTGCGTCCCTATTTTACACTTGATATTTCCCTGCCGCTTCCATCTGATGAAGAAGAAATTATTTTGCCCGATAGTACATCGGCATTAAAGCAAGTGAAAAAGCGAGAGGATTTTAATCCGGAGCTGCTAGAAGATATGGCAGTCGGCTATCAATTGCAGTCGGATTCACAATCACCGAAAGTCATTGTTCTTGAGCCTGCCTGGTTTTATAAATATGAAGGCAGCTGGAGACAACTTTCATTTATCGAGGATACGGAGGGAAGCTTCCATGGATTGGAGTAAAACGAAAACTATTTTTATAACTGTTTTCTTCATCTTGGACCTTTTTCTCCTGGCGGTATTTTTCAATAAGCATAGTGCCAGCCAGTTCGAATTTATTAAAGAAGCATCAATTGAAGATAAATTAAAATCATACAACATTGAGTACGAAAAATTGCCCGAAGAAGTGAGCGAAGAAACGATCATTACGGCAAAAACAAAAAGTTTCACAAAAAAAGAGACCACTCACTTGTTAAACCAAACGATCGAGCTGTCAGATGATCCACCGGTTTTATCTAGCCATCTGCAAAAACCTGTTAAATTAAGTCAGAAAAAGCTGGACGGACTGAAATCATTTGTTGATTCACATGTTCTTTTCGGCGGTCAGTATCGCTATTGGGGCATGAATGATGAAAAAAATGTCGCTATTTTTTATCAGCAATATGATCAGAAAAGAATGTTTGAAAACATTAATGGCAAGCTGGAAATTGAATTGAATGACAACGGAGATATCGTTTCTTACCGGCAGACGCTGCTGAGGGACTTAAAGAAAAATGGTCAGAAAGAAAGCATATTATCTGCCCATCAGGCCATTCAGACACTTTATAAAAATGGTTTAATTAAACCGAACAGTAAAATTTCTAATGCTGAACTCGGTTATTATACTGTTGTACAGTTAACAGAATTACAAGTGCTTTCGCCTACTTGGTATTTCAAAATTAGAAACGGTGAGAATACGGAAGAAGTATACGTAAATGCTTTAGACGGATCCATTCATAAAAATGAAAAAAACAGCCGATTGTAAGTGGAGTGAAGCAATATGACGATGCGTTTTAGTGTTCTGGCAAGCGGTAGTACAGGAAATGCGTTTTACGTTGAAACAGATGAACAGGCTTTTCTAGTGGATGCTGGGGTGAGCGGCAAACAAATGGAGGCACTGTTTTCGTCTATTGATCGAGAGGTTAACAATTTATCCGGTATTTTAGTGACGCATGAACATAGCGATCATATTAAGGGACTCGGCGTCCTTGCGAGAAAGTATAAGCTGCCGATTTATGCGAATGAAAAAACATGGCGGGCAATGGAGCCATTAATCGGGAAGATCGATACAGAACAAAAGTTTACGTTCGACATGGAGACCGTCCGAAACTTTGGAAACCTTGAGATCGAATCATTCGGAGTATCGCACGACGCAGCTGAGCCGA
This sequence comes from Bacillus lumedeiriae, assembly GCF_044891285.1. Lineage (NCBI taxonomy): Bacteria > Bacillati > Bacillota > Bacilli > Caryophanales > Bacillaceae > Bacillus > Bacillus lumedeiriae. Next base: position 40,290 of record NZ_JAUIYO010000012.1, read on the forward strand.
TGTTCTACGTCTTTCATCATGAAGGAAAAAAGCTAGTATTAATTACGGATACAGGCTATGTAAGTGACCGTATGAAAGGAACAATTAAAGATGCGGATGCTTACATATTTGAAAGCAATCACGATGTTCAAATGCTGCGTGTCGGCCGCTATCCGTGGAATATTAAGCGCCGCATTTTAGGTGACTTTGGCCACGTGTCGAACGAAGATGCCGCGATTGCGATGAGTGAAGTTATTGGTGACCGGACAAAACGTATTTACCTGGCTCACTTAAGTCAGGACAATAATATGAAAGACTTGGCCGAAATGAGTGTAACGCAAACGCTCAAAATGAAAGATATGCCGGTTGGCGATCAGTTTGAACTGCTTCATACTGATCCAAAAGTTCCAACAATCTTGACAGAGCTTTAAGAGATAGAAAACCGTCTGACGACTGTTGGTCAGGCGGTTTTCTCGTTTGTTTGATTGTCTAGATAAACACAACAACCGCGCAGTGACAGACATTGCATATTTGTTGAATTTTTCATTTGAAGCGTTATAATTTGTGCTACATGGGGAAAATAAGTGACAGTATGGATGGAAAGGGTGAGGTGTTTGGGTTTTTATGATGATGATGGCAGAGTGGACCGAAACCGGCGCGGCCCTAGTAAAAGCGGGTACTTTCTGGCAAGTCTTGCGGGGCTTATTTTAGGTGCACTGCTTGTGATTGCTGTTCTTCCTAAACTTGTGGATTATAATCTTCTGCCGGGTGAAGCGGGTAATGAACAAGTTCAAATTGAACGAAATAATGAACAGCCAAGAGGACAGAGTGTATCATTGAATGTAACGACTGATGTAACAAAAGCTGTGGATAAAGCGCAGGACACGGTCGTTGGGATTACAAATATTCAATCGGGAAACTTTTGGGAAGGAGAATCTGCACAGCCGGCTGGAACAGGTTCGGGTGTTATTTATAAAAAAGCTGGAAATAAGGCATATATTGTGACCAATAATCATGTGATCGAAGGGGCGCAGCAGCTCGAGGTGACGCTTGCAGATGGAACAAAATTACCAGCCAAACTTCGCGGAACAGATATTTGGAGTGATCTTGCCGTCATTGAAGTAGACGGAAAAAATATAAAAAAAGTCGCTGAATTTGGTGACTCCGATGCACTAAAAATTGGTGAACCGGTGATTGCGATTGGGAATCCACTCGGTCTAGAGTTCTCTGGATCCGTTACTCAAGGAGTGATTTCTGGTCTTGAGCGCACGATTCCGGTGGATATTAATGGTGACAACATTCTCGATTGGCAGGCGGAAGTATTACAAACAGATGCCGCCATTAACCCTGGGAACAGTGGGGGAGCACTCGTGAATATTGCCGGTCAGGTAATTGGTATCAATTCGATGAAAATTGCTCAGAACGCGGTAGAAGGAATCGGCTTGTCTATCCCCATTAACTTTGCTAAACCAATTATCGATAGTTTAGAGAGCAAAGGGGAAATGATCCGGCCTGCGATGGGAGTACAGCTGCGGAACGTCAGCGAAGTCCCAGCTTACCATCAGCAAGAAACGCTGAAGCTTCCGAGAAACATTACGGAAGGAGCGATGATCGAACAAGTTCTGCCAAATACACCAGCATCCAAAGCCGGACTGCAGGAACTTGATGTGATTGTAAAGATGGATCATCAAGAAGTGCGGGATGTTTTAGAACTTCGCAAATACATGTATAATGAGAAAAAAGTCGGCGATAGAGTAGAAGTGACTTTTTATCGTAATGGAAAACAGCACACAGTGACAATGACGCTTACATCAGAAGAAACATTTTAAGTAAAAGACGCAGAAAAGCTTTATGCTCTTCTGCGCTTTTTCGTGATAAAATAAAATCGTAAAGGAGTGAACAAAATGATTTATTGCTGCCAAGAGCACGTGGAACTTGCACTCGATATTGTTGTAGATGAGTACGAAACAGCACCGGTGATTGAAAAGGTGGAAGAAGAAAAAAAGACATGTGAATATTGTCAAAACGAGGCGGAATATGTAGTAGCAAACTAATATTCGCCTACTATATGTGGATAGATATTGTGAGTATGTGTATAACTTTTTGGAAAAGTTAAAAAATAGCTGTGGATAGTCAAATGGGAGCGACTTATACACAAGTGCGCTCTTTTTTATATGCGTGTAGAAAGAAATATGACCGCTATTTATGACAAAAGGCGTCATTTTTCAAAAAACATGGAAAAAATGGTCGAAAAATAACAAATCGAGTGGGAACAGGTGAATAGAAGGAAAAAAGTATGTAAATAATCACTTTTGTGGATATGTGGATAATTTTGTGGACAACCTGTTTGTAAATTGTTTGTAAAGTGAGGAATAGCTGTGAATATCACAATTATAACAGTCGGAAAGTTGAAAGAAAAGTACTTAAAACAAGGAATTGCCGAATACGTCAAACGTCTATCTGCCTATGCAAAAATAGAAATCATCGAAGTGGCTGATGAAAAGGCACCAGAAGAATTAAGTATAACAGAAATGGAGCAAGTAAAACAAAAAGAAGCCGAACGTATCCTCGCCAAGACTAGCCCAGACACGCATGTGATCGCGCTCGCTATCGAAGGAAAAATGAAAACATCTGAAGAACTTGCCAAACAACTCGACCAGCTTGCCACATACGGAAAAAGCAAAATTGCCTTCATCATCGGCGGTTCACTCGGCCTCCACAAAGACGTCATGCAGCGAGCCAATGATACACTATCCTTCTCAAAAATGACCTTTCCCCATCAGCTAATGCGGCTGATCTTAGTAGAACAGGTGTACAGGAGTTTTCGTATTAATCGGGGGGAACCATATCATAAGTAAATGAGGTTTATAACATTAAATAAGCTCTAACTTATACATGTTTTGTACAAATGCTAAACTATAAATAAGTTAAGAAGGGGCAACTCTTCCTGCCAAAATTTCGTTATTTTGGTCGAATATATTCATTATAAGGTCAATGGAATTATTAGTGCGACCCAATCAATGAAATGATTGGGCCAGTTTTCCTTTGTCTATTTTTTTAAAAGCTTTATAATGATAAAAGATGTATTTTAGTTAGTACTCTCTCTTAAGGCATTTTTATCTATCGGTTTAAGAGAAAGCTTGAAGTATAGAAAGCGGGCGGAAATTAAATGAAAAAAATTGGATTTGATTCGGAGAAATATTTGCAAGAACAATCTGCTTACATCCTAGAACGGGTGCAGCAGTATGATAAACTTTACTTGGAATTCGGTGGAAAATTGATAGGCGACAAACATGCCAAGCGTGTTTTGCCTGGATTTGACGAAGATGCCAAGATTAAATTGTTGAACACGCTGAAAGAAAATGCGGAAATCATCATCTGTGTATACGCTGGAGACATCGAGCGGAACAAAGTCCGTGAAGATTACGGTATCACTTATGACCAAGATGTCTTGCGCTTAATCGATGAATACAGGGCATATGGCATTTCTGTCAACAGTGTCTTGCTCACTCGTTATCAAGGACAGCCAACAGCCAAAGTATTTATGACTAAGCTTGAGAGAAGCGGAATTAGCGTCTTCACTCACAGTGAAATCAAAGGTTATCCAACAAATGTAGACGTGGTCATTGGTGAGGAGGGATTTGCGATGAATCCCTATATTAAAACGACAAAGCCAATCGTGGTAGTAACGGCACCTGGCCCGGCCAGCGGGAAGCTTGCGACTTGCCTTAACCAAATGTACCATGAGAATAAACTGGGGAATAAAGTCGGCTATGCCAAGTTTGAGACGTTTCCGGTTTGGAACTTGCCGTTAAAGCACCCGGTAAACATCGCTTATGAAGCGGCTACCGTCGATTTGAAAGATGTGAATATGATTGACAATTACCACTATGAAGCATACGGGAAAGTAGCGATCAATTACAATCGTGATATTGAGACGTTTCCTGTCATTAAACGAATTATTGAAAGGATTACTGGTAAAGAGTCTGTTTACCGCTCACCGACCGATATGGGTGTCAATCGTCTGAAATCGGGTATCATCGACGATATGGTCGCGCAGGAAGCCGCTAGGCAAGAAATCATTCGGCGCAGTTTCACCGTAGAGAACGACTATAAAAAAGGGCTTGCCGATGAAGATAGTGTGCGCCATATGCAAGTGATTTTGGAAGAGACTGACTTAAAGAAGGAGGATCGGGCACCTGTATTGCCGGCCCGTAATTATGCGAAAGCAATTCAAGAGAGAATTGACAGCACGAATTTGCAAGCGGTAATTGCGATAGAACTGCCAAATGGCGAGATGATCACCGGTCGAACGACAACCTTGATGGATTCCTCGGCAGCCGCAATTCTGAATGGGTTGAAGAAATTGGCCAATATTGCCGATGAAATCGATTTGTTGTCACCGATGATTTTGCAGACGATTCAACGGTTGAAAATCGATGATTTGAACAGCCGAGTCCCGACACTAAACGCTAATGAAGTGCTGATCGCACTGGCAATCAGTGCAGTCACCAATCCTACTTCTGAGCTGGCTTATAAGCAACTGCCGAATTTAAAAGACACACAAGCTCATTCTACGGTCATATTGAATAGAGAAAACGAACAGACCTTTAAGAAGCTTGGAATCGACATCACCAATGACCCAGTCTATCCGACTGAGAATCTGTATTACAATTAGGTTTTGGAAAACGCCTGCCTTTTTCTTTTTACATGGAAGCCTAAGACAGGTGCTTTTTCGTTTATAGATTTTACTAAAAAAGGTGTAGTCTTCTCATTAGGAGAAGACTACACCTTTTTGGATTAATCGATTAACTATTAACTGCCGGAATGTCTGTTGGAACCTATTAAGGACAAGCTTTAGCATACTAGAGATCAAGCACTGGAATGAAGTCTTTTTCTAGCAGTATTGTTTTCAGCTATGATTGGAAGATGTTCTAATGGCTGTTCCGAAAATTTTTTTTTAAATATTCTAAACCTTTTGCCGTTAAGGAATACTCTAATCAAGACCTCAGAGAAACTTTAGAACAGCTTTTCAAGTTGGCTGAGCAATTTGATATTCGGCCAACAATTGATTTAACGCTCTCACTTGAAGAATATGAAGATGCTTTTGAAAGACTCAATTCACGTAAAGTAGTGGGTAAGACTATTTTTAAGATATAAAAAAGGCTGTGTTGATTTTAAAGACTATACAAAAATAATTTTACTCAATCTAACAGAAAAATAAAACCGCATATAAAATAGCCGCGGTGAACCGTATCATAAGTAAATGAGGTTCTTAAGGACACAGATGACCTTTATGCTTATCTTCCTTAGTGCTTCTTTCTTGGATAAGTTCCAGGAGGAAGGTTGCCTAGATACTAACTATACTTTATTTTAAGGGTGAATTACATACTACTATTTCGGTATAACCGATAAAAGTTTGTTTCAAAAGGAGTTCTTTGAGAGCGTAAAATATCTTTTGTAAATGAATAAATACAAAAAGGAAGACCCTTTCTTTTAGAATTAAGTCACCATAACCCATCCAAAGAAAAGAGGTCTTCCCTATGAATCTCCCATCTGGAAACGGCGAGTTTAAACAACAGACGGTGACCAAACCATTAGCGGAAAACCCCTATATTTTTACGTTTTACAGCTTCCCAAAATCTATCTGGAGAAGCTTATATTCAACGAACCTGCTCGAGTCATTCAATAAGCAAAATAAGAAATACACGAAGCGCAAAGAGCAGCCCCCCCATGAAGAAGCCCTAGAGCGCTTTCTTGTTTCGCAGTGCGGTGCCATATTGGTTTCGATCAAGCCCGGGCGGAACTCGCCGCCATGTTTAAAACCATTGATTAATGACGAGCTACAAGAAAAGGGGTTCGTCATTTACACAAAATTATTGACGGTCCAGGCAAATATCTTACATTCATTTTATTGCTCTAATCAGAAATGATCATAAATAATCATAAATAATCATAAAAAACCTGTATTTACATTACATAAAATACATTTTAAACTATAGAAAGCAGAACATTTCAAATAGTAATATAATGAAATATTTAATTTACCAATCAATTATAGGGGGACGATATATTTAGTAAATTATAGAATAAAAAACCTGCAAACTTGCAATCATGTGTAAATATCACCAATAGGTATTATACAGTAGAAATGAACGAAAATGTATCTTACTCATCAAAATTTGATTTCATGAGGTGAACAGACAATGTTGGTTAAAGATAGCTTAAATAAGCAAACATTACAGAAGCTGAAAGAAAAGTTAGATAAGGGTTTAATGCCTCAATGGGCAGTGACAGATAAGGATATTTATGAATTGGAACGCAGAAATATTTTTGGTCAAACGTGGCAATTTATTGGGCATGAATCTGAAATAAAAGAGCCCGGAAGTTATGTGACGCGTTGGATTGCGAGTGATCCAGTATTACTTGTAAAAACAAATTCCGGAGAGATTAAAGCTTATCTAAACTCCTGTACGCATAGAGGCGCACACTTATGTACAGCTGATTTCGGAAAAAAGAAAACGTTTACTTGTCCCTATCATGGATGGAGTTATAACCTTGAAGGGGAACTGGTTGGTATCGTATCCGGAAAAACAGTATACGGAGAAAATATGAAAAAGGACGAGTGGGGGCTGCGTCCAATTCCGAAAGTAGGGATGTACCAAGGGTTGATATTTGCAAGCTTGGATCCTCAAGCCATGTCTTTGGAAGATTACCTAGGGGATATGAAATGGTATTTAGACATCATGTTAGGCAGAAGTGATGGCGGAATGGAAGTCAGAGGCGTTCCTCAACGTTGGGTAGCACAAGCCAACTGGAAGATGACGCAAGAAAACTTTGCTTCAGACCCATATCATGTTCAAACGAACCACCGGTCCACTGTTGAATTAGGAATCAGCCCAAATGACCCGAATTTTGCAAGTTATGGCCATCACATCGCTTTAGATAACGGTCACGGTCTAAGTGTCATGACGGCGTCTAAAACAGGCAAGTCAGCCTATAAGTACCAAACATTGCCTGAATCGATGTGGCCAATGTTTGAACGAAATTTAAGTCCTGAACAACTTGAAGTCTTTTCAAATACGACCGTTTTTGTCGGTGGTGTTTTCCCTAACCTTGCTTTCGACAGTCCAGTGCATGGGATGGAAGGGGAGATGATCAACTACTTAAATCTTCGGGTTTGGAGACCTATAGGGCCTGAAAAAGTAGAGGTATGGTGTTGGTTCTTAATTGATAAGGCAGCACCCGAAGAATACAAGGAGAAATCATATAAAGCTTATGTCGGTTCCTTTGGTCCCTCTGGAACATTAGAACAGGATGATACAGAAGTTTGGGCTCGTATTACTCAAATAAACAACGCGCTCATGATGGAAGATAAAGAATTAAGCTATAATAATGTGAGCAATTACCTATTGGGAGAAGACGTATTTGAGCCAGTTGATAACTTCCCTGGACCAGGTGTGGCTTACCCATCTACTTACACGGATAACTTAGCAAAAAATATGCACAAACGTTGGTTTGAACTAATTTCAAAAGGTCTTTTGGACGAAGAGGAGGATAGCCAATGAGCATGGAATTACAATTTCAAAACACTCAAGTGAATGCAGAATTACAACATGAAATTACTCAATTTCTCTATCATGAAGCCTATTTGTTAGACCACCATATGTACCAAGAATGGCATGATTTATTAACCGATGATATTATCTATCGTATGCCGTTGCGTGTGACAACGGAAAGAAGAGAAGGTTCGAATATCGTCGATGATATGACATTTTTTGAAGAAACGAAAAAATCCTTGGAGACGAGGGTGAAACGACTTTATACGAATTCCGCGTGGGTTGAAGATCCACGAACAAGGCAGAGACATTATATCACCAACATCATGGTAAAGCCTGGTGATAATTCTGATGAATATAAAGTTAGAAGTTATTTTCACTTCAAACGCAGCAGAGCTTCCGAACATCAATTAGAAGAAATTATTGGCGAGCGGGAAGACATCATTCGGAAAGTAGATGGACAGTGGAAGATTGCTGCAAGGAGAATCATTCCTGATCAGGCAATATTAACGGTTATGAATTTGAGTATGTTTTTGTAGAATTGCGTCATTTCGAGTCTCCACATGGTGATGACGTGACCACCATTTCTATATAATCTGATCTTTGAATTCGAATTTGTTGTAAAAAATTTGGATTGAGGGTGCAGAGATGTGCCGCAATCCAGATGGGTTTGTCTAAATAGTTTAAAAAATGAGGTCATGCTGTTAGGAGCATGACCTCATTTTTTATGTGCGCCCGGCATGGGCGATAGCTTGGTGGTAAAAGCCCACTACAGGCTTGGCAGTAGGAACTGTTAGTCAATAGCAAGGGTGTCCAACTTGAGGTGGAACCTGAAGGAAGGTGGAGAAGAATTCTCGAACTGACGAACAGAAACTATATACAAGGCTGAATTGGGACGAACAAGTCTGCATAACAAGATAAAGTCCAATACTGCCCGAATCCCATACAGTAAATATAGCAGTTACATGAGAAGAAGGTTATCGTTCTTACCGGGGAGGTCTCGCGGACGAGCAAATTACGCTCGGTTGAAACAAGATTTATCGTGAGAAGTCAGCAGAGTTGAGGTGGCTTGCCTGAGTGGCAAGTCTTTTATTTTGAATTTGGCCTTGCCATTCAATTTTTTATAAGGTGTAACATTAGAGTTGACGGGGTATGTTGGTTTGAGTAAATTCATGATGATACAAGCATTCTCCGAAAGAACGGGTATTTCCAAGGGAATAAGAAAAAATGGATTTTGGAATAGTAAGAAGTGTATAGATTTTACTCAGGAAAATAATTTCTTGAAAATGTTTACAATTTTTTATTGGCACATTATTATCATTATTAATAATGATAATAATGTGAAGAAAGGATTTATCATGAAGCAATCAAAAGCAGACGTAATATTACATCTTGTGCGAATGAGAATTGTACAAACATTAATCAATGGAAGAAAATTAACAGTTCAGCAGCTTGGAGAAAATCTTCAGGATATACCACAAGCAACTTTGTATCGCCATTTAAAAAGAATGTTACATGCTAAAGTTATAGAAGTTGTAGAAGAAAATCCTGTTAGGGGTGCAGTTGAAAAAGTCTATGCATTACCAAAGTCATCCGGATCCATATCTGCTGAAGAAATTTCAAATTGGAATGTCGAAGAACATATGGACTCCTTTATGAAATTTTTCTCAATTGTTTTAGCTGACTTTGAAAGATATATAGCTCAAGAGGATTTTGATTTACAAAAGGTAGTGTTAAAAGTTTTGCAAAACCTTGCATTAATACCGACATTTATCCGAGTTATTCGCATAAATATATTCAGATGGAGCACCACGCTTTGGACAGTTCAAGCTTCAAAAGCGTTATTCTCCAGATACTAATCGAGGGAAACTTATAACTTAACTTTTCTGGAGTTTAAATAATTTGAAGATCATCAAGCAGGGGAAAGAGGCGCAAAGGAAATTAGCAACGATTACAATGAAAAGAGAGAAGGGTCAATATGGTCAGTCATGTTACAATCATTTCAATGTTTATTCCGATTTTATTTTCTTTCTTATTATTTGCTGGGCTGATTTTGTTTTATAAAAAGAAAACAGGCATCTATATTAAGCCATTGATCATTGGGAGTATTGGATTTATTGTGATTACACAAATTCTAGAAAAGGTATTGCACGTTGTAGTGTTAACAAATTTCCCTAATTATTCAGATCATCCATGGTTATTTGGATTATATGGAGGAATGGCAGCAGGGTTATTTGAAGAGCTCGGGAGATTCATATTATTTACATGGATACTTAAAAAATATCTTAATTTTAAAGGTGGAATATCCTTTGGTATTGGTTGGGGAGGCATTGAAGCAGTTGTATTAATGCTTACAATCATGTTACCAAACATTATCTTTGCTTACATGATTAATGCAGGAACCTTTGAGACTGCGTTAGCTGGGCAAGTGCCAAGTGATCAATTACCAACATTAAAAGAAACAGTATTAAATCAAGGGGCATCATTTTATTTATTGGCCTGTGTAGAACGATTCTCTGCTGTTTTCATACAAATGGCCTTAAGCTTATTCGTTTTGTCGGCAGTGGTTAAAAGAAAATTTGTATATGTTATGTATGCTATTCTCATTCATGCTGCTATTGATTTTCCTTTTGCATTCTATCAAACAGGTCATATAAAAAGTTTATGGATACTTGAATTATATCTGGCCATCATAGGAGTATTTTCGTTTGTATTTATAAAGAAAGTTGAGAAAAGTATACACTAGGAAATAAAAGGGTGCGAAAACTAATCTATTATTGGTATAAGAGTATTATTCTGCATAGTGGAACATGGTTAAATTGCAGTTTGCACATCCTTAACTAGCATTTCATATAAAAACCTCCTATAGGAAGTTTCTAAGGACACAGATGACCTTTATGCTTATCTTCCTTAGTGCTTCTTTCCAAGAAAGAAGCACTAAGATTTAATTATAATGAGATTGTCCCTTTAGTTGGGAATTAATCCAATGATAATTCTACTTACACTTGATGTTCTATAGTTTTTACCATTCTTTTGGCTCATAATTTAATTCTCTAAATAATTGAGTTCGCTCTTTCTTGGATAAATCTCTCCATTGTCCAGGAGGAAGGTTGCCTAAATGAATATTCATGATTCGGATTCTTTGCAATCGGTAAACGTCATATCCTAATTCAGCACACATGCGGCGAATTTGACGATTTAGTCCCTGTGTTAAAATGATTTGAAAATCAAATTTTGATAATTGAACTATTTCACAAGGAAGCGTTTTTGTACCTAGTATTTTGACACCCTCTGACATCTTCTTCAAGAATTCAGGAGTAATTGGCTTGTCCACTGAAACGATATATTCTTTTTCATGCTTATTTTCAGAACGCAGAATTTTGTTAACAATGTCTCCATCGTTCGTAAGAAGTATTAAGCCCTCGGAATCTTTATCCAGACGCCCAATATTAAATATTCTTAATGGATGGTTGACCAAATCAACAATATTCCCCTTTACCCCTTTTTCTGTTGTACTAGTAATGCCTACAGGTTTATTTAAGGCAATGTAGACATGATTTCTTGCTACTCGGATTGGATTTCCATCTACTCGAACGTCATCCCCAGCTTCAACTTGGCTGCCTATAGTTGCACGTTTACCATTAATAGTAACTCTTCCATCGGTAATTAATTTATCGGCACCCCGTCTAGATGCTTTTCCAGCTTCACTTATATATTTATTAATGCGCATGTTGACACATCCTTAATCAGTGATTGTTTTATTAGATACTAACTATACTTTATTTTAAGGATGAATTACATACTATTATTTCGATACAACCGATAAAAGTTTGTTTCAAAAGAAGCCGCTTTTTCAGCTGCAATTGTTATTTTTATTTTAATTAAAATCCTCTTTTCTTTTAAATAGCGATATACAGTTTATATTGGTATATTTTAGTCTTTAATTGAATATTTATTCTTCAAAACTCCCTCAGCCTTAATCACCCTTGTCGAAAAATTCCTCAATACGTCTTTTCACTATAAGCAGCGTAAATGGATTTATACAGCAGAATGCAAAAGCAATCTCGAAAATCAAAGTGATAACTTTGACTCAATAAAAAGAGAACACCTTTATAGGGGACCAGTCTTTCATACGAATAGAGGCAATCAAAAACTCAAATATTACTGATTAGGCATCTTTTAAAATTGAAAGAGGAGACCAAGACAATGAAAAAAGTTTTAATGGACATGTTAGAAGCACGTAAAGAAGAAATGATTGAAATTCGCCGCTATTTACATGAAAACCCTGAATTATCCTTTAAAGAAGAGAAAACAGCTCAATATATTTTAGACTTCTATAAGGGAAAAGAAGTAGAAGTTCAGTCCAATGTAGGGAATGGACATGGGATAATCGTGACTATTAAAGGTGAAAAACCGGGAAAAACGATTGGTCTTCGTGCAGATTTTGATGCGCTTCCGATTGTGGAAGAAACCGAGCTCCCTTTTAAATCGAAGAATGAAGGCGTTATGCATGCATGTGGTCATGATGGACATACGGCTTATTTATTAGTACTTGCCGATTGCTTAATCCAATTGAAAGACGAGATTCCTGGTACAATCAAAATCATTCACCAGCATGCAGAAGAAGTACCGCCTGGAGGAGCGAAAAGCATTGTAGACTCGGGAGCGCTTGATGCCCTCGATAATATTTTTGGAATTCATTTACTTCCACTGAATCCATCGGGTGTTGTGGGCTTCCATAGTGGTTTTTCCATGGCTGGCAGGTCTTATTTTAAATTAGGAATTCAAGGTGTTGGAGGTCATGGCTCTTCCCCACATATGGCAAATGATGCGATCGTCGCAGGTTCCTATTTTGTCACAGCTATCCAAACAATTATTAGCCGCCGTATAAATCCGTTTGATATGGGTGTTATCACGATTGGTTCCTTTGACGGAAAAGGTACCTTTAACGTCATTAAAGATCGGGTGGAGCTAGAGGGAGATATTCGCTATATGAATGTGGAAACGAAGAAGATCATTGAGAAGGAAGCCCGCCGTATTGTCAGTGGAATCGAAGCTGAGTTTGGTGTGCAATGTGAGTTAACTTATACTTCTGATTACCCGCCATTGTATAATGATCCAGAGGTTACCGCAGAAGTGAAAGCAAGTCTTGAAGGTGCGAATGACCCAGATATTAAGCAGGTTATTGAGTATCCAATGATGTCGCCATCCGAAGACTTTGCCTACTATTTAGAAAAAATTCCTGGCTGCTTCTTTTACATTGGCGCTGCTCCAAAAGGGGGCGAAAAGCCATACTACAATCACCATCCGAAATTTAACATTGATGAAGATGCGCTGATTGTCGCAGCAAAATCAGTAGGATATGTTGTTTGCGGCTACTATGGGTTAGAGTAACAGGCTAGGTTGAAAAGCCTTTCGACTTAGCAAGGTAAGAGCAGAAACCTCAGTTAGATTCGTTACGGGGAATCTGACCCATATTTACAACTGCACGCATATCATCACTTCTCTGTCTTGAGATGCTGATAAATGGGTTTATGGTTTTTAAATTGTAAAAACTATTTGAAGTGCTAGAAATCTATATTAAAATACTTCTATCAAAGGGAAAGAAGGATCTTTAATGTGGATTGCAGCAGCAGTACTGACGATGTTTTGTTTTGGAGTTAATAATATGATTTTTAAGGTTACATCAGGAAAAGGATTATCAAAAGTGCATATGCAGTTTTTCTTTTATCTGATTGCGTGTTTATTAATGTTTGGCTATGGAACAGTTGTAGGATTTGCCTCATTTAATGGATTAACCATTGTACTAGGTGCGTTTATCGGCATATTGAATGCAAACGGTAATATTCAAATGTCAAAGGCGTTTGAAAAAGGACCTGCGAGTTTAACATCGCCGCTTATTAGCACAAATACGGTGATTCCGATACTAAGTGCGGCACTTATTTTCCACGAGAATATTACCTTACTTCAGTGGATTGGCATTATTGTTATGCTTGCTTCTGCAGTCATTATTCAATATGTACCAAGTAGTGGGGGGAAAATAGATTATAAGCCGTGGATGTATCGCATTTTATTATCGATTGTATCGTTTGGTGTACTAGGTGTGTTGATGAAAACGTCTTCTCATTTACATATTGATTCTATCAATACGCTTGTTTGTATGTATGGCGGCGGTGCCGCTTATTTACTCATTAATAGTTTGATCATGAAGGAAAACTGGCAGCGTACAGAGTTGAAATTTGGTGCAATGATTGGATGTTTTAGTGTTGTGGGTTATAGCAGCTACTTTTTTGCTCTTGATACAGGAGTAGCAAGTATTGTGTTCCCCATTGTTAGTTTAAGTTGTTTAGTTGTCGTTCTCGGCAGCTGCTGGCTATTGAAAGAAAGGCTTAAAATGTATCAAATCATCGGGGTTATATCTGCACTAGCTGGTATTGTGCTAACCAAAATATAACAAAAAACATTCATACGAATGATCATTGTTTTTTATAAAATTTCATTTGTTCTACAACCGTGAATAAGGGACTTCTTCAAGTCCCTTAATTAGTCTAAATAGGTATTATCCATTATGTCTTATCTCTTAGGCTTCCATAAGGTTAATGAAGTTAAAATGCGGAGTCATTGAGGGGATAAAAATTGACATCTTAGTCTTCGGTGAGCAAGGTGCTCAACCTCCATATCTGTTCAACATTTTGAGGATCTGCTGCGTATCTAGGGTAGCTGTTTGAGCCGAGTATGTTCTTCAATTGTGTCAAGCCTTTTTCATTTGTTGATGGTTTAACAACCTCTCTCTTATGATTGATCAGTTGGCCCGTAACATTCTTAAATTCATCCGAAGTGCAAATGTGAAAGTAGTTATCAGCCATGCCTGCTGGTAAGGGATTGGTTATATTTTGTAACAATGCAAACACTTTCCAAAAGGAATGCATTTTTTTAATCGTTTCTTTTGATAGTTTTACGCGGTTAATTTGAAGTGCATTGACTTTGATCCCCATGCTTTTATATTCCTCGGCCAGTTTGAAAGTGAGCATCAATAGGGCCATTTTTGAGTCCCCATACATCTTATAAGTACTATAAGGCCGTGTACCCCTTAATTCTCCACGCAAGTTATCGAACTCGATCTTCCTTTTCGGGTCAAAGAAATTTTTAATGTTTGTCGTACAAGCATGGAGGATTCTTGGGTCTGGTGATTTTGCAAGATGATCTGCCAATAAACGAGTCATCAAAAAAGGACCAAATGTGTTAGTAGCGAAAGATAATTCGATATGCTCGGGACTAAGTTTATATTCTTTTTCACCGTGATTTAAGTAGGCGGCATTATGTATCAGGATATCTAGCCGTGGGTATTTGGACTTAAAAGCTGTACAAAATGTGCGAATAGAATCAAAAGAAGAAATATCAAGCTGCATCAGATCGACATTGATGTTTTTAGTTATTTCAATCACGTTTTCCTGTACGGCTGTACTAATCTCCATATTGCGGCAAGCCATGATCACATGATACCCTTCTGTTGCAAATTTAAGGGCAGCTGCTTTACCAATTCCGGAATTTGCTCCTGTAATGATAACAGTTTTTTCTTTCATAACGACCCTCCTATTTTTTTATTCATACTTGAACCTTCCAGTCCTCATTTATGAATTTGTGCGGCAGTTATTATATTCGTAGTGGTGCTGGTGCTGTCTAAAATGTAAATCATCGGACATTCATCTGTTGACCGCTATGATACAAATACCTGTTTAAAAAAAATTCATTTATATTCCAATCATTCCTTTAAGAAGGTGATCTTGTTTCACTATTTCTACAAGAATTCTCATACTCCTGTTCCTGGTAACCCGTGGTACCATATACCATTCTTTTTCTGGTTTGAAATGGCCTAAGCAGCCAGCTTCGATCGGTTTTTTATCATTATGTTGAGTGTCGCGTGTTTATTCATAAATACAAGCGTCAAATAAGCTAAGATGCATATACAAAAAGTTCTCATTCAATTCCCGATTTTAGTGTATGAAATCCACATTCGATACAAATGATAAAAATACGATCTAATTATTTAAAGGTAGATGATCGTTCTAACTGAAGAGTACAGACTTGTATGCTGAAGAAATCTAAATTTAAAGGAGGGATGTTTCATGAGAACCCTACAAAGAATTGCCTTAACATTAACAATAATTGGGGCTATTAATTGGGGATTAATTGGTTTTTTCCGTTTTGATTTGGTAGCAGCATTATTTGGCGGGCAAGGCGCTTTTTTATCAAGAGTTATTTATAGTCTAGTCGGGCTAAGCGGATTATTCTGTTTAACCCTGTTGTTCAAGGAATGGGAAGAGAAGGATACTGAAGAAGTTAACAGACGTGACTACGGTAAACTTAATTATGGAACTGAATTTGGTGAGGAAACAGACCTATCTGATTTTAAAAAAACTGACAGAGAAGATGATTAAGAAGAAAATAAAGAAAGCCGTGCAGCTGCATGGTTTTCTTTACTTTTCATTATGATAGGTGTTAAAGGATTATTTGTCGCCTACATTAATAAAGTAAAACATCAGCTTCCAATAGAAATCTGGTATTTTTGGCTTAACAGGAATAAAGTTCTCTAAAACCTAGTTTCCATACTGCCAATTTTGATCGTTATATCTTTGAGAGCCGCTTTCCCGCGATTGTTCTTTTTAGTAAATAGGATGGGACGGTCCCAAATAACATCAAATAGGGCTGGACCAACTAAAGTCTCTTTATCAATATATATCCTAAAGATTATAAAAGCTTCCTTATTATTATCAACTCCGTAGGCCTTTCCGTTCGGGTTGCCCGTACTGTACGGTACGAGAATTTCCATTCCTTCTTCCTCGCCATTTTACACACATAATAGAACTTCTCATTTTCGTAGCCTTCTGGGAAAAGTTCGGCCGCAGAGTCTTTGAACTCAACGGTTGTGTTCGCTACAGCTACACCATTAAAAAGCTCCGCTCCATAGAAGCTTGCATTGGAGAAGACGGCTTTTCCGGTTTGTTCGTGATTCACACCATAAAGGATAATAAAATCATCATCAGATTCCAATTGGAAATGATCTGATCGAATGTAGATCGCATCTCTGTTATCTGCCCGTACATTGACATCATTTAAGCTAGCCTCAAATCCTTTGATAATTTCTAGATCGAAATTCAGGTCAATATGATCAAATTCTTCACTTCCATACTTGGCAAGAATCTGATTCCTGAGGTAATCCAATTCATCTCTTGCATGAGGAACAATTTGAAATTCAGTGATGCCCGTCTCCTTGATTTTAAGCTTCGGAACTGGCCAAGGGTTTAGGCTTGTGTAAGGAGTTTTAGGTGTAATTCGATATACCTTCATATAGCGGCTCTCATAAAAAAGGAAAAGGTCTCCTTCCCTTTTTCAAGGCCCATGTTTACCAAGCCCGCTGTAATCCTTTCCAGGTTTATTTTCAACAAACCCAAGATAGTTCCGAAAACCGAAATAAACAGCGGACGGAGGTGTCTGTCCGATTAATACAACAGCCTCATCAGACCTGAGTTTATAAGTAAATCCAGGTGCTGCGTAATTTATATTAGCAGGGTAATTAGTAGGAGCATTTGGGTCATATCCAATTGGTCGGTCCTGCCCTTAGGATGGATGCTGATTAGGAGCTGGCGGCAGTAAGACGGATGAATAGGGGGTACCAGCATGATTCCCCATACAATTATCTACAACGCCTTCACTGCAAAGCTTTAGTATGTCTAAATACTTTAATTCACCTTCCTGTACAATAAAACCCCTTTCTTCTAATGTTGAGACAAACTTATTAACGTTTCTGTTATGATCAGCAAGTTCATCCATCAGCGGGTTTTGATCCATCCACTTCATCTACTTAACGTTTGTGGAAAGTCCTGATAATTATGATAGGAACAACTAGTGAATTTTGTACCTATTTCGAAATATCGGTCCAAACATTTTATATGAATCTGCATAAACTTAAGAAAGGAGGGAGGTGTTCGTATACCAATGTTTAATAATCACCGATATTCTAAGTCTGTCAACATACCTAATCCATTATATCAATCCTTGCAGGGAAGATACTTTGTAGGGCAGACTGAAACGATTCGTTTAGGCAAAGGCAAACACGCTTGGGGAAGTTTAATTAACCCCTTTCATTCAGATATCCATTTATTTGTAAATGCGTTTACCATTACGAATCATTCTGAGCAGCCTTTTATAGCTGAAATTTGGTTTAATGCAATACCTCCTGGAAAGTCAATGATTTCCGACAAGGTAACCCCTGCAAATACAGCTCTTTCTCCGCTTCCAAAGCCAGAAGTAGAAATTGTATTTGCGGAGTTGGTGGAAGAAGTTCCAAAGCGGGGAGTAAATGCTTTTAAGCGAATAGTTCCGCCAAAAAGTACATTGACAAGTGATGAGGATGGAAAGTTTATTTTTTCACCAGGCGAGTCATTTATTATTTTTTTAGTTTCAACTGATAATAAAATTGTTGAGTCAGAAGTTGCCTTTGGCTGGTTTGAAAAAGATACAAGGAACTAAGATCATCAAACAATAAATGTAAAGATAAAAGAAATATATAATCTATTCCCTTCTTTGAAGACGGATATAGATAAAGAGATAAGGTATTGACACTACTGTGTTTTAATTGGTGTCATTCCCTTATTTTTTTTATTATAGTAAAATTATTTTTACGATGATCATAAAAATTTTTCTGCAATAATATACTTTTCGCAAATGATGTTAGTTTTTATATTGTTGAAAGTTAAAGAAGGATAGGGGTTAAATAAAAAATTCCCATAAAGTAAAAGACTTTGTTAGTTTGGCACAAAAAGTGCATAATAAAAATTAGATAAAAAGCGTCTCCCAGCCTTATAATTTGAGAAAACGCCGATGTATTCGCATCATTATTAGCTTCTGTTACATATTTTATTGTATATGCACTCAGCCGAACGCTAGCTGCGTGATCAAAAGAGAATAAATGACCTGTATAGCCTGAGATGTACTTTGAATAAAGGAGAAAGTAAAATTGGAAAAGAAAAATCTTGAATTGGCGATTCAACTACGCCACGAACTGCATGCTCATCCAGAATTATCAAATCATGAAGTATGGACTAAACAGCGTTTAATCGATTTTCTTAAAGAACATACAAATCTTGAAATCGTGGATAGGGGCCGTTGGTTCTATGCTGTCTACCATTCCAAAGCGGGAAGAAGGAACGTAGCATTCCGCGCAGACTTTGATGCTCTTCCGATGGAAGAAATGATTGATCTCCCATACGGCTCTAAATTCCCTGGTGTTTCCCACAAATGTGGACATGATGGACACTCCGCGACGCTTTGCGGTTTTGCTTTGGAAATTGATCAGAAGGGCTGCGAGAATAACGTCTATTTCCTATTCCAGCACGCCGAGGAAACAGGTGACGGGGCTGCCGAATGTTCGGTTTTCATTAAGGAAAATAATATTGATGAAATTTTTGGCTGGCATAATATGAGCGGCTGTCAACATAAGGTTGTCCATGTCATTGATGGAACAGCACAGTGTGCATCAAAGGGAATGACCATTTATATGGAAGGGGCTCCTGCTCATGCAAGTGAACCGGAGAAGGGAATCAATCCGGCATTTGCTATTCCGAAGGTGATCGATTCGATTCCAGCATTCACTGACTCTGCAGTTAATAAAGGTGTTGTTCTCTGTTCAGTTGTTCATGTAGACATCGGCGCAAAAGCCTTTGGTGTAAATGCCAGCAAAGGTGCACTAAGAATGACGATCCGTGCACTTTATGAGGAAGAGCTGGACAGACTTCAAAAGAATCTTGAAGACCTTGCGAAGGCCGAAGCAGAAAAGCTTGGATTAAAGGTGAGGTTCGAGTATCAGGATGAATTCCCGGAAACTGTAAATCACAAGGAAAGCACCGACAAGGTTCGCCAGGTCTGCAAAGAAAAAGGCCTTCCAATAGTTGAGATGTCAGAAGCGTTTCGGGCTTCCGAAGATTTTGGTCATTACACGAAAATCATAAAAGGTTCTTATTGCTACATAGGTAATGGAGAAGATTATCCACACCTTCACAGCTACGAGTATGACTTTAAAGATGATCTTATTGAAACAGCAGTGGAACTGTTCAAAGGACTTGCTGCAATATAAAAAACTATTTCAGAATGAAAAAAGGCTTCCGGTGATACCGGGAGCCTTTTAGTAATTGTAATAGTATAACAAGAATGGATTGTTTTCGTGCACATTTTAATTAGCTTAAATATTCAACACAGTTTCTTCCTTTATTTTTTGCCTGGTATAAGGCTTTATCGCCTCTTGATAGTAAAACGTTTAATGTATCATTCTGGACATAAGAGGTAACTCCAAAGCTGCCAGTTTTTCGTTCTACTATTGGGAAGCGATGGTTTTCTAATTGTTTACGAAGATTCTCTGAAAGCTGCAAAGCCTCTTCTAGTGTGGTTTGTGGGCAAATAATTAGAAACTCCTCTTCTCCCCATCGACCGATTGTATCTATTTCCCTAACATTATCTTTTAAGACCTTGGCTGCCTCTACTAAGACGATATCCCCGGATTGATGATCAAATTCATCATTCACTGCTTTAAAATGATCAATATCCAACAAGTAGGTCATTAATGTAACAACATTGGTAATAAAAAAACAACATAACATCGCTTTTTTTGCTACTCTATTTTTCAACTTCATTTTTTTATGTACCCTTCATGGTTTTTGACCTAATATTTTTAGTTTGATGTAAAGAGGAAGCAACATAAAATCGAGGAAATAGTAAAAAAGAAGGGTTTACAAACCATTATAAAAAATTAAATGTCTGTTGAACACAAATAAATGATTTCGCATTTAGAACAATGACAGGTAATCATTTTAATTAAAAGGACGCATCTTTATATGGAAACGGTATAATAAATTGGAAGAAGTACACATTAAAAAGGGCTTACAAGGTGCTTCTATGAAGTATAGATCACGAAAAATAACATAAAATGCTGGTGTTTTTGATCAATAAATAGAAAACACTATAACATAAAAGAAAAGGAGACATTATGAAGAATAGTAAAGAAACAGGATGGAACTTAGACAACAGTTATGCCCGTCTGCCGAAATCATTTTTTTCCAGTATCAATCCAACTTCTGTGCGCTCACCGAAGTTAATCATTCTGAATCATCCGTTAGCAGAAGATTTAGGCTTAAACGTTCAGGGGCTGCAAAGTGAAGATGGTGCAGCGGTGCTTGCCGGCAATCAGATTCCTGAAGGTGCCTCACCTCTTGCTCAAGCTTACGCGGGGCATCAGTTCGGGCATTTCAATATGTTAGGGGATGGCCGGGCGGTACTGTTAGGCGAACAGATCACACCCAAAGGTGAGAGGGTAGATATTCAGCTTAAAGGTTCAGGCAGAACACCGTATTCCCGTGGGGGGGATGGCCGAGCGGCACTGGGCCCTATGCTGCGTGAATATATTATCAGCGAGGCTATGCATGCTCTTACTATTCCGACGACTCGCAGTTTAGCGGTAGTGATCACTGGTGAGCCGGTAATCCGTGAAACTGAGCTCCCTGGTGCTATTTTGACTCGTATCGCTTCCAGTCATCTGCGCGTCGGTACGTTTCAATATGTTGCACAATGGGGCACAGTGGAAGAACTTCAGACCTTAGCTGACTATACACTCAATCGCCATTTTCCAGACATTGAAGCTAGTGAGAATCCGTACCTTTCGCTGCTGAGAGAAGTGATCAAGCGTCAAGCTGAGCTTATTGCGAAGTGGCAGCTTGTTGGTTTTATTCATGGGGTAATGAATACTGACAACATGACGATCAGCGGAGAAACGATCGATTATGGCCCGTGTGCTTTCATGGATGCCTATGACCCGGAAACGGTATTCAGTTCCATTGATCTTCATGGCCGCTACTCTTATGGCAACCAGCCTAACATGGCCGGCTGGAATCTCGCACGATTGGCCGAAAGTCTATTGCCGCTGCTGCATGACGATGAGGAGCAGGCGGTCAAACTGGCTCAGGATGCGATTTCAGATTTTCCTTCGCTCTATCAAACGAGCTGGCTCTCTGGAATGAGGGCAAAACTAGGGATATTGAACGAAGAAGCACAAGATGAGGTACTTATGAACGATCTCCTTCACTTGATGAAGAAGTATCGTGCGGACTATACGAATACTTTCCGTGCTTTAACTTTTGATACGCAGGAGAATACAGCTTTGTTTGAGGCTTCAGAATTTGTTCAGTGGCGTAAGCGCTGGCTGGAGCGGCTGGACAGGCAGCGGGAAGCGAAAGAAGCCGCGAATCAGTTGATGAGAAACAGCAATCCTGCTGTCATTCCACGAAATCATCGAGTAGAAGAGGCGTTAGAAGCCGCAATTGAACGGGGAGACTACAGCGTGATGGAAAGGCTTTTGGGCATTCTAGCAAATCCTTATGCCCATACCGCTGAACAGGCTGACTACGCCACAGTGCCTGTGTCCACAGCCCCTTACCGAACTTTTTGTGGTACCTAACGAGAAAGCAGGAATGATTTTTCCGCTTTTTTGAATAGAATTCACTTTAAAAATGCTGCCCCCATAAAGGTCTGACCTGATCATTCATATACTGTATATTCATTCTTTTAAAGATAGAGTATATTGTTGATATGGAGTCTGGCACTTTGGGCTTTAGCAGCATTTTTTTAGTTGTGATTTTCATCCTTGTTTAGTAAGAAGCAGGAAGGGACATTGGAAACAATATAGAATGGCAAGATGTTGAAATGAATAGATGACTCTATTAGTTTTAAAAGTTATCATCCAGTTGCGTTCTATTTACCAATGTTATGTATAAAAGTACCCAGTTGATACACATTAAGTAACATCACTTATACCCTAAAGCTTTAAATAACAGCAATAAAAGGAGTATATATGAATACGCTTGATACTCACATAAATAAAAAATTATATTACAGTACAGTGATCATCGTTATAACCATTATGATCATGGGCTTGTTAATTGATAACCCGCGTTTTGGCAAGCTTGAGATGGGGTTCATTTCCCATAGCGTACTTGTTGTTGTTCTATCTGTCTGTTTATTGCTTTATCCTAAGCATGTCACCCATGTTTGCCGAGCAATTATTATGATTGTGGCATCGGTTTATTTTTATACACTTTTCTTTTTATATCCAGACACTTGGTCCAACTTTATTTTTCTATGTTTTATTCCAGCGATTTCAATCTTGTTTTTTGATTCTAAGCTCTTTTATTTTTCGTTAATACTAAATAGTTTATCCATAACGTTGACGTTTAGCTACATTGCTCTCGTTGATCAAGGACATTTATATCCGTATATAAAACGGGATTTAATCGGGAATGTGATCAATTTTGTAGGAAGTCAAGTAATTATCTATTTTATCTTTTATTTGTCATATGGGCGTATGAAAAGACAGCAATTGTATTATGAACAAATCAAACAGTCAGAGCGTTTGAAGACAGCTGGGCAGCTGGCGGCTGCTGTTGCTCATGAAATTAGAAATCCTTTAACAGTTGTGAATGGTTTTTTGCAGTTATACGAAAAAGATTCGTCATTGAGTGAGGGTATAAAAAAACACTTTTCTTTGATGATTAACGAATTGAATACAGCTGAACAGGTGATTTCTCAACTTTTATCTATCGCAAAGCCTAATAAAGATCATGAAACGGAAACGGTAAATGTAAAAGCTGTTCTTCAGAGTGTCACCGATTTACTTCATTCATATGGACTTTTACATGACAATAAGATCGAATTTAATATGGTGGAAGAGTGTTATATCGCGGCTAACAAGATAGAGTTTAAACAATTACTAATCAATATCATTAAAAACGCCATTGAGGCCTCCGGAGTCGGTGAATCAGTGATGATAACGGCGGGAAGGAAAAAAGATTTTGTTGAGATTAAAGTCATCGATTGTGGACATGGCATGTCAGAAGCAGAAGTAGAGTCGCTTGGTACTCCTTTTTACTCTTTAAAAAGTAAAGGGACAGGGTTAGGGATGATGATTTGTTATAACATTGCAACAAAATATAAAGGGACGATTGACTTCCAAAGTAAAAAAGGAGAAGGAACAACGGTTACGATCTGCTTTCCAGCAAAACACTTATGAGGGCTGTTATAACTACAGGTGTGTTGATTCCTCGAAAAGAAGCAAAGGACAATTTAGGTATGGAGTTGGTAGTATCTATCGAATTCCGGACAGTGATAGATCGTCATGGTATTTCTGTTTTTCTCAATCAAGTTGATGATTTTTCGTGATTGACTATTCATAAAAAATAAGGATGCCATCTTTCGTGAGGCATCCTTATTTGATGATATCAATCATTGATAGAAAATTTTTTTCAAATATCTATGAACTTTTGAATCTGTTATACTGCATGTAGACAGATTCTTTCAAAGATTGATAGTTTTGGTTACTTAATGTATTTCGTGTGAAAATTGTATTTCGTTCACGGGGATTAAGTCCTTAATATCAAGGATCTGCATTGAGAAGAAGGTGATTTAGACATGAAATTCCAACCAGAAGTATTTGAGGGAAACGGACTATTTTATGGCGACAATTTATATGTTATACAAGGATTAATGAATATAGGATACAAAGAAAAATTTGATATGATTTATTTTGATGGCCCATTTAATTCAGGGTGGATTTTCTCTGTGTTTAATAAAAAATTGAATGAACATATCATTGATCCTTGGAATGAGGCTGCTACCATTCAAAACTTTTATCATTCTGATATTTATCGGTCTAATTATAAGAAGAGAATTGAAGCTGCCAAAGAATTGTTAAATGAAAATGGGATTCTTGTTTTCCATACCTCGCAAAAAGAAGGGCATTATCTAAAAGTGATCTTAGATGAAGTGTTTGGATCTAACCATTTTCTTGGAGAGGTCATTTGGAAGTTTGCTGATGCCCCCGTATATAAAAAGGCACAATGGGGTCTTAATCATGAATCCTTATTTTTTTATTCTAAAACGGATAAGTACTTTAAAAAGAAGGATGTTTCTTATTCATCTGTTTGGGACGACGTGGGAAAATATGAGTATTTGGGCAAAGAAGATACATTCTATGCTACACAAAAGCCTGAAAAACTAATGGAACGTATTTTGCAGATGACTACAGATGAAGGCGCTTTAGTCGGTGATTTTTATTGTGGCAGCGGCACTTTGTCATTTACAGCAGAAAAAATGAAGAGAAGATGGATCGCCAGTGATAATTCCCGCTTAGCGATACAGACTACAGTGAGTAGAATGAGCACGCTAGGGATTGATGTCACTGTACACCAACTAGTAGAGGATTTTAATAAAACATATCTTCGGGGTAACGAATATACAAAGAAAACGAAAGTTCCCTTTTCTTTGAATGAATTTCAAGGACTGAAAGAAGAATTAAATAATTCATCTGTTATTGTGAATGCTTATGAATATACCCCCGAAATAGATTTACTTGAGAATGAGAGCTTTACATTTCAGTTGATCATGCCGTCTGTAACTCCTAACGGCATTAAAGATATTGTTAAAACGAGTATTCCAAGGCCAAGGCCAATGTTAACAGAAGATGGTTATCAACTCGTTGTGACGAATCCGTTAAACTGGATTCTGCATCATATTGTACATGGGCAGATTGAAGAAGATCATTATATTCTTGACTCTGACTCGCTGCAACAGAGGGTGAACGATATTTATTTAAAAATAAGTGCCAATTGGATTGATTATATTAAGGAATACGATGCTTATTATTTATTAATTGATGTGTTTGGATATTTTTATAAAGTCCCTAAATAAAAAGAGGTAGAATATGAGACAAAAAGTAGCGATTGTTATAGGCGGTTTAAGAGGGATTGGCAAGGCAATTAGTCTTGACCTTGTAGATAAGGGATTCATTACGTATGCCACAACTCGTGAACAGAATATAGATATTCATGTAGAAAATCTGTTTCCCTTGCAAATGAATATGATGGACGAAAAAGAAATACATAATGTTTTTAAACTTATTAGTGAGCAGCATAATACGATAGATGTGCTAGTTAATAATGCAGGAATTGGTTATTTTAAAGCATTTGAAGAGTTTACTGCTAAAGAATGGGAAGATGTTTTTCAAACGAATGTTTTTGGGACGTTCCACTGCATCCAAAATGCGTTCGGATTATTGAAAAAAGAGGGGGGACGTATTATTAATATTAGTTCCATCGCGACTAAGAGAAGCCTCCCTTTGAATTCCGTATATGCAGCCTCAAAACATGCAATGAGTGGCTTAGGGAATGTTTTAGCAGAAGAATGGTATAAATATAATATTTTTACTACTAATATACATCTAGGAGCAACGTATACGGATATTTGGAAGGGGGTTGAAGGATTTTCCCCTGAAGACATGCTGCATGTTAATGATGTAGCACGCGTGGTATCGTTTGTTGCTGAGACCCCGCTTCATGTTCGGATTGATGAGATGACATTGACTCCACCCAAAGGCGTATTATAGTTCACAAGGTCAAATAGTATAATAAAAAATTCACAGATACAGATAGCTGCATAGGGGGAGTTTGTTTGTCCTTAACAAAGAAACTATCATTCATATTTTCTATGATAGTAACTTTAATATTAATTTTAAATAATACACTATATTATTACTACACGAGAGACTTGTTGATAAAAGATCAAGAAAAACAGATGGAACTCCTAGTAAAGGAAATCAGTATAGCCATTGATCACTCACAAATTGGGGTCGAGTCTTTAGAAAATCAAGTGGGGGAAAAACTTCGTACTGCAGCTATTGCAGCACAGAGTATGCTTAATCCCGACATAAATAAAGTGACTAATGAACAACTCGCGAAGCTTAGCGAAAAGCTGGGCGTTTCTCATATTACCTTGATGGTCAAAGAAAAAGATGACATTAGGGGAGTGAAGTCTTCTGATCCACATGAAAGGAACTTAAGCACGAAAGAATGGGATTACTGGTATACCGCATTCCAACAATTATACCTTCATAAAAATGTGTCTATTTCTCAAGGACAAAAGCTGCCAAATTACTGGTCAGGCCCGATGAATATTTCTGCGTCCAATCCTAATCATGTTGATAAATGGGGCTATTATTATGATGGCACAACTAATTACATTATTAGTCCGTACATGAGAGATAATCAGATTATGGATGTTCAAGATCATATTGGCCCTGATGCTATTGTAAAGAAAACCTTAAGGGATAACGCTACTTTGCTAAACATTGTTGGCTTTAATCCGCAGACTTTTGGCTTTTCACCTGTTTATACTGAGCAGAATGGAAAGAGATTTATTGAACTAGGAAACAAGGATATTCAATTTGGACAGTATAAATATAAAGATAAAACAGCCGATATTTCTGCTGTTCGAAAAGCAAATAAGACGGGTGAATTAGTTAGTTTCCAGAGTAATTTTGGTAATAAAAAAGTATTGAAAAGTTTTATCTCTGTCCCTTCTCAAAAACCTTATGTAATTGGAATAGTGACAGATTATAACGTTATTCAAGAGGTATTGAACAAGCAATTATTAAATAGTTTGATTATTTCCATCATTGTTTTGGTTTTTGTCTTTATTGTTAGCTACTTTTTAGCTAGATATATTGTTAGACCTATCAATCAAATTCTATTAAAAGTGAATGAAATTGCTAAAGGTAATTTTGGAGAACAGGTATTAGTTGAACGGAGCGATGAATTGGGCTTGCTTTCTAATCAAGTCAATACGATGTCGTTAAACTTATTACATTATACCGATGAACTTAAGAAAAAGAATAAAGAAATACAATATCATGCTTATTATGATTTTCTGACAGGGCTTCCTAATTTGCGTTTTTTTAATGAAGCAGCATCGAAGCTGGCCAGTTTAAATAATAACAGGCCCATGGCATTTTTATTTCTTGATTTGGATAGGTTTAAATTTATCAATGATACGTTTGGACATGCTACGGGTAATGCCATTTTGAAGGCTGTCACGAATCGGATTTCATGCCTCCTTAAAGAAGGTGAAATGCTGTCACGCATTGGGGGAGATGAATTCATTCTGCTTTTACCTAACACGGGCAGGGAAGCAGCAGGTGATATGGCACAGACTATTCTGAAAGAATTGGAAAAGCCTTTCGTTCACGAAGGGAATGGATTCTTTATTACATCAAGTATAGGAATAAGTATGTATCCGATAGACAGTGAAAACGTAGAAGATGTCATTAAAAATGCTGATATAGCTATGTACCGTGCTAAAGAACAAGGAAGAAACAATCATCAATTTTATACATCTGATATGAATGATCTTATTCAGAGAAGAGCCGTTTTAGAAAAAGGGATGCGTCAGGCATTAGAACGTAATGAATTCACTTTATTTTATCAGCCTAAGGTCGATATAAATACAGGGATGATCATAGGAAATGAAGCCTTGATTCGCTGGTGTCATCCAAAGTTAGGGATGATTTCTCCAGCGGAGTTTATTCCATTAGCTGAGGAAACCGGATTAATCGTTTCGATTGGAGAATGGGTCTTACGTACAGCTTGTAAACAAAATCAGGAATGGCAGAAGTCCGGATTTCCTGAAATGAGTATATCCGTTAATCTTTCTCCACGTCAGTTCCAACAAGTTAACTTAGTAGAGCTTGTTAATGAAGTGTTAAGTGATATAGGCCTTGACCCGCAATATTTAGAATTAGAAATTACAGAAAGTATTGCCATGTACAATGAGCACTATGTTATTGATAAGTTACATGCACTAAAAAATCTAGGCGTGAAAATTGCAATTGATGATTTTGGAACAGGATACTCTTCGCTAAGTTACCTAAAAAAATTTCCGATCCATATATTAAAGATTGATCAGTCATTTATTAAGGACATAGAAGCTGGTTCTGATGATACTAAAATTATTACTACCATTATTGCAATGGCTCATAATCTAAAAGTTAAAGTTATTGCTGAAGGGGTAGAAACGGATGAGCAGCTACAGTTTCTTCAACAGCAAAAATGTGATGAAATACAGGGATACTTATTTAGTAAACCTTTATCAGTGGAAGAGTACAATAGGATGTTTGAAGAGGTTCAGGAAGCGGCACGAATTAAAATTAATACATCATCCTTATGAGAAGAGCAGAAATAGAAAAACAGCTTAAGCATTGAAATTTAATGTCTTAAATTACTAGATTGAATGAGGGAGAAGTGAAACCTTGATTTTACTAACTAGAAAAGTAGAGTTTTCAGCGGCCCATAGTTACCGTGTTTCAACTTGGGATGAAGGTAAAAATAGAGAAATATTTGGTTTATGCAGTAATCCCAATGGTCATGGTCATGATTATACGTTGGAAGTCACAGTAAAAGGAAACCTCGATTCGAAATCAGGCATCGTTGTTAATATTACAGATGTTGACCGCATAGTTAAGAGTGTTGTTTTAGAAGAATTGGACGGTAAATTCTTAAATAAGGAACATTCTTTTTTTAAGGAACATATTCCAACGACCGAAAATATTGTTGCGTACATATGGAATGCTTTGCAGGGTCAGTTCGAAGATTGTAAACTTCATAAAATAATATTGCACGAGAATCCATTTTTGTTCTCTCAAAAAGGAGAAAAGTCAATGATTCAATTAACAAGAAAATATCATTTTTCAGCTGCGCATAGATTGCATAGCGATCAATTATCTGATGAAGAAAATAAAAAGATTTTTGGGAAATGTAATAATCCGCATGGACATGGACATAATTACATTCTTGAAGTCACTGTAGAGGGAGAAGTGGATCCTGTAACAGGGATGATTATGAATTTAGCCGACCTGGATAGAGAAGTGGATCAGGCTATTATCCAAAAGTTCGATCACAAACATCTTAACTTAGATACAGTTGAATTTAATGAATTAAATCCAACTGCGGAAGTGATGGCGATGGTCTTTTGGGAGTTGCTTGAGTCGCATGTACCGAATCTATATAAAATAGGACTTTGGGAGACAGCAAAGAATTATTTTGAATACTGTGGTCCAACAAAAGAATAAAGAAGTACAGTGATAACATAGAAAAAACTAGATGCCCTTTGTTTTATTTAAAGGCATCTAGTTTTTTTGTTCATCTTATTTTGTGTAGTTATCAAAGTAACCTTGGATAAAGACGATAGGTGTTCCCTTATCTCCGCTTCCTGAAGTTAAATCAGATAGAGAACCGATCAGGTCTGTCAATTTTCTAGGTGTTGTTCCTTGAGCTTCCATTGAACCTACAAGATCCGCTTCTTTATTAGTAATAAATTCAGCGATGGCTTGTTTAAGTTCTTCACCTTTTAAATCAGCAAAGTTATTATCAGCAAGATATTTTAATTTTACTTCATTTGGCGTGCCATCAAGGCCTGATGTGTAAGCCGGCGATACAACTGGATCAGCAAGTTCCCATATCTTTCCTACAGGATCTTTAAATGCCCCATCCCCGTAAACCATGACCTCAACCGTTTTTCCAGTTTTGTCTTTCAGGATCTGCTGGATTTTGTCAACAATCGGCTGGCAGTTGCGTGGGAAAAGCTTCACGCTGTCTTCTGTTGCTTTGTTTGATCCTAAAAGACCGTAAGCTTCATTGCAGCCGCTGCCATCAACAGACTCTGATAAGATGTTATCGAGGCTGTAAATTTTTTCGCCGCCATTTGCTTTTAAGATTCTCTTCGTTCTAAATCTTGAATGAATGTCGCAAGTAAGAACATTTTTTGTATAGTCTAAAATCGTTTTTGGATTGTTTGAGAAGATCACTTCACATTCAACACCGTATTCTTCAACGATTGATTTATAATAATCAATGTAATCAACGCCAGTGAATGTATGTTTATTATATCCGAAATGATCACGGAATTGCTTTTCTGTTAACACATCTGTCCAAGGATTTACTCCTTTTTCGTCAAGTGAATCGATATCCACTAAGTGATTGCCAACTTCATCAGATGGATAGCTAAGCATTAAAACAATTTTTTTAGCTCCTTTTGCAATCCCGCGGAGACAGATGGCAAAACGGTTACGGCTTAAGATCGGGAAGATGACTCCAATCGTGTCTTCACCAAACTTTGAACGAACATCTTGGGCAATATGATCGATTGTCGCATAGTTCCCTTGTGCCCGGGCAACGATGGATTCTGTTATCGTAACAATATCCTTATCATTAATTTGAAAGCCTTCAACTTCTGAAGCTTTTAATACACTATCTACGACAATCTCTTCGATGTTGTCTCCTTGATTGATGATTGGGCAACGAAGACCCCTAACAACCGTTCCAACTACTCTTTCCAATATAATCGCTCCTTATAACTAATGAAGTTAATTTAAACCGCTTCTACTTGTACTATACATTGCTTTAATGATATAAGTAAAATTAATATATCTAATGATGGATATAAGGAGTGTTTATATGGTAAGTAAGTTAGATTTATATAGAGTGTTTTGTACGGTGGGGAAAAGTGAAAGTTTTTCTAAAGCAGCGAGAGACCTTTATATGACACAGCCGGCTGTTAGTCAGGCGATCATGCAATTAGAAAGCGAACTGGATACACGGCTTTTTAATAGAACACCTAAAGGGGTGTCTTTAACAGATGAAGGCAGTCTTCTGTTCGAATATGTTCACTCAGCAATTAGTTTAATTGATGTTGGAGAAGAAAAGATGTTAGAATTTAAGAATTTAACGACAGGCGAGTTAAAGATCGGTGTAGGCGACACGATTTCAAGGTATTTTTTACTTCCTTATTTAGAAGAGTTTCGCAATAAATATCCGAATATTAAATTTAAAATTGTGAATGGCACAACATTAGAAATCTGTTCTCTTTTAAAATCAGGAGAAGTAGATATTGCGATTTGTAACTTTCCGATTGATGATTCCGCGTTCGAGTTAAGAGCGTGTATTGATATCCATGATACGTTCGTTTGTGGAGAGAAATATAAGAGTATATTATCTAGACCATTAAGCTTTCACGAATTAGTCAAGCTGCCGTTAATCTTTCTTGAACGTAAATCAAATTCGAGGCAGTACGTAGAGGATTATATATTATCTAAAGGGGTAAAGATCTCCCCGGAATTTGAATTAGGCTCCCATGATTTATTGTTAGATTTTGCGAAAATCAATTTAGGAGTCGCTTGTGTGACGAAAGAGTTTTCGCAGGAGTATTTAGACAATGGATTATTGTATGAAGTACAGCTGATTGAAGAAATACCGAAGAGAAGTATGGGGGTATGTTTTTTAAAAAGTGTACCGCTGTCACCCGCTTCAATGAAATTTGTTGAGATTATAGAAAGAACGTAACGAAAAAAGAAAACAGGCCGAATTTTATTTAGGCCTGTTTTCTTTTTTCTAGGGATAGGATAAATTATTTTAAATTGCGTTTCAAGAAGGCTTTTGTCCGATCGAACTGAGGATTCGTAAAGAATTCATCCGGATGACCGGATTCGACGATCTCGCCATTGTCCATGAACATAACACGATTCGCCACTTCTTTAGCAAATCCCATCTCATGCGTTACTACAATCATCGTCATCTGCTCTTCAGCCAGGTCTTTCATTACTTGCAGTACTTCCCCGGTTAATTCGGGATCGAGGGCTGAAGTAGGTTCATCAAACAACAGAATTTCTGGGTTCATCATGAGTGCCCGGGCAATGGCCACTCTTTGTTTTTGTCCGCCTGAGAGCTTTGACGGGTAAGCAGCCGCGCGGTCAGCTAGTCCGATTTTTTCCAATAGCTCTATGCTTCGTTTGTGAAGGACGGCAGCTGGCTCTTTCTTCACTAGTTTAGGCGCAATCTCCAAATTTTCTTTCACCGTAAGATGAGGAAAAAGGTTAAAGTGTTGGAACACCATTCCCATTTTAGAGGTAATTTGTTTAATCTTTTGTGGTTTCGGATAGATTCCATTTTCCACTAGATAATCACCAGCTATACAGATGCTCCCGCCATTTATTTCTTCAAGATGGGCGAGACTCCGAAGCATGGTGCTTTTCCCGGAACCAGATGGACCGATGACTGCTACGACATCATTTTTATTTACATCAAACGTAATTTGCTTAAGTACGTCTAGATCACCATATGATTTCTTAAGATTGGATACTTCTATCACAGCCATATTCACCACTCCTTCTTATTCAAATTTGTATCGTCGTTCCAGCCATTTAAAGAACATGGTTAATATGAGCGTTATAATCAAATAAATGATACCGGCCAGGAAGAAAGGCACGATGGTAAAATCTCGGTTAACCGCTGTCTGGGCAAAGTGCAGAAGTTCTGGTACGGCTACAGCATAGAGCAGCGCTGTATCCTTGACGAGTGTTACCGATTCGTTAGCAACAGCAGGAAGCGCGATTCGGAACATTTGCGGCAGGATGATCCGCGTTGTTGTCTGCCACTTGTTCAAGCCGAGCACTTGAGAGGCTTCGTATTGACCTTTATCAATGGCTAAAAGACCGCCGCGGAAGATTTCAGCGAAATAGGCAGCATAGTTCAAAATGAATCCTAGACAAGCCGCCACAAAGCGATCCAAAATTAAATATTCCCCAATTACAGGGATAAGCGGCAGACCGAAGCATATAAATAACAGCTGCAGCAGCAGCGGTGTGCCGCGCATCAAGTGTATATAAGTCTGTGCAAGCCATGATATCGGCTTGATGCTGCTTTTTACAGCTAGGGTTAATAAGAAGCCCAGCGGAATCGATGCTGCAATGGCAATCACAAACAAAAGGACGGTCATCTGTGCCCCTTCGAGCAGAGGTTTAATGATTGTACTAATATAATCTGACATGAAAGGATTCCTCCAAAAACAAAACAGGGTTTCCTGTGGAAATCCTGTTTTGTTCTGTAATCTGTTAAATCTATTATTTTACTTTAACACTTTATCTTCGCCAAACCACTTTTGTGAGATTTTAGCGGCAGTGCCGTTTGCATTGATCTCATCAAGTGCTGTTTGAAGTTCTTTGAGCAATTCGTCGTTCCCTTTTTTAACGCCTACTCCGTATTCTTCTGGAGCAAGAGACTCATCTAGAAGCTTAAAGCTTCCTTCTTCTTTCGACATATAATAGTCGATCACAACTTCATCAATAATGACCGCGTCTACACGGCCGGCTTTTAAATCAGTGAGAGCTAGAACATTATCAGCAAACTCTGTAACAGTTTTGATCTTAGATTTAATAGGATTCGCATTTAAAGCATCACCTGCAGAAGAAAGACCTTGAATCCCAACGGTTTTCCCTGCTAAATCGTCGAGTTTAGTAATTTTTGAATCCACCGGAACAGCCACTACTTGTGCATTTTTTAAATAAGGCTTTGTAAAAAGAACTTTTCCTTTACGTTCATCCGTAATGGTATACCCATTCCAAATGAGATCAATTCGACCGCTGCTTAACTCAGTCTCTTTTGTTTTCCAATCAATGGGCTGGAACTTAACCTTTTTCCCCATTTGCTCGACTGCTGCTGTCGCATAGTCGATGTCAAAACCAACGATATTATTATTTTCATCGCGGAACCCTAAAGGAGCGAATTTATCGTCGATCCCAATGACTAATGTATCGTCTTCTTTCTCAGACTTTGACGAACAGCCTGCTAATAGTGAAAGAACAGCTGTAACAGCTAGGATCATAGTTATGAAACGTTTCATATGAAAACCCACCTTTAATAGTTAATTTACTTTAGTTCGCTACCATACTACTGTATTGATATACTATCATAATAATGTCGCTTCTGTAAATGGAATAAATATCTTGGGTCACCGCTCTATTTTGTCATAAAGAAAAGACCATCTAGAAAATAGGGTTTCGGTGTTATAATTAAAGGAATACTTATGAATAGTTGTGTAATATTTCATTAAGAAAGTGCAAAAATCAATATTGAAAATAAAAGATAAAGGAGCGAAGCCTTATGTCCCAACAACTTAAACAGGCAACATTTGCGGGAGGCTGTTTCTGGTGTATGGTCTCTCCATTTGATGAGCAGCCGGGTATTAAAGAGGTGATTTCTGGATACACAGGCGGGCATACAGAAAACCCGACTTATGAGGAAGTGTGCACAGATGAAACAGGCCACTATGAAGCCGTGCAGATTACATTTGATCCTGCCGTATTCCCATATGAAAAATTACTGAAGCTATTCTGGCAGCAAATTGACCCGACTGATGAGGGAGGACAATTCAATGATCGGGGACTGTCTTATCGGACGGCCATTTTTTATCATGATGAAGAACAAAAGAAAATGGCAGAAGCTTCAAAAGCCGAGCTTGCTGCGAGCGGCCGTTTCCAAAAGCCGATTGTCACAGAAATCATGCCGGCAGGTCCTTTTTATAGAGCGGAAGAAAAACATCAGTATTATTATAAAAAGAATTCTTTTCACTACAACCTTTATAAAGAAGGCTCTGGACGAGCACGATTCATCCGGGAGAATTGGAAAAACCAGAAAAGTGATGAGCAGCTGCGCAAGGAGCTAACACCCATTCAATATGAAGTAACAAGAAATAACGCTACTGAGCCGCCGTTCCGTAATGAGTATTGGAATCATACCGAAGAAGGAATTTACGTGGACATCATTTCAGGAGAGCCGCTGTTTAGTTCCAAGGATAAATACGACGCGGGATGCGGCTGGCCGAGCTTTACGAAGCCTTTGCGTCATACTGAAATAGAAGAAAAGCTTGATACGTCACATGGCATGCGGCGGATTGAAGTCCGTACCAAAATATCTGACTCCCATCTTGGCCACGTATTCGATGATGGTCCTGGTCCTTATTATGCGCGGTACTGCATTAATTCGGCTGCCCTGCGGTTTGTACCAAAGAGCAAGCTTGAAGAAGAAGGATATGAGGAGTTTGTCAGTTTGTTTAAATGACAGCTTGATCGTGTCAGTTATTCACCGGACAAGAGAAAAATGGTACAGTCGATGCCTGACAATGAACCAATAGGAACCGAGGAATTTCTATGAATGAAAAACAACGTGATCAACAGCTGCAAATTAAAACAACCGGTATGAGGGAAAAGCCGCACTCATCGATTCACTGTAACCGTTATGAGGCTACACCATATATCGCATTAGACGAGCTTTTTTATGAGTATGAATTAGAAAGAAGTGATCGGGTGGTCGACTTTGGCTGTGGAAAAGGGCGGCTGCCATTTTATATCCATGATCGTTTTGCAGTGTCTGTAACAGGCATTGAAATAAATGAACAGCTGTATCAAGAGGCGCTTGAAAATCAAAAGAATTATATGAAAAGGGGCAGGCGAAAGGAGGGCTCT
Source organism: Bacillus lumedeiriae (assembly GCF_044891285.1). NCBI lineage: Bacteria > Bacillati > Bacillota > Bacilli > Caryophanales > Bacillaceae > Bacillus > Bacillus lumedeiriae. The sequence goes on from NZ_JAUIYO010000012.1 coordinate 76,050, forward strand.
ATTCACTTCGAATGCTGTCCGGCTGAGAAGTATGAAATCAAGAGGCTCGATAACCGATTCTATTTTTTTAACCCTTTCTCTATCCAGGTTTTTATGAAGGTTATTCGTAATATTTTGCTTTCGGTTGAGGAAAATGATCGGCCGATTGATGTAATCCTTTATTACCCAACGACTGAGTACGTTCATTTTCTCGAAATACAGACGACTTTTCAACTGTTGGCAGAAGTAAAGGTGCGGGGACTGTATGAAAAGAATGAAAATGAACGGTTCTTGATTTTTCGATACGACTGATCTGGTCTATTTACTAGTAACCGAAAATAGAATGTTCCACGTGAAATTATTTATCACACGATAGGCTGCTATTAAGAATGGCAGCCTATCGTGTTTAAAATGTGCTTTTTTCTTCATCAATACTTATTTAAATGATCTTGAATTTTTTTAATAGTTGAAATAATATATATACTTATCATTACGTGCACGATGAAGGCTTCCTTTGTAAAGAGAGGATGAATGAAACTTTACAAAAGAAGCCTTTTATCAACAAAAATGGTTGCTTAAAATGGGGAAGAGAGGAGGAGTTCCATGTTTAAGGTAAAAAAGGATTTTAGTTTTGTTTTGCGTCTGATTCCAAAAGTTTTCCAAACGGTATTGAATGTTTCGCTCGTTTTTCTGGCACTTATTTTATGTTTTTTACTCGTAAAGGAATTAATTATCTTCGGTGAAATTTTAATAGAGAAAGGCAGCAATGATTATAAACTTTTTCTTGCGAATATACTGATCTTCTTTTTATATTTTGAGTTTATTACGATGATTGTAAAGTACTTCAAAGAGGAGTACCACTTTCCTCTAAGATACTTTTTATACATCGGCATTACAGCCATGATCAGGTTGATTATTGTTGATCATGAACATCCTATAAATACATTGCTTTATTCGCTTGTCGTCTTAATTCTAATCATTGGATACTTCATTATGAATATTACTCCGCGCGAAAGACCGGATAGTAAATGGTTCTTTAGAAAATGATTTCTTATTCGCTATAAACGATGAGGTTTATGAAAAATCGGGGCAGTCCTAGTCATGTAAGCACTGACTGAGGGCTGTCCCGATTTGTATATTGCGCTTTTATTTTTTAAATAATAGATAGATAAAATACGGTGCACCGATCAATGCGGCGATAATGCCTGCTGGAATACCATCGGGCTCGACTAAGTTGCGTCCGATAATGTCTGCAAGCAATAATAACCAGCCGCCAATTAGAATGGCGAGAGGGAGAAACAATTGATTTCTAGGCCCGACTAAAGCTTTGGCCATATGTGGAGCGATCAGTCCAATAAAGGCAATTCCCCCTGTGACAGATACGGCGGCAGCAGCCAGCGCCACTGCTGTTAAAAGCAGGGTGAGGCGTTCTTTTTCTATAGATACACCAACACCGACAGCTACAGGTTCGTTTAATGCAAGGAGGTTTAATCGATTCGCTTTGTACAATGTAAAAGGAATGAGTACAGCCAGCCAAGGAACAATAGCCCAAACAAAAGTCCAATCTGACCCCCATATGCTCCCGTTTAACCATTTGGCGATAAAATCTACTTTTGAACGTTCAGCAGATGAAATGAGCACAATCATGATCCCAGACAGCGCCATCGCAAACCCGACCCCAGTTAACACGAGTTTTACAGGCTGAAGGCCCGCATTTCTGTCATATGAAAACATGTATATAAGAACGGCAGTAAGGATGGCACCGATAAAAGCAACAAGCGGCAGCAAATAAATAAATGAACCTGTTTTTATAGGGAAAAATAAAAAGAAAACAGCAATAGCAGCACCTGCTCCCGAGTTGATGCCAATGATGCCGGGATCAGCTAAATCATTTCGCGTAATTCCTTGTAAAATAGCGCCCGATAGCGCAAGTGCTATTCCTGCTAAGAGTGTAATCATCATTCGCGGCAATCGAATGGAAAATAAAATAAACTCTTCTTTGAATGTACCTTGACCGAGAAGAGTAGGGATCAGCCTGTCATAAGATAAAGAGGCGTACCCCATTCCCATACCAACTACAAACGTAATGAGAATAAGTGCGAGTAAAATGCATAGGAGCATACGTTGTTTTTTGATTAAAGCTGGCTGAATCATGAGAATGCTTTCCCTCCTTTATGAACAATAAACAAGAAGAAAGGCAAGCCCATGATTGCTGCAATAGCGGCTACAGGTGTTTCATATGGAGAGTGAATCGTCCTGCCCAGTGTATCAGCCAACAGCATGAAGAAGCCCCCGGCGATGATCGACATAGGCACGATAAAACGGTAATCCGTTCCAACAATCGCTCGAACGATATGAGGAACCATTAAACCGATAAACGCCATATTTCCGACAAGAGCAACAGAAGCACCGGCGAGTAAAGTCATCACGATGAACAGAATCGTTTTTATTCGTGTAGTCTTTTGACCTAATCCAATCGCTGCTTCTTCACTTAAACTGAGAATTGTCAGCTGTTTTGAGAGTAAAAGGGATACAAACAGACCGATTAAAATAAATGGCACGATGATTTGAAGCTGTTCCCAAGTGGTTCCAATCAATCCTCCTGCAGTCCACATCGATACATCTTTTGAAATTTTAAAGTAAATACCAATGCCTTCCGCAATCGCATAGAGGAAGGCTGAAACGGCCGCCCCAGCTAATACAATTCGAAGCGGAGAAAAACCACCCTTTTTCACTGCACCAATACCGAAAACCATCATTGCTCCGGCGGCGGCTCCGATAAAACAAGCGATCATGATATAGAAATAGTTAGATGAAGGGCTCAGTGCGATCGTTATAGCCAATGCGGCATTGGCTCCAGCGGTTAATCCAAGTAAGCCTGGATCTGCGAGTGGATTTCGTGTCATTCCTTGCATGACGGCACCGGAAACAGCGAGTGCCGCTCCAACAAACATTCCCGCTATTTCACGCGGCAGGCGAATTTCCCGGATAAGGGAAGTTTTATCACTGGAAGTTTGGAAAGTAAGGGCCCGCCACACATCTTGAACCGTAGTATCTGCTGCCCCCAAAACACAAGCAGCCACAAACATAGCCATTAACGAAACGACTCCTGCAATCAACTTATATACAAACGGGATAGAACGTCGGTTTTCTTTCGTCATCAGTCTCTCATCTTTCTTTTGGTGATATAAGGAAAGAGGTTGACTCAAAAGTTCTGAACGTACTCACAAACTCTGTATATAGTGTCTTGTGAGTGCGGTCTGGTAATTTCATTTTGAGTCAGCCTCTATGTGCTAGTTAATTGCCTAGGAAATGTTTAATAAAGTAGTCTAATTGAAAGTCCAAAGTTAACGGATCGTTAAAGTAGAACTCTTTCGCATTTACTTCCATTACTTGATTGTTTTTTACAGCTGGGATGTTTTTATACGTATCTGTTTCTTGGAATGAGTTGTCGGTATCTTTATTTTTACTGAAAACCATATAATCACCGGCAAACTCAGGCAAAACTTCTAAAGATAATGCATAGTAACCATCTTTCAGAGCCATTTCTTTTACTTTTTCCGGCATTTTTAATTTCATTTCCTGGTATAGGATTTCCGTGCCGCGGCCCCAGTTATCGCCGAATACGTAAAGCTGTTTATCGAAGTTTTCGATAACAGAGACAGTTGTGTCTTCACCGATTTTTGCTTTAATGTCTTTGCCCGCTTTTGCAGCACGTTGTTTGAAGTCGTCCACCCAACCTTGTGCTTCTTTCTCTTTATTTAAAAGTTTACCGATCTCTACGTGCTGTGTTAAATAATCTACTTTTCCGTATGTGTATGTAACAGTAGGGGCGATTTCATTTAATTTATCAATATTTTTAGTGTTTGATAAACCGATGATTAAATCTGGATCTAATTCGATAATTTTTTCTAAGCTTTCATCTGAAACTTCTTCTACACCGTCTAATTCTTTTTGAAAGCGCGGGTTCATTTTAGACCATGAGTCAACTCCCACAAGATTAACATCCAAAGCCATGACATTGCCTGCGAATGATTGCAGAACAACAACCCGTTTTGGATGGGCAGGGACTTCGATCGGTCCATTTTCAGATTCATAAGTAATAGTTTCTGGCTTCTTATCCGTTGAAGCGGAGTCGTTCTCTTTTTCTGTTGATTCGCTATTACAAGCGCTGAGAATGAGTACAAATAATAGCATGAATGGAATGAGTATTTTTTTCATTTTTTTAATCTCCTTATACTAAATCATATGTGAGGCACATTGGTTTGTTTGTCCGAGGGTCCCGGCCGATTTCAGCATCAATATGAAATACTTTTTTTAGCACGTCTCGATTTATCACTTCTTCACAATCGCCCGCCTGTACGATTTCACCGTCTTTTAATGCGATAATATAGTCAGCAAACCGAGCGGCTTGGTTTAAATCATGAAGAACCATCACAATCGTCCGTTCCTGTTCCACATTCAGCTTTTGTAAAAGCTCTAGTACTTCTAGTTGATGCGCCATATCTAAGTACGTCGTCGGCTTATCAAGAAAAATCATTTCTGTTTCTTGAGCAAGGGCCATAGCAATCCAAACGCGTTGGCGCTGTCCTCCTGACAGAGCATCTACAGAACGAAATTTGAAGTCTTTTGTTCCTGTCACTTCAAGTGCCCAGTCAATGACTTCATAATCTTTCTTTGTTAATCGTCCAAACCCTTTTTGATAAGGGAAGCGGCCATAGGATACGAGTTCGCCGACCGTTAATCCGCTTGCACTTTCTGGAGTTTGCGGAAGAATCGCCATTTTTTTAGCAAGAATCTTTGTGTTTTCTTTTGCAATATTTTCTCCATCTAAAATGACAGTCCCCGATTGATGCGAAATAATACGGGTAATGGCTTTTAACAATGTAGATTTCCCGCAGCCATTCGAACCGATAATAGTAGTGATTTTTTTATCTGGAATTTCTACGCTGAGACCTTTCACAATTAATCGTTCACCGTAGCCAATATGTAAGTCATTCGTATATAGACGAACCATGCTTTTCCCCCCCTAGCTATTGGAAAATTAGTGATAACGATTATCAATATCGATTAATTACATACTATAGTTTTCTTTGTTTCTATTGTCAATATTATTTTTATTGTAGAGAGAAAGAAAAACTTGTATATTAGTTGATAATGATAATCAATTACATTTGGTTACTAAGGAGTGAACGTAATGGAACAGCAGGAATTATTTGATATAACGATAATCGGAGGGGGGCCGGCTGGACTGTACTCTGCTTTTTATAGTGGTCTGAGGGAGATGAAAACAAAGCTTATTGAATACCAGAACCAACTAGGCGGGAAAATACACGTATATCCCGAAAAAATGATTTGGGATGTGGGAGGACAACCCCCTATCCCAGGAGCAAAATTAATCGATCAGCTTGTCGGCCAAGGGTTAACGTTTAACCCAGAAGTGGTCTTAAATGAAAAAGTAGAGTCCATCACACGTAATAAAGAAGGTATTTTTGTGCTGCACGCTGCCTCTGGTCAAACCCATCTTTCGAAAACGGTCATAGTAGCTGTCGGAAGCGGGATACTGAATCCACAAAAGTTAGAGATAGAAGGCGCGGCGAGGTTCGAAGTGTCTAATTTAAATTACACAGTGAAATCTTTGAAACGCTTCAAAGATAAAACGGTCGTTATTTCAGGAGGTGGAAATTCAGCAATTGATTGGGCAAATGAATTAGAGCCGATTGCTGAAAAGGTGTATGTCATTTATAGAAAAGACGCTTTGGCAGGTCATGAAGCTCAAGTGACACAGCTGTTGGACAGCTCTGTCGTCTGTTTCTTTCATACGACGATTACAAAGCTCATTGCATGTGCGAATCATGAAGCCATTGAACGTGTGGAACTGACCAATCACGAAACAGGAGAGGTTTCGTACTTGCCAATTGATGAAGTCATTATTAATCACGGATACGAGCGGGATACGACATTACTCGAAAATAGTGAATTACATATTGAAAGAGCTGATCAATATTATATCGCAGGTAATGTGAATAGTGAGTCATCCGTAGCCGGACTTTATGCAGCTGGGGATATTCTAAAACACGACGGAAAATTAAACTTAATTTCTGGAGCTTTCCAAGACGCAGCAAACGCTGTAAATAAAGCGAAGCAATTTATCCAGCCTGAAGCTGATCAAATAGCAATGGTTTCTTCACACAATGAGGTATTTAAAAAGCGAAATCGGGAATTAGTGAAACAAATGATATCGAAGGAGTGGTAACTAAAAAAAGTCTGGCCCCATTGATAATATATTGTCAATGGGACCAGACCTTTTCTTCAAGAACTGAATTAAAAAAGGGTCAGTAGCATGGATATAACCCATGGTGCCACACAGAGTGTAATGAGTGCAGCGATAATCATGGATAGACTAGAAATTGTTCCCGTAATGGAACCAAATTCAAAAGCTTTCGCGGTGCCTGCGCCGTGTGCTGCAGTACCGAGAAGTGCACCGCGGGCAATTTCATTTTCAATGCATAATACTCGAATGAGTACAGGACCAATGATGGTACCTAATAGCCCCGTTATAATGACAAATACAGCTGTCACGGCAGGTATGCCGCCAATACTTGCGGACAGGCCCATAGCAATCGGCGTAGTAATGGAACGCGGAATCAGGCTGTTTACGATTTGAGTATTTAAGTGCAATACTTGGGCAATAATCATGGATGAAATAATAGCGGCAACCGATCCGGACAAAACACTCACAATGATTTCAGCGGCATGCTTTTTTAATATATTTAAATATTTGTATAGCGGAATAGCAAAGGCAACCGTGGCTGGCTCAAGCATATGAGTCAGCCACTTAGCCCCTGCATTGTATGATTCGTATGAGATATGAGTCCAAAGTAAAAAAACAACGACAAACAGCGGGACTGTAAGCAGAGGGGATAAATATACTTTCGGTTGATGTTTATAACACCATTTAGCCGCCCAGTAAAGTCCTGCGGTAAAGACTACGCTAAAAAGAGCTATCATCGCGAATGTTCCCTCTCCTTTCTTTCTGCAATTTTTTTGGCCGTCAGCCCTGTGCAGGCCATAACGATGATGGTACTAATAATAATAACTAAGATTACGTATACTCCATCTTCTATTAGAATGTTTTTGTATTTCATGATTCCGACAGCCGATGGAATAAAGAATAATAGCAGCTCAGCCAGCAGCCAATTTGCTCCTATTTCGATCCATTCTAAGCGAATGATTTTTGTTTGCAGCAGGACAAAAACGACAAAGATCCCTAAAATACTGCCGGGAATTCTTAGATGAAATAGATCCACAACTTTGTTCATTATAAGAGAAATGAGGCATAAAAGGATCACTTGTCCTATGCCTTTCATAATTGTTGTCACTGATGCTCGCCCCTCCCAGTGAAAAGTGTACACTATCTGTTTTCATGGGTAAAATACATATATAGAATATATATCATTCCTTTTATCTATAAGAAGTGAAGGGGAGACGAGATGGATATCCGGCATTTACACTATTTCTTAAAAGTAGCACAGCATAAAAGTTTTACAAAAGCTGCACAGGATTTATATATTACGCAGCCAACGATTAGTAAAATGATTAAGAGCGTGGAAGAAGAACTGGGAGTTGTGTTATTTAACCGTTTCGGCAAACAGGTGGAGTTAACGGATGCTGGACAGATGATCCTCGCTCAAGCTCAGGACATTGTCAATTCATTTCAAAACTTATCGTCTGAATTAGAAGATTTAATGAAACTGAAAAAAGGGCACATTCGCATTGGTTTGCCTCCGATGGTTGGTTCAAGTTTTTTTCCGAAAGTGCTTGGCAAGTTCCGGGAGCAGTATCCTAATATCACTATTCAGCTTGTGGAGGATGGGGCAAAGAAAGTAGAGGCTGATATTGAAAAGGGTATCCTTGATATCGGTGTTGTACTGTTGCCAACGAACGAAGAAGTATTCCATTCTTTTTCACTTGTAAAAGAAAAGTTGATGCTGCTTGTCCATCCATCTCACATGTTGGTGAATAGAGAAAGCGTATCTTTATCTGAGTTAACACAGGAGTCTTTTGTGTTTTTTCGGAAAGACTTTGCACTACATGATCGAATTATCGCGGAGTGTGTGCGGGCGGGGTTTCAGCCCCGTGTAGTGTATGAAAGTTCCCAATGGGATTTTATTAGCGAAATGGTGGCAGCTAATCTCGGCATTGCGTTTCTCCCAGAACCGATTTGCCGGGAGCTTGATGCAGAGCGCATTCGAATTCTTCCTCTTATTGAACCAGTTATTCCGTGGCATTTAACGATGATTTGGCGCAAAGATCGGTATCTTTCATTCGCTGCACGGGAATGGATTCGATTTACCCAGGATCTTTTTAAAAGAAGGGACACAGAAAATGAAGCTGTCTTATAAGAGCCTGAATCTTAGGCTTTAAGACAGCTTCATTGTTTTGTTACTTAATTATAGAAGGTAGTGGGGAGTTAGTTTAATGTTCCACTAGGCTGTTCAAAGGAACGGTTTGTTCATTTTCTGGTTGAGCCAAGGGATAGACTCTAGCTGTTTCATTTTTCTCGTCTACATTCTGGATATAAACCGGAGAGCCCTGATAAGTAACATCAGCCATAACAGATGAAGCGACAATCTCTTTAGCACGTTGTTTGTTCATTCCAATAACCTCCTTCTGTGATTTGTAGTATGTATAATATCTGCTTCAACATACTGATGTATTCCTCCGCATTGAAAAATATTGTCAATTTAAATTCTTCATGTAAGCCCCTCTTAATTATTTGGATAAGCAATCGGATACTCCCTTATTTTGAGTCTCATTCATAACTGCTGTAAAATAAACACATGAAAATTACTTGAAAAAGGTGTTTATTATGAAAGAGTTTATTATCGTTGGTGCAGGAATTTTAGGCGCATCGGCAGCGTATCATTTAGCGAAAGCAGGAGCAGCTGTAACTGTGATAGACAGGCAAGATCCGGGGCAGGCGACTGACGCTGCTGCGGGTATCATTTGTCCGTGGCTGTCCCAGCGGCGGAATAAAGCATGGTATGCGCTGGCAAAAGGAGGCGCTGCATATTATGCTTCGCTTATTAGACAGCTAGAAGAAGACGGGGAAACGGAAACAGGATATCGTCAGGTTGGAGCGATCAGTCTTCAGACGGATGCAGACAAGCTGGATAAAATGGAAGAGAGGGCAGTAAAAAGACGGGAAGATGCGCCTGAGATTGGCGGCATCCAGCAACGGACACCGGCGGAGACATCCTTGTTGTTTCCTCCTTTATCTGAAGAATATGCCTCCGTTCATGTGAGCGGAGCAGCGCGTGTGGATGGACGTGCATTGAGGCAGGCTCTTATTAATGCATCAAAAAAGCACGGTGCTATGTTTGTAAATGGCTCCGCCCAGCTAGAACATACAGATAACCAAGTGACTAGTGTACGAGTCGGTGATCAGTATTATACAGGAGATCGTATCATCGTGACAGCCGGGGCTTGGGCAGATGAATTCTTAGCACCGCTTGGGCTTACATTTCAATTGACATCTCAGAAAGCACAGATTGTACATTTGCAGCTTGAAAATACACAAACGGCCAATTGGCCGGTAGTCATGCCCCCGAATGATCAATATATTCTTGCATTTGATGAAGGGCGTGTAGTCATTGGAGCGACTCATGAAGATCACGTCAATTTTGATCAGCGTGTGACAGCGGGAGGATTGCATGAGGTCTTTCACAAAGCGTTATCTATAGCACCGGGGTTAGCTGGGGGTGCATTTATTGAAGCACGTGTTGGTTTTCGCCCCTTTACACCTGACTTTCTCCCGATTATAGGAGAGGTTCCAGGACATCAAAACTTTCTTCTGGCAAATGGACTTGGAGCATCAGGGTTAACGGTTGGACCATTCCTTGGCGCCCAGCTTGCAAAATTAGCTCTTGGGGAACGTGTGGAGATAGATCTTGAGCTATATGATGTAGGGAAGGCCATGGGAATTTGAAATAAAAAAGCTCCCTTTTCTGTACAACTGCCGAATCAAGCGCGTTTTATACGCGTCCACGATTCGGTTTTTTATAGTGATAGAATATATAAGCAAAATGAAGTAAAAAGGAATTGAGTTTTATAAAAAAGTTTTTTCTAAAATCATATTGACTTTATATTTTAGGCCATGGTATATTAATTCTCGCCCGTTAAAAACAACGGTGTTGAAAAAACAATTTTATAAAAAGTTATTGACTTTAAAGAGTTAAAGACTTATAATGAAATCCTGTCGCAGGAAGCGGCGGATGAAATTGATCTTTGAAAACTGAACAAAATACATGCCAGTAAGTTAATTCTTATTTAAAACAATTGAGCTATGCAAACAATCTTTTTGGAGAGTTTGATCCTGGCTCAGGACGAACGCTGGCGGCGTGCC
>NZ_JAUIYO010000013.1:0-73328 GCF_044891285.1 Bacillus lumedeiriae
GGCACGCCGCCAGCGTTCGTCCTGAGCCAGGATCAAACTCTCCAAAAAGATGTTTGACTTGCTCAATTGTTTTAAATAAGAATTAACTTACTGGCATGTATTTTGTTCAGTTTTCAAAGATCAATTTCATCTGCCGTTCTTAGCGGCGACAAATAATATCATAACATTTAACGAGATTAAAAGTCAACAACTTTTTTAATTGTTTTTTTACAACCGCCGTTTTCAGCAGTGGAATAACAATATAACATGCCCTGAAATATAAAGTCAATGATGTTTTCTAAAGTGAAACTTCCTAAAACGAACAACAACAAAAAGGTGCAGAGATTCCCCACACCTTTTTGTTGTTATTTAATTGATCGATTGGATGACTTGGACATGTTCTGCACTCTTTACAACAGCCTCTGCTTTCTCAGGATCTGCTTCTATATGCTCAATGTTTGCAAGCTTATAGAAGATGACTCGTTCAACAGCTTCATTCAATCGCTCAATCGGTATCTCACCAGTTTTCACAGCTTTCACAAGACCATTATAGACCTCCAGCTGATGTTCATACTCATGGCAGACGAGCAATAAATCCGCACCTGCTTGCATCGCTTCTCTTCCCATATCTTCATATGAATAGTATTTATTCACTGCGCCCATTTCAAGATCATCTGTTACGACGATCCCTTCATATCCAAGTTTCTCCCGAAGCAGCTGTTTCATAATTACCGGTGATAAACTCGCTGGCTTTTCTTTGTCATAAGCAGGATATTTTACGTGGGTTACCATAACAAAAAACTGGCTGTTCTCTTTTTCTTTAATCATTTGAGCAAATGGATACAAATCAGAGCTTTCTAAATCCAGCTGATTCGCTTCGACAGAAGACGTTTCCACATGCGGATCCACATTACTGCGCCCATGTCCTGGAAAATGCTTCAATGCCCCAGTCACACCAGCATGATTTAGCCCTTCGATCACTTTCGCTCCGTACTCATATGTTTTTTTCGGATCTTTCCCAAAGGAACGCGTATCTGTATCCGATAAATCAAGCACCGGAGCAAAGTTAATATGAATGCCCATCGAATTAAGTTCTTTGCCGTTCACTTCTGCCACATTATATACTTCTGCAGCACTCGCTATTTGTCCAAGCTGTTGCTGTGATGGGATCGGCGACACCTTTTCGCGCATTCGCAAAATGTCTCCGCCCTCCTGATCAATCGCTGTCATGAGCGGGACATTAAAAGGGGATGCTGCTAGCTGCTGAAGGGCGTTAGAGAGTCTGGCTGTCTGACTAGCCGAGGTCATATTGCGGTCGAAATAAATAATACCCCCGATTTGTTTATTCTGAATTAAATCTTTTATTTCTGTGCTTGGCTCTGTCCCATGAAAACCCACCATCATAACCTGGCCAACTTTTTCTTCAACAGTCATAGCCTTTGTAATTTTTTCCGCTTTCACTTTTACATCCGATTCCTGTTCAATCTCTTTTAACTCGGCTGTTTCGTGTGTCACTACTTTCTTCACAAATGCATCTTGTTCAGGTGAGACCTTGACAGGCGCTGCTGTTTCTTCCACCCGCCCTTCACCGTTTCGAGTATTTAACTGTACAACAAGAACAGCGAGAAAAAGCAGGATGGCACCAAACAAAAGCAGGCGGTACTTTTTTTTCATTATTCAATCACAGCCTTCGTTTTAGTAATTTCAGGTACATTCAGTGCCCAACTAGAGCCTTCTTTAACAAGATTCCACTTCCCGTTCCATGTTTGTACAAGCTCTCTGCCGTTGCTTTGCGTATCCCGAGAAATCATCTCGAACGAGGCAACTGCTTTATTTCCACTGACCTCTTCCACATTTACATAGGAAACGACACTTTCAATCGTGTGAGTAAACCCTTCTGCCCATTTCGTGTAACTGACTTTGGACTTGCGGTTGGAACTGAACATATCGTAAGCACTGGGCAGGTCCCTATACGTGATACTGGCATAATGGTCATAAATAACATTCTCAATACTTGCGGCTTCTTCCGCCCATTCCGCTTCTTTTTTAGCTAAAGCGGCAGCTGCCCGTTCTTCCGCTTCCCTAATCACAGAGTCATCCAGCTGCAGTTCTACGCCGCCGTTAACCTCGTCTTCTGTGACAGCGACCATTTCACTTTTTAGCAGCTGTCCTTTTTCTTTCACTTCTGCATGAATTTTCAGTGAACCATCCACTGGAACAGGGCCGATCTCCTCAAACTCTCCCACTGTTTTATTCGTCGTTTTTCCATTAATGAACACAACGGCATCCTCATAATTAGAATATAACTGCACAGTAGGTCCGCTCAAGTCAAATTCCACCTTAATTTTGTGATCCTCTGCCTCGCGCGGATCAACATCCTCTTGATCCTCGACGAGTGCGTATTCTCCTTTAAAGGATGCTTTTAATTCATGAGGTATAGGCAAAAAAGGACCGAGCGTCTTTTCTTTTCCTTCTTCTAGCTTTCCTTCATCACGGCCATCAACTTTTAATGCCGCATTTTCTTGATTAGCTGACACTTTAAAATAAATCGGCTGAAAACTCAGGCCGTATTTCGGAATCATCCCCCATGCTTTTGCTGTCTCTATTAAGGTGAGTTCCCCCTCTCCTTCCCTAATGATAACCTCTTCATCTCTCATATTCTTTGCTTCAACTCTAAGATTGTCTTTTGTTTCCGCCAGGGCAGCAGGATCATCTTGATAGAATTTGATCAACTGCGCAGCAGCCGCTTCATCTACTTTCATCTCTTCCTGACCGCTGTTCAACAGCGCCGCTAACTGCTCAGCATTATTTTCATCTATTGCTTTTTCAAACTCTTTAACTACTTTTAACGGATTGTTCATACTTACTGCTAATTTCCATCCAGCAAACGCCACAACAATCAATAGGAGCACGGCCGCTATCCACCCTTTTTTCCGTTTGCTGATCGGTTCTTTATAAGTCGGAGAATTCTGTTCTTTCAAAGATTGTTCGATTGTATGTCCACAATTCGTACAAAAGGACTGGCCCGCCTTTAACTCTTCTCCGCAACTTTTACAATGCACCACAATTTCTCCCTCTTTCTTTCCTTTTTCTCCTATCTAAAATCGCATATATTGACAACATTATACAAAAATATATATGAAAATATCACTATTTTTTTATGAATATGGTAAATTTGTAGGTATATTGTTTAAAGGAGTGAAAGTTGTGAACGATTTACAAACAAAAATCGGCAGCGGTTTGAATAAAATCCAAGGAAGTTTGCAGACAGGCAAACAAAAAATTCAAAGCGCCCAGGAGATCAGCCAGTATAAAAGACTGATCCAAGAAACAAGTTTAGAAAGAAACCAAATTCTCTTGCAGCTTGGTGAAGATGTATACAAAAAGCTGCGTAGCCAAGAAATTCATTTGGATGACTGGGAGCAAAAAGCTGCCTCTCTCACTGCTCTCGATCACAAGATTTATCAAGCCCGGCAGCTGATCGCCGCGGCAAATGCCCAATCCATTCATTCTCAAGCGTGCCCGAACTGCGAAAGTTCTGTTACCCCTGATGATAAGTTTTGCGGCAGCTGCGGGACAAAAATAGACTTCCCTGCAGAAGAGACAGCAATAGAAACAAAGGTGTGTGTACATTGCGAAGAACAAATTCCAACCTCTTCCTTATTTTGCATTTGCTGCGGGATAAAAACAGTATGAGGCTCATGAAAGGAGATTCGATGAATGTATTGTAAAACATGCGGAGCCGCCAATTCAGAAGAAAGTAACTATTGTTACCGGGATGGTACTTCCCTTACCGGCTCTTCTTCATTAAACAGGCTTCAAGTAGTGAATAAAGAAACAAACTTTTGCCCCTTATGCGGCGAAGGAACTTCCAGTCGGGAAAATTATTGTGGCGCCTGCGGTCATACGTTATTTTCACTTGCTAAAAAGGAATCGGCGGCAGCTGCTATTGAATCGGTTGTCGTTCCAGCAAAAAATTATTCGTTTTCGCTTTCCTCATTTTTTACAAATTTTACGAAAGATAGATTTCAAAAAGCATTACTTCCGGCAGTTGCCGCCTTTCTTCTCATGATTATATTAAGTTTTTTCGTTTCCTCTTCCATGAATCAATACTATGATTCCTTATTCGAAGAAGTATTCGAAATGTCACCGAAAGAAATGGCAGAAACCATTGCTGAAGAAACAGGAGCAGAGATCAAGGCTCCTGGGCATCTGTTTGGCTTCACTGACGTAGCGATGGTATCTCATCTCGTCCCTCCTACGTACACGATAAACGCCGAGGGAGTGCTGGGTTATGATGAGGGCAGCTTTAACGGCAAACTGAAGATCGACTCATCTTCTATCATTCTTTTGCTTCTCCCATTCACTTCTCTATTTGTTGCAGGTATTCTTTACCGCCGTTATATGAACGATCAATCTTTTTCGCATTTTTTAACAGCCGCCGTAAGTATCGGTGCGATTTATGGAATTTTCCTATGTGTTTTTTCTTTTTTCAGCGGCTTTTCCTATGATTTGAAAGTCAGCGAGGGCGGTGATCTCTTCAAAGCTTCGATCAACACGTCTTATTTCTTCCTTGCCGCTTTCATAAAAGCTGCTTTGATAGGTGTCTTTGCAAGCTTATCCGGCATGCTGTTTAGTTTAGATTACCGCCATATAACGAAGCATTTGGAACAGCTGATCCCTTATGGGGAAGCTGCTCATCAAGGTTTCTCTGCTTTTATTCGCAGTTTCGTTCTTCTAGCTATTATTTTCATTGTGATCATCGGCACGAAATTAAATGAATGGAAAGAAAACGTCCTCGACCTTTCCTATATGATGGATCTGCCTCTTTCAAGTGAGCTGCTTGAAAAGACGTGGTCGTTTGCCGCTTTCATCGGCACACAGTTGGGAGCCTTAGTGTACAGCATGCTTCATTTTACGCCGCTGGCTTTCAAAATGAACCTCGATAGTATTGGCTCAGATATAGAAATACATTATGCAATTTTTGGAGGCTTCCAAGATAGTTTTGGAGGAATGACTCAGAATTTAGATGTTTTCTTTGATATGAACAATATCGGACTATATTTAAAATCTGCTATTCTTATTCCAATTGCTTTTCTTTTATGGGCTGGTTATTCGCTGGCAAAGTTGAAACAGACGAATTGGCAGACGTTCGTTATATTCTCTCTTGTTTATAGCGTGTTCACCGCTGTCCTTGCTGCAGCAAGCGGCACTTTCTTGAGCGGCAGCGTCACAGCAGAAGGAGACTTCGACACCCAACAACAAGCACTCAATTACACGATTGCCGTCAGCTCAATCCGCGTACTCCTGTTAAGTTTCCTTATGGCGGGCACCCTTTCCTTTGCAGGGAGCTGGCTTTACAAATTTTCATCGCAAAAAAAGAGAAGCTGATTATTAAGACAATGCATCTCATCTTATTGACGTAGCTTTTGCATAGAACCATGTTGACTTTCGGCTCATTCCCTCTTTAACTTGAGAGAAATGAGCCGAAATGACCCTATCAGCCTATCCACCCTCTTATGAATATTTAATTAGGTATTTAGGCATTATTTTTTCATTCTTGATCAATCTCTCAATCAAAACAAGTCTTTTATCCTCCTTATCTCACTAATTCCCTCTCTTATTCTAGTGTTATCCGCTCATTTTCCGAAAGTTTGTATCAAAAAAAATACTCGTTTGTTAAAATATGTATGCGACCAATTAAAATTAAATAGAATATGATTACAGATGGGGTGGATAAAGTGAAAAAAGCAGGAAAATCTTTGTTGGTCTTTTTATTGTCATTCGCTCTTTTAGTACCCTCTGCAGCCACAGCATCAGCTGCGATCGGACAAGACAGCTCTGAAGGGACTGCAGATTTTAAACATAACACGAAAGCAGCAAACGCAGTAAAATCAGCAACGTTCAGTGACATACCGAGCAACTTCTGGGCGAAGGACGAAATCGATTATCTTGTCCAAAACGGCATTATTTCGGGTTATACAAATGGGAAGTTTGGTATTAATGACGCGGTAAAACGCGAACATGCGGCTATGATTCTAGCGAGAGCCCTAGGCATAGAAAATGAATCTGCACCGAACCCTGGGTTTAAAGACATATCGGTTAACCGCCCTTCCTATCGTGCGATTGCCGCTTTGACTCAGCGCGGAGTCTTCAGCAAGGCGAACTACTTTAATCCAAATGGCACATTAAAACGTTCACACATGGCAAAAATCATTACAGAAGGCTTTGGTTTTAAGTACTCCTATCTTGTTTCTTTCAAAGATGTCCAGAGCAGCGATCCATTCTACAAATATATAACAACACTCGGCAGCGCTGGCATTGCAGGGGGAAGCAACGGATACTTTATGCCAAATAAAGTTCTAAATCGAACAGAATTTTCTGTGTTCATCGCTCGTGCCCTTGAGAATCGTTTCCGCACCGGTGTTCAAGTAGATATCCAAAGCGCACAATACGAGCCAGATGGCCGCTTAAAATTAAATTTAATCATGTACAACAACACTCGGCAAACAGCTTTCAACATTAAGGGAAGATATTCTCTTTATACCGGCAGCACACTTGTCGCTCAAACAAGCTCAACGAGAGAATATAAAAACATCTCTATTGGCGCAAATCAGAAAAAAGCAGTGGCTCTTTACTTCTCATCCAGCGAAATCAAAAACAGAGTAAGCTTAAGCCAGCTAAACAATTCCTACCTTGGCTACGAACACTCATGGAACTACTATAACTAAAAAAACGAGGCTGATCCAAAAGGTCGTGAAAAAAACGACTTTTAGGGTCAGCTTTTTTCTTTAAATTAAGCTTTTGAATATTATTTCTCCCCCGAACTTCTTGGCACTGTTTTTGGGTCTGCATAGAGAAACGGATACTGTTTGCGCCTTTTCCTTTTGCGCCAGAAGACTAAAAGGAAAAGCCATGGCGGTTTATACACCTATTTTTTAACAAAGTTGAAACGATGATTTTTCACTGAGCTGATTGTAGTGGAAGACGCGAAGATTCCCGAGGGGGAAGGCTCACTGTTTGCACCATGGAAAGCGAAGCGCCTGAAATGAAAATCCACGGACCAGTTTAAAAAACTATACAAAAAGGAGCGCTCCTAAAAAGTGATACTTTTAGGAGCGCTCCGCTTGCTTATTTTATTTCCGCTCAGCGTTGATCAACCCGCCAACTAAAAGGACGACAGCTGTGAAATAAAACCAAAGCGTGAGAATGATGATCCCAGCAAGCTGGCCGTAAATGCGAGTATAGCTCACCGCACCGGCGTATTCACTAAAGATGACAGACATGACCTGCCAGCTGACCGCAGCGAAAATAGCCCCTGGAATGACAGATCGCACCGCTTGTTTTCCACTCGGCAAAATTTTATAAAATAAAATAAAAAAGCCAAACAGAAATAACGTTCCGAGCCCCCATTTAATCCACGTCCACGTTGCCACAAATGGAGCAGCTATTTCAATAGAACCAATGACTTCTGTCGATACTAACATATGCAGCAGACGTTCACCTATCGGAATGAGCAAAGAAAGCGGTACGAGAAACATAAAAATTAATGTAATTCCTAAATCCCTTACGACCCCCTTCAAAAAAGAAAGACGACGCTTGATCCGGTAAGCTTCATTTAGCGAACGAACAAGTGACTGAATAGCCATGGAAGACAGCCAAAATGTAGAGAAAAAACTAATGGAAGCAAGGTGTCCCTTCCCTTTTTGAAGAACATCTTCCACGTTTTCATGGATAAGGTTATACGCATTGTCAGGCGCATAAGGACGGATCACACTTAAGATATCTTCTTCTGCAACAGGAAAAAAACTCACTAGCGAAATCATGAAAATGAGAAAAGGCACAACCGACAACAGTAAATAATAAGCCGTCTGAGCGGCCTGATCAAAGAATTGCTCAGCAAAAAAGCGGCCAGCCACTCGCTGCACAAACCTCACATAACGCATATATTCACCATCTTTCCTGCCTCTTTGTCAACATCATAAACAACTGTCCGCCTCTTAGCAAATTCCTTCCCCAAAATAAAAAGAGGAGGATGGCCCTTGTTGGCCATCCTCCTCTTTTTATTTTTCCTTTTCAGCTTAATCTTCATCAACAATGTGACCATGAACCATCAGCATAGACATAATAGCAGCGACGTAGATGGAGACAGCCGGTGCAGTTAACACATGTCCCGCTGTCGCCCCAATACCGGCCGCTAAAATAAAGCCAACACCATACATGACATATGGGATCGTAAACGTTTCCTTAATACGAGCGACAAAATACACTAAGAAACGAATGACGTAATATACAAACGGTGCTATAAAATATAAGAAGCCAACGATGCCTAAAGAGAAGAAAATATCATAAAAATCCATTTCGATCATTTTCGGTTCTTTTCCCGGCAAAGGCATCTCATAGTTTCCGGCAAACCCTGTTCCAAATAGCTTTTGAAGAACAGGAGCGTCCATAAAGTCTTGTTTAAAATCAGCTAAATACTTTTCCCGGCTGCTAAAGACAAGATTCTGAATTTGCGCTTCAGTAACCTTTTGTTCTTCTTCAATGATCTCTTCCCCATCTTCCTGCGGTGTTTCCTGTACTTCTACTTGTGGCTTTTCCTTTTGAACCTCAATTCCCAATGCGTTGGCATGTGCATACATGTTGTTAAAGACAGGCGTAAACGGAGTAGATAAAGCTAAAGCGGCAAGCAGAAAAATCGCCATAAGCATATTCGCCCGTGTTTTTTTCGTCCGCTCTTTCGCTAAATAAATAATCAAAAGGGAAATACATGCAGCGGCCAGCACAATCACAATTCCACCGTACCCCACTTTCGTGCCGAGAAACAGCATCGAGACCGATAAAAGAACGAATGGAATCCAATAATAGCTTGTTTTGATCGATTCTGTTTTTTCAATCGCATATACAACAGTTATCGGTAAAATAATAGCCATAATTGCGCCAATTTCATTTCCAGCAAAGAACCAGCCAGAAAAACCTACTTTCGTATGAGAATAATTCGACAAGCTCGTGCCGGTTAAAAAGGACACGATGAATACAGCACTAATAATAAGCGAGGAGTACAAGAAGTAAATTGTCGTTTTCTCCATAAATGGCGAGCGGTTTTTTTTCATCTGCAAATATAGCATATTAAAGCCTAAAAACAAGATTGGAAAGTAGATCACTTTATTATAGAACTTTAATTCTTTAAATAAGAAATAGGGATCCTTTAAGTTCATATTGACCGCGATATTTATTCCAATTACAACAGCTAATCCAATTAAATAAAGCACATATTTTCTAGCAAGCCTGCTAGAAAAAGCCAGTTTTAATAACAAGACTAAAATCGCCGCCATGTATAGAACGCGGACGATCACGCCAACCGTAATATTTACGTTAAAAATCATGAGAGATGCCGTGGTCAGTACATCAATAACCGGCTGCAAAATCAAAAATACGAGCAGCAGCAAAAGTGTCTTCTGATTCAACATGTTGATCTGTTCCTCTTCCCTTTCAATTTCCTTTTATAACAATCGGTACGGACTACAGCTGTCATCCCCGACAGTATTTCGATTGATCAGCATACTGCAATACATTAGCAAATATATGTATAAAATAAACCTTTTCCATTATATCACAAAAAGCAGTTAACTCTTGATTAAATATAACCATTTGG
This sequence comes from Bacillus lumedeiriae, assembly GCF_044891285.1. Classification (NCBI taxonomy): domain Bacteria; kingdom Bacillati; phylum Bacillota; class Bacilli; order Caryophanales; family Bacillaceae; genus Bacillus; species Bacillus lumedeiriae. The sequence goes on from NZ_JAUIYO010000013.1 coordinate 9,635, forward strand.
CAACATACCGCCATTGTATTCTATCATCTTTTTTCCTTCCATACTATCTATTTTACATGACAACTTTTTACGGCTTTGAAACATCTTTAGAATAGCATTTTCTCCCCTCACATCTAATCTCCTTCAGTTCCCCTCCATACCTTTCTTACGCAAGAATTTTTTTCTATTTTAAACATATAATTGTAAGATTTTACGGAGTTTAGTAGTATGAATGTATTATGTCAATTGGAGGAGAAAACAATGAAAAAGTGTGATGCTTGCGGTTACACAAACGAAGACAGCAATACTTTTTGCTCTGAGTGCGGCACTTCCCTCCCCACTCAGTCATCGCGAAAAGCAAGCCGCGAAGAAACAAACATAAAGAAAGATCAGCCGCCAAGGAAAAGGACACCTATTATTCTAGCCCTTGCTGCAATTGCAGCGATCGGTTTGTTCACTAGTTATCAAATGATCGCAAAAAAATACAGCGAGGAAGCAGTGGTTGATCAATTTCATACTGCCCTTACAACAAAAAATAAAACAGCTTTGAAGGAATTAATTGTCCCTTCTGACTCACGCCTCAAAGTGAATGATCAAAGTTTAGATGCTTTATTCGCCCTTATTGATAAAGAACCGTCACTTGTTCAAGAAATCGAGGACTCTCTTCGCAACGAAGGGTTGAGCAATCACTTGTTTTATTTGCGTGAAGATGGAAAACATTACGGAATCTTTGATCGGCATGTCGTGGATACACCGGGTTACTTCATCAAATTGGACAGCACCGGCGGAGAAACAACTGTTTATTTAAACGATCACGAGATCAGTGTGTTGGATGAAGCTGGAGAAGTTCAGGAATTCGGGCCATTTTTAGTAGGGGCCTATACAGTTAAAGGAATGAGAAAGGCCGAGGATGGCACAAAAGAAGATGAAATCACCCTTGAACTATCTGGAACGAAAACAGAAAAAATAGCTACTTTACAAACAGGTGATCCTGAAAAACAAAAAGAGGAAGAAAAGAAAGAAGAAGTGAAGGAAAAAACAGTAGTGAAAGAAGTCATTAGAGAAGTAGCTCCAAAGACTGCATCCGTACCAGCAGCTACTTATTCATACTACATTATTCCACACAGCGACTATGCTTATTTGACATACGACGATTTAGCTGGTTTTTCCCAAAACGAGTTACGGCTGGCAAGAAATGAAATCTTCGCCCGGCACGGATACGTTTTCAAATCTAAAGATTTACGAAATTATTTCAACAGTCAGGCTTGGTACAGTCCGAATCCAAGCTTTAGGGAAAGCAGCTTAAGCGCTGTGGAAAAAAGCAATGTCGATTTTATCAAGTCATTTGAATAGGAGATTTATCTAATGAAACGATTGTCCATCGCCGCAGTGTTGATTGCCTGCTTTCTTTCGTTCCTGCTGTTAAAAATGGACTCACAATCAGAACAGGGGCTTTTAAACAGCTTGACTTCAGAAAAAGCAGAAGATCACATCAAGGCGAAACCGCCAGAACTAGAGAAAAAAACAGTATCCAATTTAGAAAAATCGAAAGAAGCAGAAACAGAGATACCTCAAAGTACAAAGGAGCTTGAAAAAACAGAGAATCTAGAACGAGTGATCCATACCGAAAAAGAGAAAACGGAAAAACAAGAAGTGAAGCCTGACGCATCGGCAGAGCCGCCTGCAGTCCAAGCAAACAACAAGCCTTTTCTTGTCGTTATTGATCCCGGCCACCAAGAAAAAGCTAATCTTGAACAAGAACCGATCGGCCCTGGCGCCAAGGAAACAAAGTATAAAGTAACAGGTGGAACAAGCGGTATAACAACAAAGAAACCTGAGTACGTTCTTACCCTTGAAGCATCCAATTTACTTAAAGCTCAGTTGGAAAAAAAAGGCTTTCAAGTGATTATGACACGTACGTCTCATAACGTGAACATCAGTAATCGAGAACGGGCCGAGATAGCTAACAATCATAACGCTGACTTATTCGTTCGCATTCATGCAGACGGAGCAGAAAGCGCTGCTGTAAGCGGATTTTCTATCCTAGTTCCTTCCAAAGAAAATCCGTATACGCAGCCTATCTATGATAAAAGCTACACGGCGGCCCAGTCAGTGCTTTCCATCGTCTCTGCAGAAGTGCCGCTTCATCAAAACGGCATTTTTTTCAGAAGTGATATGTCAGGCTTCAATTGGTCACGTGTACCCGTTATTCTTCCGGAAATAGGATTTATGACAAATGCACAGGAAGATCAAAAACTATCCGATGATGCTTACTTAACAAATTTAATGACCTTACTGGCAGAAGGCATTGAACAATACGCAGACAAGGCCGCTTCTCAGTAAAAAAACAAAGCGTCAGACCACTCTAACTCATATCTTTCTCTGCAATGAATGAGAAAACGATAGATAGATATGATTAGAGAGGGCGGACGCTTTTTAGTCAATCTTGATTATTTCTCAATGATGAATGATGTTCGGGGGTATTTTTCCGCTCAAGCCCGCGACAAGGTTTTGGGCTGCAAGCTGTGCCATTTCCAAACGGGTTTCAGGAGTAGCTGAGCCAATATGCGGTAAAGTAACGACGTTATCCATCGAAAGCAGCGGATTGTCTGATTCCACAGGCTCCCGTGAAAAGACATCAAGGCCGGCAGCTCGGATCTCCTGCCTTTGGAGCACATCAATTAAAGCCTCTTCGTCAATGACTTTGCCGCGCGCTGCGTTAATAAAAATACTCGTTTTTTTCATGAGCGCAAATTCACGTTTGCCGATCATTTTTTCCGTCTGCGCATTAAGGGGGGCCAGCAGGCATACATAATCAGACTGGGCAAGCAGGTCATCTAGTGTGCAGTATACCGCTTTATACATTCCCTCTGCCTCTTCATTCCGTGAACGGTTATGATACAGAATCGGCATATTAAAACCAAGGTGCGCCCGTTTAGCCACAGCTGTTCCGACACCCCCCATGCCAATAATCCCAAGCACTTTATGATGGACATCTGTACCGAATTTCTCCTCACGAAGACTAGATGACCATTTCCCCTCTTTGACGAAACGATCCAGTTCTGGAATACGGCGGGCAGCGGCTAACATTAACCCAAGAACCGTATCCGCTACCGTTTCATTTAACACACCAGGTGTATTCGTCGCCACAATTCCCCGCTCTTTCAACAATGGAATATCAAAGTTGTCATATCCAACCGAAGCATTGCTCACAACTTGAAGCTTTGGAGCATGGTCCAGTAACTCATGATCAATCACAAGCCCCGAACCGAGCAGCCCCTGAGCCGTCTTTAACTCCTCTAGAAACTCTTTCTTATTCCCCTCATTCAATTCTTTAAAATACACCACTTCGCACGTTTCCCTGACAAAATCCACTACACGCTCATCAAACTTTCTGTAAACAATCACATTTGGCTTCATATTCCTCTATCCCCTTCTCAGCACCGTTAAATAACTTTTTATTCCTTATTGATTGTCCCTCATAACAACACCGTCTTCAAGTTTGCCCGCTTATTTTTTAAACATTCTAAAAAATATTTACGCCAGTCCTTCCCCTGTACTATACTGAAACAAAACAATAAGTAGAAAGAGTGTATATCTTGAGTAATGTACAAATGTCGATAAAAGAAAAAAGCATTGTATTCATTGGCTTTATGGGTGTGGGGAAAACAACGATCGGCTCACTCGTTGCTCAAAAGCTGCAGCGGCCTTTCATTGATATTGATGAAGAAATCGAAAAAGAACATGGAATGTCTATTAATGAAATCTTTGCATCATATGGTGAGCAGGCATTTCGAGAAATGGAAAAAAAGACGGTTCGTTCATTTTGCGAACAAAAATTGAAAGTGATCTCTTTGGGCGGCGGCGCTTTTATGCAGCCGGAAATCCGTGACGTTTGTTTAGCTAACTGTACCGTTCTCTATTTGGATATGTCATGGGAACAGTGGAAGGAAAGACTCGATTTACTGATCGAAGACCGCCCCATTCTTCGAGACAAGGATTTAAAAGAAATTGAAGAGCTTTTTTACAAAAGACAAGAAGCCTATTCTTTAAATCACCACACAGTTACCGTTGACTCGAAAACCGAAGAAGATATTGCCGATGGCATTATCGCTTTACTAAAACTTTAAAAAAAGCCGGGCCTCAAGGGGCCTGGCTCTTTTCAATCGTTATTCCATATTCAAATGCTTTTTGAAGATAGCAGATAAACGGGCTCTTTCTTCATCTGGAACAATATAGTAGTAAACACCGCCGATTTTTTGACCCTCACCTTTTACTTGTTCTTGTCTAATGTTTCTTCTGGCATCAGCGTAGTTTTTCTGGATCGATTTTATTTCATCCACTGAAAGATTCGTTTGCACGTTTTTCGATATCGCGTCTAGAATATCATCATATTTCCAGATAGACTGAACGCTGGCTCCTTTTTCAAGAACACCTTGGATGACTTGCCGCTGACGTGCCTGCCGGCCAAAGTCACCTTGCGGATCTTCATATCTCATGCGGGAGTATTTCAACGCTTCTTCTCCATTTAAGTCCAGTGTTCCTTTCGGAAAGTCTGCTCCTTCATAAGAGAAAGCAAATGTGCTGTTAACCGTCACCCCGCCGACTGCATCTACAATATCTTTAAACCCATCCATGTTCATTTCTATATAATAATCCACGGGAACATCTAAGAATTCTTCCACTGTTTTTGCAGCCATATTCACACCGCCAAAGGCATACGCGTGATTAATTTTATCTTCCGTACCTTTGCCGACAATCTCCACACGCGTGTCACGCGGGATACTGAGCATTTCAGCAGAGTTTTCTTGTCCATTGACCGACATTAAGATCATTGTATCCGAACGCCCCTTATCACCTTTACGCTCGTCTACCCCTAACAAAAGTACAGTGAAGGGCTCCTTATCCTTCAATGAAACATCTTCTGTACGTTTTTCTGATTTTTCAAGTACTGAATCATTCAACATGCCATGAAGCGCCTTATTGAGAGAAGAGTACACATTAAATGCAAAAGCCGCCGCGATAGCTAACAACAATAAAACGATAATGAGTATGATTTTCTTTTTTCCTTTTTTCTTTCTCGTTCTTCTCGTTCTTTCCATTCCGTAGTCTCCCTTTAAATTTAAACTTTACCTTTCCATTTAACTACCGTTTTTTATTATACCATGAAGACTCCTATACATATATTTTATAATGACAAAATCTGCTTATCTTCACTTGATTTATATCTCCAATAAGTAATAACACCTAATAATCGGCAGTTCTAAAGGATGACCACACAAAACTTTCACACTATTTACCTATTTTTTTCTTGGAAAATATTTTATATTAATACTATCGTTCGACGAATATTAACAAGATCGGAAGTGACTTAGTTGAAGAAAGCGTTTATTATGTTTTTCTCTTTTATATTAAGCTTCAGTTTGCTTACACCACCTGCTAAAGCGGCTCAATTTACTGATGTGACAACAACAAATCGATTTTATCAGGAAATTCTTTTTTTAGCGGGAAATGGAGTAATCAGCGGCTTTCCAAATGGAAAATTTAAACCTGGCCAAGAAGTAACCCGTGCCGCTGCGGCCATTATTATCGGCAAGGCACTCAACCTAGACGGACAAAAAAGAAACACCCAATTTAAAGATGTGAATGCCGGCAATATGGCCTCCGGTTATATCGCATCCGCTGTAGAAAAAGGCATTGTGTCTGGCTTTCCAGATGGTACTTTCCGGCCTAATGAATTTGTCACACGGGGGCAAATGGCCATTTTATTGTCGAAAGCATTTGACCTGACAACAGAAGAAGACGTTCATTTTTCTGATGTCACTCCGTTAGTGACGGCCTATCCCTACATTAAAAAGTTAACAGCTGCTGGAATTGCCTCTGGCTATGAAGACCATACATACAAGCCTAACCTAATACTGCGAAGAGACCAGTTTGCAGCCTTTATGGCCCGCGCACTGAATCCTGCGTTCATTCCTGGCAACAAAGTGTCTGATTTCACCGTCAACTTTTTAAATGTCGGTCAAGGAGATGCTGTTTTCATTGAATTTCCAAATGGACAAACGATGCTCATTGATGCCGGTCCTTCAGAAGAAGCGATTCGACGAGAGTTAGCTTCACTTGAAGTCAACACAATAGATATTTTTGTCGCCACCCATCCAGGTGATGAACACATCGGCGGTGCCGACTACGTGATCCATGAAATGAATGTCGAAAAAATCTTTGATTCTGGCATGCCGGGTGTAACGAAAGAATACAAAGAATATAGCGAGGCAGCAAAAGCAAAAAAGCTGAAGTTAAAAGAAGTACATACAGGCAGCCGTCTCTCCCCTGATGATCAAGTAAATGTGACCGTCCTTCATGCCGACAGCCGGTCCTCAGCGGGCGACGACGGGTCAATCGTCATCCATATGACCTATGGGGATATCAGCTATTTATTCGCTTCCGAAATTGGGACATCTGTAGAAAATCAGCTCATGTCTACATCCGACATCCAAGCCGATATTTTAAAAGTATCAAAGCGCGGAACTTCCCAAGCATTTATCGAAGCGGTTGACCCGCTTATCGCTGTTTTGTCAACCGATCACAGCACAGACAATGCAGCGGCAGAGATTAGACAGCGTCTTGAAACATATGGAACACAGATCCTTTCCACTGTAGAGGGAACCATCATGACAACAAGTTCTCAGGAAAGCTTCTATCTTTATCAAAAAAACCCTCACGAACCAAGTGAACTGCCTTTTAGTAAACTTTCGACACCACCCCTGGAAGAACGGTCCAATTTTTATTTCAAAAAATAAATAAGTATAACGGGCTGTTTACGACTATCAAGGTGACAATGATCGTCTAGGGAATTCCATGACAACACCAGGTACAAAAACCCACACATTCCCATTCATTAACAAAAAGCACCTTTTATCGCTAATAAGGTGCTTTTTTTTCTGTTATTCAACAAATTAAACAGAAATTTCTAAATATTTAGATGTTTATATATAGTAAAAAATAACTATCCCTGTTATAATACAGTGGAATCTAACAAAAGGGGGATATAATCATGGAGTTTCTTAGTAATTATAAAATTTCAACAAGCACTATGGCACTCGTTGAAGAATATCACCAAGACTACAATTCAATTATTTATGATAAAAACGGAATATATTGCACAAAACAAACTGTACGATCATTACTGGACGAAGCCTGTATCGAAAGAATATCCACCTATGATGGCAGGATCAAAGCCGTTCGCAAACGTTTCCCATACCGTAAAAAAACACCCCTAGTTATTTGCCTCCAAAAGCGCATCTGCGCCTTTCCCATCACATCACCAGATAACTACGGCTGCAAATGGATTTTCCCGTACCATATACATACTAGTATAATGAAAGGCGGAAAGCTTATCGCCTTTTTTAAAAACGGTGCCCAGCTTGCGCTCACTTGCTCATCCTATGTCTTTAATAGACAATGCGAACGTACAGCCAACTGTCTAAATTACTTCCAAAACAATCTATTAGATTAAAACTCTCCACCCTCCGGATCGTATCCAGAGGGTCGTTATCAGCGTTCATCCTTTATTGAGATAAAGCAATGAAGTAGATGTACATGTTTCAGCAGACTAAAGAATGTACATATGACAGGCCGCTTTTGTTTTGTTAAGATGAATATATGATGACACATAGAAAGGATGGTTCCGCGTGATTCAAGTATTGTTTGTTTGTCTCGGTAATATTTGCCGTTCTCCAATGGCGGAGGCACTCTTTAGAGACCTCGTGAAAAAAGAAGGCTTAACTCATCAAATCACAGTCGACTCTGCGGGTACTAGCGATTGGCACATCGGCTCACCGCCTCATAAAGGAACATTAAACATATTGAAAGACTATCATATTAACGCGGACGATCTTGTTTGCAGACAATTCACTAAAGAAGACTTCAAAGCATTTGACTATATTGTCGGGATGGATGAGAGCAACCTTCAAAATATTTACAAGATCCTTGGCCAGCCCGAACATCCTAAAATTATCCGTCTGCTTGATCTGACCAATCACCAAAAAGATGTGCCTGATCCGTATTACACCGGTGACTTCCAAGAAACATACGACCTGTTAAACGAAGGCTGTCAGCTTCTGCTCGAGAAAATAAAGAAAGAACGTTTATAAACACAGACAAAAGAGGCTGATCCAAAAGGTCATTAAGAACGACTTTTTAGGATCAGTCTTTTAGATTTTTTTGACAAATTTCAAACAATTATTTTTCACTGAGTTGATTGGAGTGGAAGGCGAGAAGACTCCTGCGGGGAAAGCGAACAGGTGAGACCCCGGAGGAGCTTTAGCGACGAGGAAGCTCACCGTTTGCCCCGCGGAAAGCGAAGCGCCTCAAAAGGAAATCAACAGGCAATTTTAAAGCACCATAAAAAAAAGAGGATCCCCCCTAAAAGTTATACTTTTGGGAAGCCCTCCTTCTCCTATTACTTGCCAGCTTTCAAATTTGTTAATACATTGACAACAAAAAGCAAGATACCAAGCACAGTCAATGTGGCGCCTGTTGCGACTCCCGCAGTATAGGCAGATTTTTCAGTCGTAAGAAGCAGGGATAATGAGATCATCATGACTGGCAGACCGATATTATGAAGCCAAAAATGTGCTTTTGCCATTCCATTATGGGCGAGATTAGGAAAAATATGATATAAAATACCTACAAGCATTAGAGCAGCCCATCCTAAAAGATTAACATGCACATGTACTCCAGCTAAATCATAAGAATGAACGACAGACATGTAATAACCAAGCAGTACACCAATCGCAAAGTAGACCACAGAAATTTTAATTAGCCGAATTGCCATTTTAACTCCTCCCTTCTTACTTCAATTTATGCGTCAACTCACCGTAAATACCTATTGCAGAAAAATATTTCCCCATCGGAAAGGACTAGCTTTCCTAAATAGATAGGGAAGCTTATCCATTTTCCCGGCATGGCCTTCTTCTTATTCATATTGCAGCAGTGACAAGTAACCAACGTGTGCTACACTATATAAGTGAATAGATAAAACTTCAACGAAAGGACGATAGAAAGTGAAAAAGTTTACATTTGTCATTCCGATCATGATTCTCGTAGGTGCCATTTCCTTATGGATGCTAAACAAGGATTATTCGGAAATTGATCTGCAAATACGACTAATGATTACCGCTGGGGCGATGATCGTTTCAGGGATTATCTCCTACTTTTTATTAGGCAGCGATGGGGAAAAATCCTCTGCCCCGCTTCCCAAAGATAAGAGTAAAAAGAAGAAGTAAACGGCTTTTATCGGTTTAAAGCTTTACCTTTGAATATAGAAAAAGAAAGACTTATTAAAAACACTTGTCAACAATGTAAAAGGAGCCAGACAATTCGCTGGCTCTCTCAAACATGTAGAAAGTGATTGACACTCTTAGTTTGTTGTTACATTAATAGTTGAAGCAGCTAAAGGAACGACTTTAGCAAATGCGAATGGAGTAACAGTAAATTCTCCTTTGCCATTCACTACATTGATTTTTTGGCTTCAAGCATTAGTAATCTCAGTGTTTTGAGATTCGACATTTAACGCCCCTTCAAAGTCATCTCCATACAAACACCCAAAGCCTTAAATATATTATATTAAAAAAGCAAAATATATTATTGCTAATTAATTTTTACCTATTCCTTCTTAATTATTTAATATTTTATACCAATAAATCTATTATATAACTCCCCTGGTAAAGTAATATTTTCATTTATAACATCATTTTTCCATAATTGTTTCTTTCTCTAAATATGGCCATGAAAAAATGAGATCCTTTCTTGCTTTGACATACAAAAAGGAGACTGACTCCCTTTTGAGTCAATCTCCTTTGTTTCATTAGGTTAGTGAATAAATCAGTATCCCAGAAGCGGCATTGTAAATTTCATCAAATTGAGACAGCGGAAGCGGGTTTTGTCCTTCTCCTAATTCAATTGTGAAGCCCGGCCTGCGAAATTCTTGGATAAACCAATCCTTATACCCCGAATGACTGTCTACATAACGGATAGCTTTATAGCCGCTCACTTGAGCAAACAAGCGAGCAAGCCGTTCCGATTCAGGCGGCTCCAATCCCTCATATCCCCAGTAAAATTCTTTCCCTTGTGTATGCAGCGCCAACAGCCGTTCAAAGCTTTCTTTTTTCACTAGGTCGGCCATTGCCTTCGTTTCTGGTTCAGACAGCGGAGCATAACCTGGGAAGTCACGCGGGGCCGGCGCTTTTGGCTTTCGGGTCGCTTCGAATTCCCAATTAGCCGGAAACTGCTTATTTAAATCGACACCGCGAATGTTTGCTTTCCATCCGGAAAAATCACGGCTGCCTTTGTTAATGGCAAGCACTTCTTCTTCCATTCCAGCTGGCGGACCATTTAACACTAAATTCACTCCGTCCGGATCAACCATCGGTACAGCTGACAGCTGTGTTCGCGTATATAAAGGAAGAGTCGCCACTCCCTTAATCGCAAAATGATTCGTTAAAGAAAGCAAATATTCATTCAAAAAACGCATTAAAATAGGTGTAGTGATCCATTCATTTGCATGGAAGGAGGCATTCATTTGTACCTTGCGATTGCTTGTTCCAATTCGCAAATCATATAGCGGCAAGCCTAGCACACTTTTTCCAGCTTCCCTTTTTCGCATAAACGGATAAATGGCCAGCAGCCGATTCATGTCATTCCTCATTCGTTCAAAATCATAAGGCTGTTTTCCATCTACAATAAACGATGTCACTCTTACCGGAATCTTCACCTTTTGTCCCACTTTCAGCTGATTCGGATTGACATCCGGATTCAACAAAAGCAGCGCATCGACATGTATATTCCGGGCTGACGCCAGTTTCCAAAATGAATCTCCTTTCTCGATCACATGCGTCGTCACTGTAAATCCCGGAATACGAATAACCTGTCCAATCCGCAATTCATTAGGATCGACCCCTGAATTTGAATCAATAATCAGCACGAGCGGCATATAGAATAACTGGCTATAGTACCAGAGTGTATCCCCTCTCCGCACACGAATTTCCATAGTAACGTCATAGCCTCCTATTAAAAGCTTTTTACACATCATATGTGTACGGGGGAAAAGCTATGACTCGCTTCGTCACCTTAAACGGTTATATAGCCTCTATACAAGAAAGAGGATGTCCCTAAAAGTTATACTTTTGGAACACCCTCCGAATGATCATAGAACAAAAACACGTTATATGCGAAAAGGACGAAAATATGTGTACCAACGAATGATCTAATACATGCCTTCAATTTTTTGGACAAAGTCATCAAGCGTATGACGCGGACTAATGCCTTGTCTTTTTAAAGTATACGGATCATCTCCAAGCTGCACATTTCCCGTTTCGGTCGTGAAAGCAAGACGAATGCCCACGGCCTTTGCCGCTTCAATCGTGTGAGGAGCGTATTGTCCCCATGGATAAGCTAAATATTGAATGGACGCGGGATCTTTAAGGGCTCTCCCGATATATTCCCGGCCTTTTACTAAATCCTCTTCAATTTCCGGCGCCGTTTTTGACACTAAATAAGGAATTTGTGTCTCTCTTTCCCTTAAATGCATTCCTTGTGTATGATGCTGAAAATTAAGCACACCTTCTGTTTCGCTGATCTCCTTGTGTCCCATATATTGCAAAGTCATCGGGTCCCACGGCTGAGCATAGGCTCTCACCTTCCCGCCAATGACAAACACGACCGCTTTTTGATTGTTTTGCTGCAATATAGGATAGGCATACTTTTGTGTGGATAAATAATTATCATCAAATGTAACGACCGCGACTTTTCCGGTTAAGTTTTGATTATGGTTTAAATAGCTGTCTAACTCTTCCATCAAAATCGTCCGCCATCCATTCTCCTTTAAATAATTCATTTGCTTTTCAAACTCGTCTACTCGAATGACCATCGAATTATTATGGAAGTCCGTCTCTTCTGGGTTTTCAAGCATGTGATGATACATCAACACAGGAATGCCTAAATCCTCAGTTACCTTATCTTTATGAATATAGCCAATTTGACCAGCAATATGAATCATATACCAGTCTCCTATTTTCCTTACAATTGGATAACGAATGTTGCCTTTAATAACGGCGATTCCCTTTTGTTGTTTATTAATCCGGTCATAAACAACTGTTTCCGATTTTGTAATAACGACTGCATTCGTATGACTGACTGCTTTTGCGGGCACTTTTTGGACTTTCATCGCAGGAATGAATGCTGAACTTTTCTCTACAAAAGCCGTTCCATTTCCAAATGAAAGATAATAATAAGATGAATCCTCTTCCACTACTTTGTAAAATTGTTTCGGCAAAAGAACTCCCACTTCTACAGGCTTTCCATCTATTTGATCATACGCGGGAATATTTTGTGTGGCTGTCACCCATTTTGATTCCTCAGCCGCTTCTACCCTTTCATTGAAAAAGCTAGTGATTAAGATAAAAGAAAGAAAGAAAATTAGTGCTATTTTAATATATAATCCTTTCATGAATTTCCACTCTTCTCTATAATATAGTTATAAAATACTAAATCCATAACCATACTATAGTAACATAAACTATTTTATAATAAAAGGATATAATTCTAATATATTCCATAAACGTGTTGATACTTAAAGAATTCATGAAAAAAACCGCTGCCAGCAGCAGCGGTTCGAAAACCTCTTACAGTACTATTTATTATTCGCCCTCAGCAACTACGCAGTTTAACACAAACTTCTCAATCACATGGCGCACGCCTTCTTCATTGTTTGATCGGGAGATATAATCCGCTTTTTCTTTGACCTCTTCGACTGCATTTCCCATCGCTACACCAAGACCTGCTGTCAGTACAAGATCTAGGTCGTTATAGTTGTCGCCAATCCCAATGATTTCTGAACGTTCAATGCCAAGTTTTTGTGCTAAATGCAGCAAGGCAATTCCTTTATTAGCTTCTGGATGCGTCACCTCAAGATAAGTAGGTTTCGATTTCGCAATGCTCGCCCGCTCACCGAATAAAGCCCGCAGTTCGCTTTGCAAAACGTCAATACAATGAGGCTCATCAATGAAAAGCGCTTTCGTAAATCCCCGCTCAGCAAGGCTCACAAGGTTCGGCTCCACCTTGTAAGGAACTTGAACTGCCTCCGCATACCGGCGAAGAATCTCATTGTCTGAAGCGGCATAGAGCATGTCGTCCTGATACACCTGCAAGTGCATATTTTTCTCACAGGCCATTTCAATCAACTGATGGGCAATGTCCGATGGAACAGGGCGCTCATACATCACTTCTTTTTCTTCTACATCTTGAATAAGCGCACCTTGGTAAGTAATGAGAGGTACATTTAAACCGAGCTGCTCAGCAAACCGCTTAGCGGAACGAAACATCCGCCCGGTTGCAATTGTGACAACTGTTCCGCGTGCCACTGCTTGTTGAATCGCCTCGATTGTTCCTTGTGAAACGATTAATTCATCGTTCAGCAATGTCCCATCAAGGTCGATCGCTACCATCTTGTACATGTTACCCCTCCTCTATGAATATCAACAAGTGACACCATTCAAGCTGATTATTGTGTAATTCCTTCAATCAATAAAACTCTGGCTGGAGCCGCGTCCGTCCCTACGAGTTTAAGAGGAGCAGCAACCATAAAATACTGGCCCTGTTCGATCTCTTTTAATCTTAAACCTTCGATCACAATTACATTGTGCGCAAACAATGTTTTATGAGTTGGATGCCCCGGCTGGCTTCTCTCTACACCAAGCGCATCGATTCCAATTCCGCGGACTCCGATCTGCGAAAGGTATTCTGCTCCATCTTCCGCAAGAAAAATAAATTCAAAATTGAACGTGTCTTCAAATGAATTTTTCGTTTTAAATAACACGAAATCGCCTTTTTGAATGTCTAAATTCTCCAAGTCCGCTTTCGTAATCCGATCTTCTACTTCTGTTAAATCGAACACTTTACAATCGCCTACTAAATGATCTAATGCGATCGTTTCAAACGTGTCTCCATCTGTCACCATATGAAGCGGTGCATCGATATGTGTTCCTGTATGTACATCTAATTCAATGCGAGATTCTGTTACATAGCCGTTCGTAACTGGGTTTAGTTTTGGCTGTTTTTCCGGTTTATTTTTATATACCGTCATACCTTCAAAAATAGAATCAGTAATATCAAATACTTTCATCTTATCCACCCGCCCTTTAGTTCATTTATTTTGTCGTACACTTTTAAAGAGGCTGACTCAACCGAAAGTGTCAGACCCCACAACAACAATATACTGTATATTTGAAAGATTGGCATCCATTATATACAATACATCGCGAGTGAGGTCAGACTCTTTTGGAGTCAACCTCTTTTATCAATCATTTGATTAATTTAAAACTTTTGAAGCCCACTCTGTGTGGAATACGCCTTCCTTATCGATACGCTGATACGTATGTGCACCAAAGTAATCGCGCTGTGCCTGAAGCAGATTAGCCGGCAATGTTTCTGTACGATAGCTGTCATAGTAAGCTAAAGCACTAGAGAATGACGGTACTGGAATTCCTTGTTCAATCGCAAGAGCAAGAACTTCACGCAAAGCAGATTGATAGCTTTCAACAATCTCTTTAAAGTATTCATCCAGTAAAAGGTTAGCTAATTCTGGATTGCGGTCATAAGCGTCCTTGATTTTTTGCAGGAATTGAGCACGGATGATACAGCCTCCGCGGAAAATCATGGCGATATCGCCGTAATTGAGATTCCAATCATATTCTTCAGATGCTGCACGCATTTGAGCAAATCCTTGTGCGTATGAACAAATTTTACTCATATACAATGCTTTGCGAACTGCTTCAATGATCTCTTCTTTATTGCCGTTGAATTCTTTTCTTTCTGGGCCTTTTAACAATTTACTTGCTTTGACACGCTCTTCTTTCATAGCAGAGATAAAGCGGGCAAATACGGATTCAGTCACAATCGGAAGCGGAACACCTAAGTCTAACGCACTTTGGCTCGTCCATTTACCTGTACCTTTTTGACCCGCTGTATCTAAAATAACATCAACTAAAGGTTTTCCTGTTTCTTCATCTACTTTTGTAAAGATGTCTGCTGTAATTTCGATTAGGTAGCTGTCTAGTTCACCTTTGTTCCACTCAGCAAATACTTCATGAAGCTCTTGTGCACTTAAGCCAATTACATTCTTCATGATGAAATACGCTTCTGAAATCAATTGCATATCGCCGTATTCAATACCGTTATGAACCATTTTTACATAATGCCCCGCACCATTAGGGCCGATATATGTACAGCAGGCATCTCCTTCTACTTTTGCAGAAATGGCTTCGAAAATAGGTTGTACGAGCTCGAATGCTTCTTTTTGACCGCCAGGCATAATAGAAGGACCGTTTAACGCGCCTTCTTCTCCACCCGAAACGCCTGTACCGATGAAGTGGATGCCCGTTGTTTCTAACTCTTTATTACGTCTGATCGTATCTTCGAAGAACGTATTTCCGCCATCGATCAGAATATCGCCTTTTTCAAGATAAGGTTTTAACGAATCGATTGTCGCATCTGTTGGTCCACCTGCTTTTACCATTAATAAAATTTTGCGTGGCTTTTCTAAAGAATGGACAAATTCTTCGATTGTACTTGCACCAACAAAGTTTTTCCCTGCAGCTTCTGCCTCTAAAAACTCTTTCGTTTTATCATATGAACGATTGTAAACAGCCACAGAGTAGCCGCGGCTTTCAATATTCAACGCCAGGTTTTTCCCCATTACTGCTAAACCAATTACACCGATTTGTTGCTTTGCCATACGTTATCTCTCCTTTATTCAATTAGTTTTGTTAAACTTGCCTGTTGATTTCCGCTCCAATCAACAATAGTCATCAACATAGCCATTCAATTTAAATTATCTAACTGGATAAACACTTTTTACGTTTAATTGTTCTGCATCATATCCCGGCTTGCCTAATAGAGCAAACATGTTCTTCTTGTATGCTTCTACTCCTGGCTGGTCAAATGGATTGACACCTAACAAGTACCCGCTTACCGCACATGCTTTTTCGAAGAAGTATACCATTTCCCCAAAATTATACTCGTTCAGTTCTTCCATTTCTACAAGCAGATTAGGAACTCCTCCATCCACGTGGGCCATCACTGCCCCTTGGAAAGCTTTCTTGTTGACTTCATCCAATGTCTTGCCAGCTAAGAAGTTGAGACCATCAAGATTGTCAGCATCTGCTTCAATCGTTACATCAACAGCCGGCTTCTTCACTTGCAGTACCGTTTCAATCAAATGACGGCGTCCTTCTTGTACGTATTGACCCATAGAATGCAAGTCCGTCGGGAAATTAACAGATGCCGGGAAGAGACCTTTATGATCTTTCCCTTCACTTTCTCCGAATAACTGCTTCCACCATTCAGATACATATTGAAGGGATGGCTCATAATTTACGAGCAGTTCAATCTCTTTTCCTTTTTGATAAAGACTGTTACGCACAACGGCATATTGATAGCATTCATTCGCTGCTAAATCCTGATTGTTGTACTTATCATAGGCAGCCGCCGCTCCTGCCATCAATTGCTCAATGTCTATTCCAGCTGCAGCAATTGGTAAGAGGCCAACCGCTGTCAGGACAGAATATCTGCCGCCGATATCATCTGGAATAACAAACGTTTCATATCCTTCTTCATCGGCAAGTGTTTTCAATGCACCTTTTTCCCGATCTGTTGTTGCATAAATGCGTTTTCTCGCTTCTTCTTTTCCATACTTCTTCTCTAGATAATCACGGAAAATACGGAAAGCGATCGCCGGCTCTGTTGTTGTTCCGGATTTAGAGATGACATTCACAGAAATATCCTTGTCTTCTAACAACTCTAATAAATGAGTAATATATGTAGAGCTGAGGTTTTGACCCGCGAAATACACTTTCGTTGTATTTTCCATTTGATTATGGAAACTGTGGGACAAAGCCTCGATCGTTGCTCTCGCTCCTAAGTACGAACCGCCAGTACCGATAACGATGAGCGCATCTGAATTGCTTTGTATTCTTTTAGCAGCTTGCTGAATACGTCCAAATTCCTCTTTATCATAGTTAAGAGGCCAATCTACCCAGCCAAGAAAATCAGATCCTGCCCCTTTTCGTTCATGAAGCCGATCATGAGCGACAGCGACAAACTCTTTTACTTGATCCAAGTCACTTTCTTTCATAAACGGCAAAGCATTAGAGTAGTCAAAAGCAATAGCCATTCCATATTTCCCCTTTCTTGATGGAAAAATTTTTTGTTATTTTTCTCTTTATCCAAACGTGCGTTTCACACGGTCGTGATTGTTTACCACCACTTAAATTCATCGTCCGCCAATAATTGATGAGCGGCTTCAGGACCCATAGAACCTGATTCATACGTGTGCAGGGGCAGACTATTAGCCTCAAATGCCTCTAGAACCGGCTGCACCCATTTCCAGGACAATTCCACTTCGCTCCAATGAGCAAAGAACGTTGGATCGCCGCGCAAAGCATCATAAATTAACGATTCGTATGCTTCAGGCACGTCTTTGTTCGGATCTGAAAAACTTAATGAAGCACGTTCAATGTTTCCATGATTGACTGGATTTCTAAGATTTAATTGTAAAGACACGCTTTCGTGCGGACCGATCTCAATTGTTAAAAGATTAGGTTCTGCACCCTTCTGTCCCGCCTTAGATGTATGCTCTAATTTATCTTTAAATTCAATCACAATTCGCGTAGATTTCTTCTCCATTCGTTTTCCTGTACGGATATAGAATGGCACCCCGCCCCATGCATCATTATCAATCCACAGACGCGCAGCTACGAACGTATCGTTTGTCGAGCACTCCTCAATTCCAGGCTCTTCTTTATAGCCTTCCACTTGTGTCCCCGCAATCTCCCCAGAACCGTATTGACCGCGGATCACATGTGAAGCCACCTCTTCTTTTTGCAGCGGACGCAATGATTCCATGATTTTTCTTTTTTCATTTCGGATATGTTCAGGACTCATTTGCTCTGGCAGCTGCATAGAAGTCATCATTAACATTTGCAGCATGTGGTTTTGGAACATATCACGAATAGCTCCTGCCTGGTCATAATAACCGGCTCGTTCTTCGACACCGACGGTTTCACTTGCTGTAATTTGGACATTTGAAATATATTGATTGTTGAATAGCGACGCAATCACCGGATTGGCTGTTTTTAATGCCTCTAAATTTTGCACCATCGGCTTTCCAAGATAATGGTCAATACGATAAATCTCATTCTCTTCAAAAGCTTTGCTTAATTTTTCGTTTAACTCTTGGGCAGACTTTAAATCATGGCCAAATGGCTTTTCAATAATTAGGCGTTTCCAGCCATTTCCGGCTCCTACACCGCTTTTATTGATATTTGTTGTAATGACATCAATAAACTCTGGAGCAACCGATAAATAAAACAAACGATTTCCTGGTATGGCTCGTTCCTCTTCGCGCTCTTCGATTTTTTCAAGTAACTTTTTATATCCGTTCTCATCAGTTACATCTAAAGCGCTGTAGCAGAATGCCTGAAGAAATTCTTCCATTTTGGACTCATCATCTGCTGTACGTCTCGAAAAACTGTTAATTGATTCTTCTACATGTTTTTGAAATGTATCATCTGTCCACTCACGCCGGCCTAATCCGACAATTGAGAATGCATTAGATAGTTTTCCGTCTAGAAATAGATTGTATAAAGCAGGGAAGATTTTTCTCTTAGCTAAGTCCCCCGTTGCGCCAAATAAGACGAAAGTGAAAGCTTCCATCTTTAGCGGACTTGACTTGTCACCAGCGCTTTCTGTCAAAAAAGCGTCATGTGGTACGGTCAGCTTATTCATTCTATCCCCTCCTATTATTCTTTACTATGGTCTTTATCACCTGTACTAATTCAAGTATATCCTGTATAATATTGAATTGTAAGTATGCACTTTTTAATCATATAGTGACTAAAAGTATACTATCACAAGAAGGAGTTGAAGAAAATGGGCCATCTTTGTGAAAAGGAGTTTAATTGCGAAAAAGAATTGACCCTTTCCGTGATAGGCGGTAAATGGAAAATGCTTATCTTATGGCACCTTGGCAAAGAGGGAACAAAAAGATTTAACGAACTTAAAGCTCTTATGCCTGGCATTACTCAAAGAATGCTCGTTAACCAATTGAGAGAACTAGAAGAAGATTTAATTGTTCATCGTGAAGTGTATCCCGTCGTTCC
The DNA here is from genome assembly GCF_044891285.1 of Bacillus lumedeiriae. Classification (NCBI taxonomy): domain Bacteria; kingdom Bacillati; phylum Bacillota; class Bacilli; order Caryophanales; family Bacillaceae; genus Bacillus; species Bacillus lumedeiriae. Next base: position 28,831 of record NZ_JAUIYO010000013.1, read on the forward strand.
TCCCAAAGTGGAATACTCATTAACTGAGCAAGGCAGAAGCTTAATCCCAGTACTCGAAATTATGTATGAGTGGGGGAAGAATTATAAGAAAACAACTGCATCAAAAATCGGCGTACAAATCAAGGATTCTATCGAGTGATAAAGCTTTACTCTCCAAAGCAGTGAAAAGCTTTTTATGTACAGGTTGAAAGCCAACAATCACGATTCTTTTATATACACATAGATCAATTTGTCTATTCAAGCCAACACGAAAAAATTTTTGACCAGCTTTTTATAAAGCTCGTACACATCTCATAACTAAAGGATAATTACATGCGCCATCATCCAAAAACAAGAGGTGGACTCAGAAAGGTCTGACCTCACTTTCGATATACTGTATATAATGGGTGCCCATTCTTAGATCATACAATATATTGTTGCTGTGGGAACCTGACGCTTTCATTTTGAGTCAACCTCTTGCTATCTACATAAGATTTTTCGTTAATCAGTTGTTTTCACTTTTAAGAAAAATTCCTTCTCCAAAAAAGAAACCATGTTATTCGTCACATTTTCAACAATCATTCGTCCTTTTTCAACTGAACTAGATCGTGCAGTGTGAAGACAGCCTGATGGCGAAATCATTGAAGCTGACGGTGGAAAGCTCTGATAGGAAGGCGGATGCTCTATCCCTTCATCTATAATCAATTCTTCATGTACAAGTTCTGGCGCAAAATACATCATCATTGATGTTTCCGTAATAGCCGCATGTTCTAAAGCCCACCCCGGGAACGGCACCTCATCAAATACTTCAGCTATGACTTCTTCTGATACGTTATCCCACCAGTTAGAAAGCAAGATTTTAGGGATACTCTCTCTTTGTTTTCTCATTAAAAGGTCAGCCGCCTCAGCAATAAACGCTTCATTCTCATAGTGACCGCTTACGATTAATATTCTTTCCCATCCGTCATCTAAAAACTCCTCCAACACATCATACACTAAGGAAATCACTGTAGATCCTTTTAAATCAACTGTTCCAGGAAACAACGGGCCGCCGCCGCTTGCAGGAAATGATTTATAGCCATAAGAGATCGTCGGTGCTACGACAGCCGGTACTTTTTCGGCTATCGCTAAACTGATCTTTTCGGCCAGCATGGCATCGACCCCCAGCGGCAGGTGCGGGCCGTGCTGTTCCGTTGAACCAACAGGCAAAATTAATAGGCTGCTTTTTATTTTTGATTGATATTCTTGCCAAGTCATATTCGCTAGTAAATATTTATTCATACATACCCGCCTCTTCACTGACATCAATCGTACACTCGGCACGCGATGTTGTTTTTCTTATTATACAAAAAAAAGCCCGCGGACGGGGTCTTCAAAAGAAGACTTTGTCTGCAAGCTAAATCATCGCCAATCTATTATTCATGATGAAGAGACTTATTCGCTGTCTCTTTCGTTCGCAGCAGTGCTAAAAATGCGACTAACGCGGCTGCCATCAAATAAAAGGCAGGTGCGAATGTGTTATCTGTCTGAAGAATAAGGAACGTGGCTACGAATGGCGCCGTCCCGCCAAAGATGGCATTCCCCATGTTGAAGGACAATCCAAAACAAGTGTACCGCACCGAGGTCGGAAACATCTCCGATAGGAAAGTAGCTAACACCCCATCATTTCCTGCTAGTATGGCTCCGAGTAAAATCTGTGCCATCACCGCATAGATCCCGCCTTGGGAAAGCAGCAAGAATGATGGATAAGTAAACAATATAAACAGGATACTAGCCCCGATAAGCACTGGCTTCCGGCCGACCCGATCAGCCAGTGTGCCTACGAATGGAAGAAGAATCACATAAGTAGTCAAAGAGACAATCGTCGTAAGAATGGATGTTAAACTGTTGAAACCCAGCTCTTTCACGAGGTACGTTGGCATATAGCTGAGAATGATGTAGAAGCCAACAGCATTTAAACAGATGACTCCGAACGCAATAAATACTTTGTTCCAATTTTGTCTGATGCTCTCGAGGATCGGAGCTTGCGTTTCTGTATGGTCCATCTCATTAAAAACAGGAGTATCCTCCAGTTTCATACGTATATAGAGAGCAATTAACCCCAAAGGACCGGATATAAGGAAAGGAATGCGCCAGCCCCAGCTATGCAAGGCCTCTTGTGTTAAATTGTATTCAAGGAGAATGGCAGTTAAAGCTCCAAGCAATAGCCCGGCAGCAGTACTGGCCGGCACCATGCTGACAAGCAGCCCCCTGCGTGAATCTGGTGCATATTCGGCAATAAATAAGGAAGCTCCTGCATACTCACCAGACGCGGAAAAACCTTGGACGATCCGGCATAACAGGAGTAACAGGGGTGCTGCAATACCTATTGTGGCATATCCCGGTATCAGCCCGATAGAAAACGTCGCAAACGACATTAAGATAATGGTGAGAGTCAAGATGCGCTTTCGCCCAAGCCTGTCCCCTAAATGACCCCAGACTACCCCTCCTATAGGTCTTGCGATAAAAGAAACGGCAAATACCCCAAATGTTCCAAGCAATGCCGCCTTTTCGTTACCTGGGGCGAAGAAAACAACGGCTATAATCGTAGCTAGATACCCGTATGAAGCATAATCAAACCATTCGATTAAATTTCCAATAGCCGCCCCAAAAACAGCTTGTTTTACACCAGAGGACTGAGCTTCTTCACTTACTATCGCCTTTTCTACCTGTTGTTGTATGGACATTAATTTTTTTACCTCCATGTCTTTCGGAATGGGCCAATGATTTTTAGAACATTAATAATATTCAGATAATTATAATCAAAAAAATCTTTACATTTGGCTTCCAAAGGCTGGATTACTAACAATAGGCCGGAAAAAGAAGAGGGTGGGGCAGCCTTCTATGGTTGTTCAGTCTCGCACTTTCTCAGACTAATTGTAAACAACTGCCGGAACAAGTCAGCATGTAACGGCTATATAAGAAAACCAGTCATTTTATCAACCTCCGTTTCTGCAGCTCTGTTTCCTATTAGCGTTTTTTCATCGTTCCCTAATGAGTTTACCTTCACACCGGCTGCTCCATTTCGCTTGGTCAGCTTCATCTGGATGATCGCCTCTTCATCATACAATAGCAGAATGACAGGGCTGTTGATGAAACATAATGAAGGCTGGCAATATTTTGTATAGATTTCATGTAAGCGCTAACTTATAATAGGAATGATATCACCCTAGTAAATCTCGTTACAATTGGATATTGTGCTTAAAACCGAATAAATTTTTCTGAATTTTTTGTATTATCTGCACAAAGGAGGAGAGTCAATGATTACAGTAGGAGAAGCGATTCACCTTTCGGAATTGACCGGGGTAAAAGTTCATGCTGGAAAAAGAGGTCTATCCCGCAAAATACGTTGGGCACATGTGATTGATCATGACGATATGAGGCACTTTCTTGAGGGCGGGGAACTGCTTTTAACATGCGGACAAGTATGGCCCCAAGATCATTCATTAGAAGACCGTCTCCTTAAAGGTTTTTTGCGGCACCAAATTTCAGGTATTATATTTGCAACTGGCCGTTATCTCAAAGAATGCCCGCCAGCTGTGTTAGAATTCGGCCAAAAGTACGCGATTCCTATCTTAGAAGTACCCTTTCACCTACAATTCGTCAAAATCACCCACGCGATCCATCAAGAAATCATGAAGCGAGAGTTTAGAAAAAAAGAATTAACCGCACAGCTTCCTTCAAACATAACCGAAGAATTACGCACTGTAAACAGCAGTATAGATATTTGTCGTATCCTGTCCAAGCACTTTAGATGTACTGCTGTCATTACTGATTCCACAAACAAAGTGTTGGATAAATCCATTCCAACCGAAGCAAAACGTAAGGATCTTTCACACATCATAAATGAGCTTGCTCACCTGCCAGACAATACAAGATCCGACAATACTCAACTTGAAAATGAACCGGCCCCATCAGATGGGCAGACGGTCTATGTATCGACGACAACTCCTCCCTACTCCATTGCTGTTCCACTTCAAAGCGGAGAGAAACACTGGGGAACGCTTTGGCTGATCCATTTTCACCGGCCATTTGAAGAAGTCCGCACCTTCGCCCTTGAATATGCAGCTATGATTCTTTTAGATATTTACTTAAATCAGCAGCAAATAGGCATTGCTCACAAACAATTAAGAGCCGAATTAATGGAGCTGCTACTTGAAAACCCAAAAACAGCTTCGATTGTCATGGAAGATCGAATGCAGAAACTCAAATTGATCCAAAATGAAAATTGGATCGCCGGATTTGTTCTTCCAGGCAAAAAAGAAATACCCCTCAGCTTATCATTAGAGATGGATTTTTTAAGTGATGAATGCACGAGGTGGATTGATCAAAGAGAAGAGATCAATGGCTTCTGTGAGGCATATGATGGAAAACTGACTTTACTAATTTCCTCTAATCTTGAGTATTCAGAAATGAAAAAGCATTTAAAAGATCTCGCCCATCATGTACAAAATATTTATAAACAGGTTGTGCCCGTTTTTGTATTTGGTGAAAAGAAGCCAGACTTGCTTTCTTTAGCTGAAAGTTATCACGAGGCAAACACGTTAACCCCGCTCGTGCAGTTCTTACATCCTGAAGGGGGAGTGTATTTTGCAGATGAATCGCGAAGAAATCTGCTGCTTTATGGAGGAATGAGTGCACCTAAAGCGCAGGATTTTCGAAAACTAATATTACCGGAAGAACTTCTTTCCGAACGAGGTTCAGTACTCTATGAAACGTTAAAATGTCTCGCGCTACATAATTATAATCGCGAATCAGTTGCCAAAACTCTGCATATTCACCGAAATACGTTAAGATATCGAATTGACCGGATTGAGCAGTATTTACAAGATAGCCTCTCCTCTTCCAGATGCCAGTTCTGGATCCAGGCAGCGTTAGATCTTGAATCGCTTGCTAATCAAAGTCATGAAGTAGCAGCAGGCGAAGATAAAGACGATATTATTCTTCCTCATCCTTTATAACTACAAGTAAGGCTGTCCCTTTTGTTTTGGGACAGCCTTTCAAAGCTTAATTAATCTTTCTAGAAGAGTTTTCAGTGGAACTGGCTCCGTCATTCATAGCAGTATCCCCTTCTTCATCCAACGGCTTGGCTCTCGTCTCGTCACCTAAAATTAACGTTGAAATCATTCCTACGAACAATACTCCTGTTGTCATAAGGAACACACCGATAAATCCGAAAATCGGATACATAAATCCAATGTAAATAGGCGCTAACAATCCTCCAATTCTTCCAAAAGCTGAAGCGGATCCAGTCCCTGTAGAACGGATAATTGTAGGATATTGTTCAGGTGTGTACGTATACATCCCAGCCATTGCCCCTACCATAAACAGCGATGTAAAAAATCCAGCTATCAGAATCGAGGTTGAGGCATCGGCTTGACTTAAAAAGAAAGCTGAAACAGCAGCAAGTCCTAAATAAGTAACAATTACTTTCTTTCTGCCAATCATGTCATTTAAAAATGCTGCGGAGAAATATCCAGGGATCTGTGCAAGATAGATGAGAATCGAAAATCCAAATGACTTTGAAATTTCAAATCCTTCATTGTAAAGCAATGTTGGCAGCCATGTGAAAAATCCGTAATAAGAAAAGATAACGGAGAACCAAAGCACCCATAACATCATTGTTCTCTTTACAAAAGCCCTTTTCCATAAAGCAAAAAAGTTTCCTTTTTGCTGAGCCATGGGAACCGCCGCTGTTTCAGCAGGTGATGGCAGCTTTTCTCCTAAAGCTTGTTCAACCTGGTCCTCCATTTTTTTCATTTCTTGTTCAGCCTCTTGCAATCTGCCTGTTGATTCAAGCCATCTTGGTGATTCCGGCAGTACTCTTCTCCAATAAATGACTAAAAAGATCGGCAAGGCTGTGATAAAGATCGCAATACGCCATCCATTATCCGACATCGGAATGACAAAGTACGCAATAATGGCAGCTGCTACATAACCAAAGGAATGGAACCCTGTCAATGCCCCAATATATTTCCCACGATATTTACTCGCAATTAATTCAGCCAAGTAAGGGGCTAAGATCGCACTTTCACCGCCTGTACCAAATCCAGCGATGACACGCAGCCAAAAGAAGTGTTCCCATTGACTAGCAAATGCACTGGCTAAAGTGGCTAGACAATAAATAACGAGCGTATACATGATGACTTTTTTTCGACCAATTTTATCTCCTAAATATCCAGAAAGAAGAGCGCCAAAGAAATAACCAATCAGAACCGAACTTCCTAATAATCCCGCTTGTTCAGATGATAAACTCCATAGACCAATAACAGATGGCAATACGAACGCAACCATGGCAATATCCATGGAATCAAACGTATTTCCAAAACCACTTATAACCAATAGCTTCCTATTATATTTATTGTCGGGAATCCTTTCAATTCTGGGGCCAATATTCGCCATACTTCTCCTCCATTCGGTAGATGTTTGGGTTGCTTCAGTCACCATATTGTCGTATAATGTAATTAGTTACCTGAATATTCAGTCTATTATAGTCGCAGCTACACTTCATTTTGATGTTTTGTAAGCTAAGAACTTAATAGCGATGAATCACCCCTTTTACTTTTAGAGTTTATTAAACTCTCTTGTTGATTTTCACTTCAGGCGCCCGCTTTTCCCACAGGAGTCTCGCACCTCCCGCTTCAATCAACGAAGGGAAAAATCAACAATAGTCATTAACACCGCCTGCTTTTGTATAACGAATGTCCCGCCAATGTGAAGCGCTTACAATTCAAATGAACACTTCATATACCGAAAAATGACTTACTGCCTTCTCCTCGCCTAACGATCCTTCATTCATTTACTGTAAGAAATCATGATTAAATTGTCTATGACAAAATATAATAAAAAACAAAAAACGACTTCACTCCCTCGGTTCCTATGTTTGACTGTTTGGAGTGAAGTCTGGATCTACTGTGAAATTCCTTTAATATACGTACGCTTTTTTGTACTATTATCTTTTACTGAGCGTCTTCTTCAAAGCCGCTCCATTCTAATATATTTAACACATTCGTTTCAACACAATCTAACCAATCCTGCACGTTCACCCATTCATCAGCTCCATGAAGGTTTCCACCTTTCGGGCCATAGATGATGGCAGGCATATTCATATAAATAAGCGGGAAGCGAATGTCACTAAATGTCGGCATTCCAAAAATTTCTGTTGTTCTGCCTACAACTTCATCAATATTTGACTTAACCATTTGAACAAATGGATGATCAGGACTGATTTCAGCTGGACTTGTATGCCACTCATAAGTAATTTCTGGAGGATTTTTAGATAGCCACTCATCTTGGACAGCCACTTGACGAATCGTTTCTTCAATTTGCGCTTTCACTTCTTCTAGTGTTTCATTCGGCGGGTAACCGATTGTTCCTGTCAGCTCACACTCAGCTGGAACTTTATAAGCCCATTCACCGGCCTGAATCATGGCTGGAGTTAAGTTACTTGAACGAACTTGCATGCCAGAAGCCGCAAAGTAACGTTCAAATGGGGCGTAACTGACAGTCTCTATACGCTTATTGTCTAACTCTATTAAAGCATCATATATTTTCATCGCTTTGCCGATTGCATTGATACCCACTTGACCATTTAAATTGTGAGCAGCTACCCCTGTCACTCTGATTTTGAAAATCAATCCACCCGCACAAGCAATCTGAGGCCCAGCTCCAGTTGTGAGCGGATGGGGATAAATACAAGCATCAGCCTTAAAGTTTTGTTTCTCAAGATATTGAGTCATCGCCACTGCACCGCCGGCTCCTCCTACTTCTTCATCAACAACAGAGATTGCAGTAATGTTCCCTTTTGGTTTGAGTCCCATTCCTTTAATGACTTGCAATGCAGCAAGAATAGATCCGAATCCGCCTTTATTATCAGCTGTTCCTCTTCCATACATCAATCCATTTTCAATGAGTCCATCATGTGGATGATAATTCCAGTGCACCAAGTCGCCTACTGGAACTGTGTCCACATGGGTAAACAATAGCAGCGACTTCTCTTGATCGGATCCCGCCCACTTGCCGACTACATTTGGGCGGCCTTCAAATCCTACCCGGCGCTCTACTTCTGACTCTGTATATTCAGGATGCTGTCTAACCTCTTCTGCATTGGCTACGAATGTGTCTACTTCAAGCCCCAATCCTAACATGATTTGTTTAATATGTTCCTGAACAGGCCCCTCATATCCTGTTTCACTAGGAATTTGGATTAATTTTTGTAGTCCTTTGATCAATTCCTCACGATTCTCTTGCATATACTTACTCACTTCTTGACGCACTCCATTAGACAACAATGTTTCCATTCTCAACACTCCTAATTTAGTTTTTTCTTGCCATTATGCGTAGTCAGCTTGTGCAATTGAATATGGATCATCATTGGGGCTTAAAAGATGTGTATAAAACTGAAAAAGCTATTTGCTTTTTCAATTGAAAACATGAAAGCTCATTTTTGAGTTTGTCCCTCTGTATGATTTATTTTTAAGCTTCAATCATACGGATAGACGATCGAAAACACTAAATTGTACAGAATATTCACACCCTTTCGAATTTTTGTTAAACTAATCATACAATCTTCAGCCAGTTTTTTCTAATACATGTTTGTTGACTAGTTAATACTTTATAAATATTAAGAGGTGTATATATGGAGTTAAGGCATTTAAAATATTTCATCGCTGTGGCGGAAGAACTTCACTTTGGCAGAGCTGCCCAGCGTCTGCAAATGGCGCAGCCGCCTCTAAGCCAACAAATTAAACAATTAGAAGCTGAATTAAATGTACTTTTGTTTTCCCGTACAAAGCAGCGAGTCGAGTTAACAAAAGCAGGTGAGGTTTTTCTAAAGAGGGCCTATGAAGTTTTAAATCGTGTACACCTGGCATGTGAAGAAGCAAAAAGTATCGATCGAGGAGAAGCTGGCCAATTAATTCTAGCCTCTACAGGTTCTATTGCTTTTGAACTTCTCCCGTTGTTATTGCGCAGTTATCAGGAAAAATACCCAAATGTAAATATTATCTTGCGGCAATTGTCCACAACAGAACAATTGGAAGCTCTTCATGACAACAGCATTCATGTTGGTTTATTAATTCTGCCTGTCGAAAGTCCGTCCTTACATGTGGAAATGGTACGCGAGGAACCATTTATTGTTGCCTTGCCAAAAACACATCCCTTAGCCGCAGAAAAAGAGCCGATTGATGTATCACGCCTAGCGAACGAACATTTCATCATGACTCCTAGAAAAGCAGGACAAAGTTATTATGATGCTATTATTAGCCTTTGTCAGCACGCTGGCTTCAGTCCTAAGAAAACGCAAGAAGCACAGGAGCTTCATACAGCTTTGTCTTTTGTTGCTTCTGGAATAGGCATCGCCTTACTGCCTGCTTCCATTCAATTTGTAAAAAACGATGAAATTGTCTATTTGCAGCTCAAAAAAAGCTTTACTATGTGTAAAGTCGGGGCGGCATGGAACAAGAATGAAACGTCCGCTGTTGTCCATTCATTCATTTCATTTCTAAGAGAAGCGATCATCCCTCGTTTTGCAGAGAATCTACCATAAACGGCCGCCAAGCTTTTATGGTCGCTTGACGGCCGTTTGATCTTTTGATTGTTCGTCTTTGTTACTGTTGACTTCCGCTGCAGGCACTCGCTTTCCGCGGGCGGTCCGGGAGCCTCCTCGTCGCTATCGCGCCTGCGGGGTCTCCCGTGGACACGCTTTTCCCGCAGGAGTTTCGTGCCTTTCGCTCCAGTCAACAATAGTCATTAATATAGCCAATTATTTAAACAATATATCGAGAGTCTTTTTACCTTGTATACTCCTTATCCTCCCCATACTATAATTCTATTTCCACCGCACAGTCGCTTGAAACAAAATTTTCCCCAACAAGAAATCCCAGTCCATCTATATAATCAATTTTCGTTTCTATATCTAAGTAACGTTTGGTGAATCGATCGATTCGAATGAGAATGCCATCATATTCAATGACTAAATCGTTCCGGCGCGGTTCGTCAAAAACAAACGCAAACTTCATAGATATGCCGCATCCACCAGCTATATCCGCGTCGATTCTAGGAAACTGTTCTTCTTTGAATGTCATGGATTTTAGTTGATTCAACGCTGCTGCTGTTAGGGTGATCTCCATTTCTCTTCTTCCTTTCTGCTCTTATATGTTTGAAACCACCAAGAAGAAAGGCGGAAAAACATGACATTTTCCCGCCTTTCATCCTCAGTGGTTCCTTGGTCATTTTAAAGTTTAGCTTTATTAAACTCCTCCTGTTGATTTCCGTTCCAATCAACAAAGGGCAATCTCAATTATAATCGTTAACATAACCGAAAGTTGATTTATAGTTTTATCGCCTCTTTTTCTGCCGCTTCCTCTTTTGTATAGCGTAATATAGGCTGTCTAGCTGCTTGGACTTCGTCTAAGCGGCCGATTACGGTTGTATGCGGCGCCTCCAATACAACCTCTGGATTCACTTCTGCTTCTTTCGCAATTTCAATCATAACGTCAGCAAAAGCGTCCAATGTTTCTTTCGACTCTGTTTCTGTCGGCTCAATCATCAAGCACTCTTCTACATTTAACGGGAAGTAGATCGTCGGTGGATGATAGCCGAAATCCAGCAGCCTTTTCGCCATATCAAGCGTTCTTACACCGAGTTTTTTCTGCCTTGAACCTGATAAAACAAATTCATGCTTACAAACTTGTGAATATGGCGCTTCGAAGTATGGCTCCAGTTTTTTGCGAAGATAATTCGCATGAAGAACCGCACTTTCAGATACTTGCCGCAGCCCTTCAGGACCCATTGTACGAATATACGTGTATGCGCGCACGAGAATGCCGAAGTTGCCATAGTATCCTTTTACACGGCCGATAGATAGCGGGTGATCAGAATTTAATACATAGTTCTTTCCACTTTTCTCCACGCGGGGCACAGGCAAGTATGGAATGAGTTTCTTTTTCACACCGACTGGACCTGCTCCAGGGCCGCCGCCCCCATGAGGGGTTGTAAATGTTTTATGAAGATTTAAATGAACGATATCAAAGCCCATTTTGCCCGGAGTGGTTTTCCCTAAAATCGCATTCGCATTGGCACCGTCATAATACAATAACCCTCCGGCCTCATGAACGACTTTCGCAATTTCCACAATTTCTTTTTCAAACAACCCAAGCGTATTGGGATTGGTCAGCATAAGCGCCGCTGTATCATGATCTACATGCTTCTTTAACTCTTCTAAATCCACTAATCCATTTTCATTTGATGGAATGGTTACTGTTTTAAATCCTGCGACCGTGGCACTTGCGGGATTTGTACCGTGCGCGGAGTCAGGAACAAGCACCTTCGATCTCGTTTCCCCTTTTTGTTCAAGATAGGCTTTCACCATCATCAATCCTGTCCATTCCCCTTGTGCTCCCGCTGAAGGCTGCAGAGTCACAGCATCCATGCCTGTGATTTCAGCTAACTCTTCCTGCAGTTTATATAAAAGCTCTAGTGCTCCCTGCACCGTTTCAGCTGGCTGATAGGGGTGAATGCGGCTGAAACCTTCAAAGCGCGCTACATCTTCATTCACTTTCGGATTGTATTTCATCGTACAGGAACCAAGCGGATAGAAGCCATTATCGATGCCATGGTTTTTATTAGAAAGCGCTGTATAGTGGCGTACGAGCTGAAGCTCTGATACTTCGGGAAGCTCTGCTGGAGTATCTCGAATCAAATGCTTCGGAAATTTATCATTGAGATCAACTTTGTTTACATCACTGTCCGGAAGACTTGAACCGATGCGTCCTGGACGACTAATTTCAAAGATGAGATCATTATATTCAACCATGTACACTCGCCTCCAATACGTCGATAAATTGATCGATTTCTTCTTTCGTCCGTTGTTCTGTTACGGCAATGAGCATGTGATGGTCACAGCCATAATCACTTCCTAAATCAAATCCGCCAATGATTCCCTCTGCAAGAAGCTTGTCATTCACTTCCTTCACTGAACAAGGAAGCTCCACAACAAATTCATTGAAGAAAGGTGCTTGATTGATAATAATAAATCCTTTTTCTTGTAGACGTTTAGCCATGTAATCAGCCTTTTCTACATTGAGCTGTGCCATATGACGAATGCCCTGCTTTCCAAGAGCTGACATACAAATCGCTGAAGCAAGAGCATTCAATGCCTGGTTAGAGCAAATATTGGATAAGGCTTTATCCCGTCGAATATGCTGCTCACGGGCTTGCAGTGTCAACACAAATCCCCGTTTCCCCTGCTCATCGATCGTTTGTCCGACAATGCGGCCCGGCACTTTACGCATAAACTTTTTACTCACCGCGAAGTAACCACAGTGTGGACCGCCAAAAGCCATTGGGATGCCTAACGACTGCATATCTCCAATCACAATATCTGCCCCAAGTTTACCTGGCGCCTGCAGGAGGGCAAGTGAAAGGGGATTGGCACTAACAATAAAAAGAGCTCCTTTTGTATCAGCGATTTTCTTTATCTCTGCTAAATCTTCAATCGAGCCGAAGAAGTTCGGGTATTGAACAATAACAGCAGCCGTCTCTTTATCTATTTGTTCTTGCAGCTTTTCTAAATCCGTACAGTCAGCCGTAAGATCCACTTCTTCCACGGCGTATCCCGGACCAGCAGCCACTGTATGTAAGATGGCACGTGATTCAGGATGAACCCCCTTCGATACAAGCACCTTCGAACGGCGCGTAGAGGCAGCGGCAAGTGATGCCGCTTCTGCGAGAGCGGTGAAGCCGTCATACATAGAAGAGTTAGCTACATCCATGCCCGTCAGCTCACAAACCATCGTTTGAAATTCAAAAATGGCTTGTAACTCCCCTTGGCTTATTTCCGGCTGGTACGGTGTATAAGCTGTATAAAATTCAGAACGGGAAATCATATGATTCACGACACTTGGAATGTAATGATCGTACGTGCCTGCCCCCAAAAAAGTTGGGTATTGATTCGCATCTTTATTTTTTGAAGCAAGCTGGTGCATCTTTTTCACAAGAAGGGATTCAGGAACAGCATCCGGGATATTCAGCGCACTATCTAAACGAATGTCAGGCGGTATATCTTCAAATAATTCATCTACTGAAGAAATATTTAAAAAATCCAGCATTTCCTCTTGATCTTGTTTTGTATCTGGAAGATATCGATAAGTCGTTGTCATCCTATTCATCCCTTTCGCTCACATATTTTCAGCCTCTTTTATAAAACGGTGCTTTAACAACAACAGCATCAATCTTTTTATTACGGATTTCAACTTGCAGCTCCGTCCCTGGCTCAGCATATTCTGCCGATATCAATGCCAATCCTAAGTTTTTCTGCAATGACGGTGAACGTGTTCCAGAAGTAATAAAGCCAATTTCTTCGTCTCCAGAAAATACTTTGTATCCATGACGAGGAATCCCTCGTCCTATCACTTCAATTCCTGCCAATTTCCGCTGCAGTCCTTCTTCTTTTTGGACTGTAAGAGCAGCTTTACCGATAAAATCACTTTCTTTATTCGTTTTAACAGCAAAACCGATTCCTGCTTCAAGCGGGCTAATTTCATTTGTAAGCTCTTGCCCATATAACACTAGACGTGCTTCAAAGCGAAGGGTATCCCGCGCACCAAGTCCGCATGGTTTTAACCCGTCTTCTCTTCCTGCTTCCAGCAGTTTCTCCCACAGTTCTTTCGCTTGATGTGCTGCCAAATAAAGTTCAAAACCGTCCTCTCCGGTATAACCCGTACGAGAAACGAGCACTTCTGTAATACCATCTACATTCACATGCTGCGCAAAGTGAAAAAAGCGAATGTCTGATAAATCGGTGTCTGTGAGCTTTTGTAAAATACTCTCCGCTTTCGGGCCTTGGATCGCCACCTGTGCGATATCACTCGATCTATTTTCGATCGTTACGCTGCCTTTTACATGCTGCTTCATCCACTCCACATCTTTTTCAATGTTAGCAGCGTTGATGACGAGTAAATATGTTTCATCCGCTAACTTGTACACTAATAAATCATCAACCGTTCCGCCACCGGGATAACACATCGCTGTATACTGTGCTTGATTCAGTCCAATCTTCGTCACATCATTCGTCACAAGATGATTGAGATAACTCTCGGCATCTTTTCCTTCCACGAGCACTTCTCCCATGTGAGAAACATCAAAAAGTCCGGCTGCCTTTCGCACCGCTTCATGTTCTTCCAAAATGCTTGAAAACTGCACCGGCAGCTCCCAGCCGCCAAAATCAATGACCTTTGCGCCATATTTTTTATATACATCGAAAAGTGGTGTTCGCTTCAATACCGTTTTTGTACTCATTTATACACCCCCGATTAAGATTTTCGGCAAAATAATTCTTCTTTTACTTTTTGGCCAGTTTCAGTCATTGCCAGGCCGCCAAGTGCGGTTTCTCTCAAAGTTCTTGGCATCTCCTTGCCCACTTTGTACATCGCTCCGATGACTTCATCACACGGAATGCGGCTTTCAATACCGGCAAGCGCTAAATCCGCAGCTGCAAAAGCAATCGACGTGCCAATCACATTTCGTTTAATACAAGGAACTTCAACAAGTCCTGCAACAGGATCACACACTAATCCTAAAAGCGATTTTAAAGCGATCGCTGTGGCATGAATCGCTTGCTGCGGTGTTCCTCCTTTTAATTCAGCAATTGTTCCGGCGGCCATGGCAGTGGCAGAACCAACCTCTGCCTGACATCCCCCGGCAGCTCCTGAAATAAATGAACGGTTAGCAATGACATAACCAAGCATACTCGCTGTAAATAGTCCCATTACTAACTGGTGATAGGGCGTGCCATCATTTTTATGAAGAGAGAACAATACGCCGGGCAAAATGCCTGCTGCACCAGCCGTCGGAGTTGCTACAATCACTCCCATGCGTGCATTGCTTTCAGAAGTAGCCATGGAGAATGTCATCGCATCGCTTATATAATGACCGGTCAGTGCTTTTCCTGAACGTACATAATCCCCCATCTTCACCGCATCGCCGCCAGAAATACCACTCGGAGCAGCAGAAGCATCTTTCGTGCCGCTGTCTACTGCTTCCTTCATTTTGATTAACCGTTCTTCCATCATGCGAAGAATCGTTTCTTGATCTCTTCCCGACTTTTCCTCTTCCATTATCAGCATGATTTCGCCAATCGTTTTCTGTTCCCGTTCACACACTTCAATGAGTTCTTTCATTGACTGAATTTCCATCATACGCCCCTCACAAGTACTTTCCTTTTCTTTTTACGGTACTTTTCAACAATGATTGAAAAGTCATCGCTTGTGCTCAAACGTATATCGACCATTTCATCGTCAATCATAAATAATTTAGAGAGGCCTCCCCCGAGAGAAGCTCCGCCAACTCGGACAACCGCTGCGCCGCGTCGAGCCGTTACAATCGTTGTATTCGGATGATCAAAATAGAGACAATGTTCTTCTAATTGGAAGGTACAGTTCATCCCGCGTTCATGTGCTAGTTCAATCGAATATCTAATGTGCGGATCATCTGTATCCATTCCAAGCAGTCCGCCGAGCAATGCTTTATCTGTCCCATGCCCCTGATATGTTTCTGCGAAGGAATCGTAAAAAAGAATGTGCACTTCCTCCGGGCATCCCTCTAAAAGCTCGTAAACAAATCTTCCAATAGATACCACACCAGCTGTGTGAGAACTAGAGGGCCCTACCATGATTGGTCCAATAATGTCAAAGCAGCTTTGAAATTCCATGAAAGTGCTCCTTTCTTACACATTGATTGGTTGTTGAAACAATGGATACGATTCACAAATGGCTCTTGTGATTTCCTTCGCCTCTTCTAAAACGGTCCGATCACCCTTACTCCCCAAAACAGCTGCGATCACTTTCGCAATTTGTACCATCTCTTCCTGTTTCATTCCGCGTGTAGTCAATGCGGCTGTTCCCATACGGATGCCGCTCGTCACAAACGGACTCTCCGGATCATATGGAATCGTATTTTTATTGACTGTAATTCCGGATTCTTCAAGTATCTTCTCCGCTTCTTTTCCTGTCAGACCCCACGGACGTACATCTAATAGCACAATATGGTTGTCTGTTCCGCCGGAGACTAGTTCGGCTCCCTCTTTCTTTAATGCCTCACCAAGCGTTTGAGCATTTTCAATCACTTGTTTGGCGTATTGTTTAAACCCTGGCTGCAATGCCTCTTTGAAAGCCACTGCCTTGGCCGCAATAATGTGCATTAATGGGCCGCCTTGAATGCCTGGGAATACAGATTTATTCATCGCTTTGATGATCTCTTCATGATTGGTTAAAATAATGCCGCCGCGTGGTCCTCTTAACGTTTTATGTGTTGTACTCGTCACCACATCTGCATAAGGGATAGGCGATGGATGAAGACCAGCCGCTACCAGCCCGGCAATATGCGCCATATCTACCATTAACTTCGCGCCCACTTGATCAGCAATTTCTTTAAAACGGGCAAAATCAATCGTTCTTGGATAAGCACTCGTACCTGCAATCATCAGTTTTGGTTTTTCTTTTTTGGCGATCTCCTCAAGCTCGTCATAATCAATCAACTGATTGTCTTCTCTCACTCCGTAAGAGACAACGTCAAACCACTTTCCAGAAATGCTGACGGGACTTCCATGAGTTAAATGCCCGCCATGTGATAAATTCATTCCCATAATTTTATCCCCTGGCTGCAACAAAGCATAAAAAACAGCGAGATTCGCCTGAGCACCTGAATGAGGCTGGACGTTTGCGTACTTTGCTCCGAACAGCTCTGTTACACGATCGATCGCCGCCTGTTCTGCAACATCTACATACTCACAGCCGCCATAATAACGCTTCCCTGGGTAGCCTTCTGCGTATTTATTCGTCATGACGCTTCCCATTGCTTCTAACACGTCCTCACTGACAAAGTTTTCAGATGCGATCAACTCTAATGTGTGATACTGGCGCTGCTTTTCCTTCTCAATGGCTCCAAAAATCGTTGTATCATTTTTTTGCAAACTCATTCTTACTCCTCCTCGAAATGTCGTCTAGACTTCCCTTTTCTGCTTTTTTGGGTACACAAAAAGGACAGAAAAGGGTAATCTCATGTTCTCTACCCTTCTCTGTCCTTTTACCTGAGAGCTTAACTCCATTTACGATGGAGTCTTCCCCTTTGGTGGCGTTTTAGCAACGCTCTCTCCAGAGTGGCGTCCCGTTGCAGTTCATCTACCTGAGAGATTGGTTCCAAGGGTCTTTTTGGAACTTGCTCCTTCGGTGGCATGTACTTCACACTCTCCTACAACAATCATCCGCACTTTATTAAATTTTCATTATATTCAGAATAGTTAACACGAATATAACTGTCAATCTTTTTGCATATACTTCCATACTCTGCCAGAAAAATTGTGTAAGGATCTTTCGGTACACATTGAATGCTCACTTTTATTTTCGTATTTTCTTGTTCTCTGACCTCACTAAAAGATCTACTTTACAAATAAGAAGGATTTGGCTCAACATTTTTGAAGTAAACAGCTTCTCCGTCACTCTCTCCATCAAAAATAACCGTCGTCTTCGGAGAAAAAATTAAAACATCCCCTGCTTCGCCTACATATTTGTTTCCTTCTACATCACGCACGATCATTTTTCCTTTTGTCACGATTTTAACCTCAACAAAATCAAACTCTACTGAATAATCTACTGAAGGCTGCAGGGCAAAATAACCTAATGTTAAGACATCTTTTTTATCTGTAAGAGGCAAATCAAGAATTTGTCCTTTTAGTTCAGGCGTGCCCCGTAATTCTCCTACTTCATTTAATGTATAAGTGCCTGCCTTAATTAATTGAATGCCTGGCTTTTTGCATAAAAGTTCCACTTCACTTTGTTTCATTGTTTTTTGGCTCAATTTTTCCACCTCTTAATAGTTGATAGATAGACCTATTCCCATAAAGGTCTGACCTCACCCCAATACACTGTGTATATTGGACTCCTTCTACAGTAGAGTATATTGTTGATGTGAGGTCTGACACGTTGATTTACCTTACTTTTTAATAATGTTATGCTCCGGTCCGAATGGGAATTTAGTAATATTCTCTACCCCATTCTCAGTAATCACAAGAATGTCATGCTCACGGTAACCGCCTGCACCCGGCTCTCCCTCTGGAATCATAATCATCGGCTCCATAGATACAACCATGCCTGGCTCTAGTACCGTTTCGATATCCTCACGAAGTTCCAGTCCAGCTTCCCGCCCGTAGTAATGGCTGAGCACACCAAAAGAATGTCCATAGCCGAACGTACGGTTCGCTAAAAGATTATGCTCGCGGTAGATCTCGTTCAATTCAGCCGCAATATCCATACATCTGGCACCTGGCTTAATCAGTTCAAGGCCGCGTCTGTGTACTTTACAGTTGACCTCCCAGAGTTCAAGATGACGCTCAGAAACATCTTCCAAGAACAGTGTGCGCTCAAGAGCTGTATAGTAACCAGCAATCATCGGGAAGCAGTTCAGACTTAGGATATCTCCGCGCTGCAGTTTACGGGAAGTAGCCCAGTTATGCGCTCCGTCTGTATTAATGCCGGATTGAAACCAGACCCACGTATCCCTAAGTTCTGCATGAGGGTACGTACGGGCAATTTCACGCACCATCGCTTCTGTTCCATGCAAAGCTACTTCATATTCCGGCACACCTTCGCGGATCGCTTCCACAATAGCCGCTCCTCCAATATCTGCAATGCGAGCCCCATTTTTAATCACTTCAATTTCCTCTGCCGACTTAAACATACGGTGAGACATAACCGCCTGAGAAACATCGACAAGTTCCGCTGTTGGCAGTGCGTCCTGCACTTGGCGCCGCAGGCTGAGAGTCATATTGTCCTCTTCCACTCCTAGTCGTCCGCGAACAAATCCTGATTCTGTCAGTACCTTTTTGACTGCATAGAAGAAGTTGTCTCTTTTCCAGTCTGTGTAGACAATGTTTTCATCAAAGCTGCGTCTCCATGGCATGCCCGCATCAATATTGGCGCTGACTGTCACATGTTTGTCCTGAGTAACGATCAACCCATACGTACGGTTGAAAGACGTGTATAAAAAATCGCTGTAATAATTAATATTGTGATAGGAAGTAAACAAGACCGCATCAATTCCATTTTCAGCCATATACTCGCGTAAGCGGCTATTGCGGCGTGTCATTTCCTCCTTTGAAAAAGTGGGCTTTACTTTCTCTCCGTTTTTTAAGATTTTTGTTCTTTCAAGATCCGTGATTTGTTGTACCATACTATTCACCTTTCCCTTCCCACATTTCAAATTAGAGTTTGTTTTTTGACATATATGATTCTCTTATATAGAGAAAACTAGATAACTTGTTTGCCAACAGCCTGAACTTAAGTTGTTTTTTGCAGCGACCCTTTTAAAGCAGGACGATTAATCGAGAAGATCGAAATGTCATGCTCCGTTTTACCCGTTGTAGCAAGCTGGCATAATGTTTCACCAACCGCACTTGAGAATTTAAATCCGTGTCCAGAGAAACCAGCGGCAATCACGACGTTAGAATGCTCTGGGTGTACGTCTATAACGAAGTGTTCATCCGGTGTTTTCGTGTACATGCAGACGGCGCCTCTTTTTAATTCTCCATTAGCTCCCGGCAGATGCTTGTCTAAAAAGGCACGCAGATTTTCTTCGTCTTCTGGATATGCTCCAAATTCACGATTAATCGTATCTGGATCAATTTTCTGTCCAAACGTATGATACCCTATCTTTAATCCGCAGCCGCTAAAGCTTGGGAATCCGTAATAAATACCTGTTGGCACTTCAACCATGAATCCTGGGAAATCATGTGTATTGCTATACTTTGTTTCATCAGCTTCAAAGAAACCTACAACTTGACGGTACGGCTGTAACGGAATGTGAATATTTAGTTTAGAAAGAAGTTTGCTATTCCAAGCACCCATGCTGACAATTAACTTATCAGCTGTGTAGGATCCACTGGCTGTTTGGATTTTAACGATGTCCGGTGAAATTTCAAAATCCTCAACCGGTGTATAGGTTAAAACTTTAGCGCCATTCGCCTCAGCTAGTTCGCGATAGGCACGAATACAATTTTCACTAAATAATACGCCTGAGTTTGGTTCAAAAATAGCATTATAATTTTCAGGTACCTGCACGCCCGGCCAACGCTTGTTTATTTCATCGCCTTCAAGCAAGTCTACTGTCAATGAATGTTCCTTTGCAGCTTCCATCGTTTCTGCAACGAAAGCAGATTCACCTTTAGGGCCAAATACGAGCACTCCCGTTTTCGTAAATATTTTATGATGTGTTTCTTTTTCTAGTTCATCCCATAACTCCTGTGATCTTAGAGCAAACGGTACATACTCTCTTCCTTCACCGTAAGCATGTCGGATAATGCGTGTATCACCGTGATGGCTTCCATTTGTATGTGGAGGATCAAATGAATCTACTAATAATGTTTTGATTCCTTGCTTCGATAAGTAATAACCTGCAGCCATTCCCATCGACCCGGCTCCAACAACAATAACGTCAAAATGTGTGCTCATAACCATCCTCCTAAAAAATCAATTCAAATAATTTATAAATTCAAAATATTTAAAATTTATTTGTTACATGTATCATACATCCGTTCCCAAGGAGGAACAATTGGATATTGATGCTTAATATTTTTACCGATAAAAATAATCGTTGTGCATACTGAACAATCCAAAAATCAAGCAGCACTTTCATCCATGTTTTCACTTTCAGAAGCAAAAGTCAGAAGAAGTAGATCGGTTCTCTGTCAATACAAACACAAGCACGGCATTCAAGTGAATGCCGTGCTTATGTTTGTTGTCACATATCTTCAAATAGTCAGCCAGGTGCAAAAAAGTAAGCACCCAAATTCAATCAAAGCCCCAAAATTTCGCCGGTCTAGCTATCGAAAAAGACTAAGATAAAAGTGATTTAGCTGATTCTGCATTTAGATTTTCCACATACTGCTGCACTTCTATTGCTGCCATGCATCCATCTCCAGTCGCTGTTACAACTTGACGGACAGCATCTTTTCTAATATCTCCAATCGCATAAATTCCGGGAATATTTGTTTTCATTCGCTGATCTGTAATGATCCATCCTTCTTCATCTGTTATGTTTAAATTTTTAACAAAATCAGAAACAGGATTCATGCCGATGTACTCGAAAACACCGTCAGTTGGAAAAGTTGTCACTTCCCCTGTTTTCACATTTTCAAGAAGAACACTATTCACTTTGTTCTCTCCAACAATTTCCTTCACTACTGTATTATAAACAATATCAACTTTAGCATTTTTAACCATCCTGTCAACCAAAATAGGCTGCGCTCTAAATCGATCTCGGCGATGCAAAACGGTTACTTTACTCGCAAACTTTGTTAAAAAAATAGATTCTTCTACCGCAGAATCTCCCCCGCCTACAACGACAAGTTCCTTCTCTTTAAAAAACGCTCCGTCACAAACGGCGCACCATGATACACCGCGGCCGGCAAATTCCTCTTCCCCGGGTATTCCTAATTTTTTATACTTAGTTCCCGTAGCTATAATGATAGACTTTGCCCTATACACCTGGTTATCGGTATAAACAACCTTTATACTTCCTTCATCAACAATATTCTGTACATTTGCCTGTCCATATTCTGCACCAAACTTTAAAGAATGCTCGAACATATTTTGCGCCAAATCCGGTCCAGATATGTGTGAATAACTAGGGAAGTTCTCAATTTCTTCAGTATTCTGAAGCTGACCGCCCGGTACCCCTCTCTCTAACAGCAAAGTTTTCAAGTTAGCTCTCGATGTATACACAGCCGCCGTCATACCGCCAGGACCGGCACCAATAATGATTACGTCATAAATGCTATCACTCATAAACTATACCTCTCTTATTCACGAAAAATATGAAACAGTCCAACTATTTACAATCAGCCTAATAGTGCCTCCAATAAGCTTTGTTTATGCTTTGGTTTTAGTATCTGTTAGAGATATTCAGAAATTAAGTTCTTCAATTTATCCTCTGGAGAGAACCCTAAACTTTGTTTAGCTACTGAACCATTTTTAAAGATCAAAATAGTAGGTACACTCATAATATTAAACTTCTGTGCTAAAACGCCGCTTTGATCGATATCCACATCCCCAAATACAACGTTATCCATACTTTCTGATAGACTCTCCAATACAGGAGCAATCATCTTACAAGGTCCGCACCATGGGGCACCGAATTTAATGACAGCTACTTCATTAGAAGAAGTTACTTCCTCAAAATTAATTTCATTGACAGTCACTACGTTTGACATTCATTTTTCCCCCTTTATGAACTTGCTGTTTGGAGTTCTTGCTACACATATTATCATAAATACAAATTAGTATTCAATATAAAATTATAATTATTTTAAATTAGTTATCATTATAATTACCAACGTGATTTTAGTGTTATCTTATAGCAGGTATTAACAACACTCTTTAGCTAGAACTTTCCTAGTCTTTTACGCCTCCAACACCCAACTATCTTGTGATAATGTGAATCTTTTTGTTTTAATTGGGAAAATCTATTGGTTTTTCCCGAGAAATCATGTAAAAAGATTAAATATATTAAATATTCTTAAAATTCAGTAATTACAAACCCCTAAGTGCTAGACTATCAATATTTAGAAAGAAAGAGGAATCAATTAAAAATGGTACAAGAAAAGCTTTGTACCATCTGCCAAGAGTCTATTATTGATAAAGGGAGGAAATTATCTTGAATCGTATTATAAGCCATGAAACATTGAAAGAACTGGTTATCAAAAAACTTTATGAGGTAAACGTGTGTCAAGAGGAGGCAGATATAGTAGCAGATGTCCTTGTTCACGCTAATTTACGTGGTGTTGATTCACACGGTGTGATGAAAACCGAGCATTACGTGAAAAGAATTCAAGGAGGGGGATTGAATATTAATTCCCATCCGAAAATAGAACAAACCAGTGACACTACCGCTATATATGATGGCGACAATGGATTTGGCCACGTTATTGCAAAAAAGGCGATGGATCTTGCGATTCAGATGGCAAAGAATCATGGGATAGGAGTGGCAGGAGTGAAACGCAGCAGCCATTGTGGCGCCCTATCCTACTTTATACAGCAAGCAATTGATGAAAAAATGATTGGTGTGGCTATGACTCATACTGAAACAGCTGTTATACCATTCGGTTCAGCCCAACCATACTTTGGTACGAATCCAATTGCTTTTGGCTTCCCTACAAAGCTGGAAAAGCCAATCATTTTTGATTTTGCGACAAGTCAAGTGGCATTTGGAAAAGTGTTAAATGCAATAGAATACGGTGAACAAATTCCATCCGATTGGGGCATTGATGAAGATGGAAATCAAACGACTGATCCTAGCAAAGTAGCTTATTTATCTCCATTTGGCGGGGCAAAGGGATATGGTTTAGGTTTAGTAGTCGAAGTTTTTGCGGGTCTATTAACTGGTTCTGCATTTGGACCCCATATAACAAAAATGTACGTTGATTACGACAAAGCGTTAGAAATAGGACATTTCTTTATGGTGATCGATCCGGCGAAATTCACCGAGGCTGAAGGGTTTTTAGAAAACTTGGATCGAATGATACGTGAGATCCATTCACTAAAGCCGATTAAAGGTTTTACAAAGGTGCTGGTTCCAGGTGAACCGGAGACAATCCAGGAGGAATTGAGACGCGTGAAAGGAATTCCATTGCCGCAATCAGTTTGGGAATACCTGAATAGTTCAGAAGTTGCACTAAAGGAGAATAGGTAAATCCTGCCGGCATTGCCCACATTTGAATTTTTTAACTTACTTTCAAACAAGGTCAAAAACTCCTATTGAAGAAGTTTTTGACCTTGTTTCGTTCCCTAAACAAATCTTCTACGAAGAAGTTTTTCCAATTCCGAGAGAAATGACCTCAACTTTGCGGCTATATGCCTCTTTCTTATTTTGATCTTTCTAGAAGAACACTGCTCACTTTATTTTCCTCATCATTCTATTCGCTGCAGCAGCATCAAGAATGTCCACTTTAATTTTTCCAGTAATAACCTAAATTTAGGGGATAATTATAGAATTCGTTAAAAATACTCGTCCTTATAGTAATGAACATTGGAAAGATTCCAATAATTTGTTATAATTATATATGATATTTATAATTTCTTTCAGCACACGGACATCGTTTGTAAATTTTTTAATTGTGAGTATACACTTTTTAACATATAGCAACTAAATGTATACCAATATGCTAAGGAGATGAAGAAAATGGGACAACTCCACAACAAAGTATTTAACTGCGAAAAAGAACTAACTCTTTCCATTATCGGAGGAAAATGGAAAATGCTTATTTTATGGCATCTTGGCAAAGAAGGTACAAAGCGGTTTAACGAATTGAAGTCTCTCATGCCTGGCATCACCCAAAAAATGCTCGTTAATCAATTGCGGGAACTGGAAAAAGACTTTATTGTTCATCGCGAGGTATATCCGGTTGTTCCGCCGAAAGTAGAATATTCATTAACAAAACAAGGAAAAAGCCTGCTCCCTATTCTCGAGGTAATGTATGAGTGGGGGAAGAACTATAAGAAAATGATTGCAGCTAAAAGGGAAGAAGAAATCAATGAAGCTGTAAAGTAAACATCAAAAATTGAAAACGCTCTCTTTCTATAGTGCTCGTTTCCCCTCTCTTCGAAAGATAAACACTTTCAATCAGGTGAAGGGCCTATTATCTGAAACAACCCGTATTACTAAAAGTAAAAACCATGTACAACGCTTTTATAAAGTCGTCGCACATGGTTTTTATATACATCCGTCGTTTTACTTACTGCCAGTTAAGGAGCTTCATGCCTTCGCCAGCCCCTTATTTCCCTCATAGTATACTTTTTGTTACTATATGATATTAAAGTGCGTACTTCTTTTTTTAAAAGATACATACTAGAATAGATTATAGATTCACCAATCAAATTATAAAAACACTCGGGGAGGAATTTTAATCATGGAACTTCAATTAGCGTTAGACCTTGTAAATACTGAAGAAGCAATTAAATTAGTGGAAGAAGTTAAAGACCACATCGATATCGTAGAAATCGGTACACCGATCATTAAAATTGAAGGCCTTAAAGCAGTAAAAGCTATTAAAGATGCTTTCCCTCAATTACAAGTATTAGCTGACATGAAAACAATGGATGCAGCTGGTTACGAAGTTTTAAAAGCTGCTGAACACGGCGCTGATATCGTTACAATTCTTGCTGCTGCTGAAGATGAGTCTATCAAAGGTGCAGTTGCAGAAGCGAAAAACCAAGGTAAAAAAATCCTTATCGATTTAATCGCTGTTAAAGATATCGCAAAACGTGCTCAAGAAGTAGACGAAATGGGCGTAGACTATATCTGTGTACATACAGGTTACGACCTACAAGCTAAAGGCCAAAACTCATTCCAAGACCTTGAAACAATCAAAGGTGTTGTGAAAAACGCAAAAACTGCTATCGCAGGCGGAATTAAATTAGAAACACTTCCAGAAGTAATTAAATCTCAACCTGACCTTGTAATCGTTGGCGGCGGAATCGCTGGTCAAGAAGACAAAAAAGCTGCTGCTGCTAAATTCGAAGCGCTAATTAAAGAAGCAACTCACGCATAAGAAAGGTAATTACCTATTATGCAAACGACTGAATACTTAAATGAAGTCATTAAAGAACTTAGTCAAACAGTTGCCCAAATAGCTGACGAAGATGCTGAAAAGCTAGTCAACCATATCTACGAAGCTAAGAAAGTGTTTGTAGCTGGAGCAGGCCGTTCCGGATTTATGGCTAAATCTTTTGCTATGCGAATGATGCATATGGGATTAGATGCCTATGTAGTGGGGGAAACCGTCACTGCTAACTTTGAAAAAGACGATATTTTAATCGTCGGATCCGGATCGGGCGAAACCAAAGGCTTAGTTTCCATGGTTGAGAAAGCAAAAAGCATCGGCGGAACAGTAGCAGCGATCACGACTGCCCCTCATTCAACAATTGGAGAATTAGCGGATATTGTCGTTAAACTGCCAGGTGCGCCTAAAGATCAGTCTCAAAGTGATTATAAGACGATCCAGCCAATGGGTTCTCTCTTTGAACAAACGCTTTTACTTTTCTATGATGCGGTTATTTTAAGATTTATGGAGAAAAAAGGGCTAAACTCTCATACAATGTATGGCAAACATGCCAACCTTGAGTAGAAAACGGTCACTTTGATTGTCACTGGTTCGGGTTCAAATAATCTCTCTCCTTTGACTATTTAGCTTGAGCTTATAAATAACAATCACTAGACAATCCAGATACGCCCCCTTTCAAGTATCTGGATTGTCAATTGGCCATCAGCCTGTAATAAATCCAATTGTATCGTATACAAGCTAGCTGAAAATGCTTATGGAAAGAGTCCCACTCAAGTTGAGTGGGACTCTTTCTGTTGAGCGCCAGAGGTGACATTTAATGAGCTGCTCCTTCCACCTCCGACAAAATAGCGATTTCATTTACTGTTGCCTGCATACTCTTTTGATTCCTGCTCGATTAACTTCACTGTAGAAACAGCTAAAACTTTCACACCGTTTTGTAAAGAATCAAGATTAAAACTCATATTCGGATCGTGCAAACCAGGATACAAGTCTGTTCCAAGCCCAACCATTGTCGCTTGGATATGAGGGAACGAATGGTGATAAAAATGAAAGTCTTCTCCACCTGGCGTGACAGGCGGTGCAGCGAGTGCATTCTCTCCAAGAGCAGCAACAATGGCTTCTGTTACGATCCCTTCCATTTTCTTATTAGGTTCCGCCGCCACCATGGCAGCAAGCTCCTCTACCTTCACTTGCGCCCCATTTGCAGCTCCCGCAGTAAGAACAGCATGTTTCACCTGAGGAACGAGCTGCTGAAGCACTTCGTTATTTTGCGCCCGAATATCTATTCCAAATTCCGCATATCCAGGGATAATATTCATATTGTTCCCTCCCGCCTGAACCATCGTCACTTTCGCAGAGGCGGATACAGTTGGATCAATTTTGACAGCGTTCACAGCTTGAATAATAGCGCCGAGTGAGTCAGCTGCATTAATACCTAAGTTCGGCCTTGCACCATGAGCTTGCCTTCCTTCAACTTTTCCTTTCAGCAATGTTGTTGCCCCATGGTAAATAGCTGGTGATGCCTCTCCAAATGACAGCTCTTGAATAGGACGCACATGAAGCCCCAGCAAATATTCCACGTCATCCATCACGCCCTTGTCAATAAGCGCCTGAGCTCCTTTTCCAGATTCCTCTGCAGGTTGAAAAATAATCTTTATGAGCCCTTTTGGAGAAAACCCCACTTTCTTCAGACAAGCAATTGTATACAAGAGGATGGTCATATGTGCATCGTGGCCGCAAGAATGATTGGCTTTCCATTCACCGTCAACAATTTGCCATAGAGCATCAATATCTGCCCTTAACCCAATCACACATCCCTCTTCTTTGTTCCCCCAATAGCCTATGACTCCTGTGTGATCTTCAAACGTTTGAAATGGAATATCTAAAAGCTTTAATTGCTGACACAAGTACTCTGTTGTCTTCTCTTCTTTCCAGCTAACTTCAGCATTGGCATGCAAATGATCATACGTTGACCTTATAGATGCTTTATTTTCATCCACCCAATGTTTAATTTTTTCAATCATAGATATCGGCCTTCTTCTCATTTTCAATGACGTAATAGTGAACAGATTGGCTGCTGTTTCTAATGATTCCTGTTACCTTATAACCTTTTGACAGCCATTCTGTTATATGGTTTCTTAATTCATATCTCCATTTTTTTGCTATTTCTATATCTACTTGTTTCAAGTGATGAATATCGGCTGGAACGGGGATCAAATAACCATCTTCACCGCTGACTATGTTGACATTTAATGGGACAGGCAGCTCGTGATGCTCTTCATAATTGAAAAGCAGGGAATAATTCTTCTCTGCAGTTTCGCTATGGAGCGTTCCTGCCAGTGCTTTCTCCACTCTCTGGGAACAAATATCCCATTCAGCTAAAAAGCGGTCAGAAGGCAAGCCTTTATTGAGCTTATCATTCATTTCACCATAATAAGAAGGAATATAAGTGTTTACATAGGCCCCAAGCTTATTGAGATTAAAATGGGAGTTTCTCGCTTGTAATGGATCGAATGTCCACATAATCTTTTTATATCCATATTGCATCGCCCATTCCCGCTGCTTTAACTTTAGCTTTGAGCCAATTCCTGCATTTTGATAGTTTGGATGAACAGCTGCCATATGTGAATATAAGTACACGTCCTGATTATGATAACCTGGAAAACTATATAAACCCCCAACTAATTGATCCTGATGAAAAGCACCCAAAAGAAGACCGCCGTGGTGAGAC
Organism: Bacillus lumedeiriae; assembly: GCF_044891285.1. NCBI lineage: Bacteria > Bacillati > Bacillota > Bacilli > Caryophanales > Bacillaceae > Bacillus > Bacillus lumedeiriae. The sequence continues at coordinate 57,189 of NZ_JAUIYO010000013.1, forward strand.
GCAGCAATCAGCTGGGTAATTGGAACGGCTGACCCCCTGCCCCAAATTTCTTCTTGAAAGGAAACCATCTCTTGAATGTCCTTCAACTCTTCCAACTGCTTGCAAATGATCGATTCTGTCGTACTCATTTCTTATCCCCCTTGCAGCTTCATATAATCCTTCCTATATTTATATAAACGATGACTTTTTCTTAGTGAACACTTTCTCCTTCACTGCTAGGCGGTTGATCAGCTCATTATTCACATCAAAACCAATGCCTGGCTTTGTCGGCACTTCAATGATACCTGGTTTCAATAGCGTCACTTCCGGCAGAATAATATCCTCATGGAAATATCGGCTGGAAGCAGAGGTATCTCCCGGAATTGTGAAATTGCTTAATGAAGCAAGCGCGATGTTGTGGGCTCTGCCGATTCCCGCTTCTAACATGCCGCCGCACCATACGGGCACTTGTTTTTCTTGACATAAGTCGTGAATCTTTTTAGCTTCTGTTAAGCCGCCGACTCTTCCCGTCTTAATGTTAATGATTTTACATGCATTGATTTCAAGAGCCTTTCTAGTATCTTCTGCAGAATGGATACTTTCATCCAAACAAATAGGTGTAGCTATTTCTGCCTGCAATGTTGCATGATCAATGATATCATCATAGGCTAACGGCTGCTCAATCATCATTAAACTAAACATATCCAGTTCTTTCAAAAGCTTCATGTCATCGAGAGTATACGCAGAATTGGCATCGGCCATAAGCGGAATCTGTTCTCCGAAACGTTTTCGAATAGCCGTTAAAGGCTTGATGTCCCAGCCTGGCTTAATTTTGACTTTGATCTTTTTATATCCCTCTTCTAAGAACCCCTCTACTTTCTGCAGCAAAGCTTCTATGCTGTCTTCTATGCCAATACTCACACCTACTTCAATCTCCTTGCGGCTGCCGCCTAATGCTGTAGCAAGTGTCTGTCCTTTTTGTTTGCTGTAGAGATCCCAGACAGCCATTTCAAGGGCTGCTTTCGCCATTGGATTTCTGCGTATATACGAAAACATGTCTGAAACATCCTTTGGTTCCTGAACCTCTCTTTCAAGAAGCTCTGGGATTAAAAATGTTTCAAGCATGTACCAGACTGTATCCGTTGTTTCTTCATTAGCAATCGGGAACGGCAGTGCTACACTTTCAGCAACCCCCACTTCATCATCACTAAACACCCTGACGATGATAATATCCTTCGCTTTTATTGCCCCAAAACTAGTGATAAACGGTGCTTTTAGTGGAATTTTTATTCGCTGCATTTGAATTTGATTAATATCCATACAAACACACCCCTTTATTATTTTTCCAATAACGTGTTACTGTTCCATTTTTTTCATTCTATCACAAAATGAAAGCTTTCCCATTCTGATATCTTGGATACCAGACTGGAAAAGCTTTCTCTTCACTTTTTATTTCTCATTATTATCTTAGCTGAAATGCTCTATTATTAGAGAACAAGAGCAGCAATCATACCAAAGATAAACAACGGAATATTGTAGTGCATGAAAGTAGGCACACACGTATCCCAAATGTGATTGTGCTTTCCATCAGCATTCAATCCCATTGTTGGACCAATTGTACTGTCTGAAGCAGGTGATCCAGCATCTCCTAGAGCACTCGCTGTTCCAATCAGTGCTGCCGTTGCTAACGGCGAAAAACCGACTGCAAGACATAGAGGAACGTATACTGCTGTTAAAATAGGAATCGTACCAAAAGAAGAACCAATTCCCATTGTTACTAACAAGCCGATCGCTAGAATCGTGAAAGCGGCCACTAGTTTGCTATCACCGATAAAACCATTTGTAAGCGTAACCATTTCTTTGATGGCGCCAGTATCCTTTAGAATAGTTGCATATCCCGCTGCAATCAACATAATAAAGGCCATAGCCCCCATCATTTTCATACCATCATCAATGACTTCGTCTCCTTTAAGAAATGGAACAACCCGTCCTAAGAACATAACTATAATTCCTGCAAGCGCTCCCAAAGCAAGGGAATGAGTAATCACTTGAATCACAAGTGCGATCAAAATAGCTACTACTGTCATTCCGTGCTGCTTGTTGAAAGGAATATGTTCTGCTGCAGCTGAAATTTCTGCCGAAGCCTGTGAATGCGCCAGCTCATCTGCTGATACTCCTACTGTTTCTTTTGGCTTACGATACGTGATAAAGACGGCAATCAATAATCCAACGACCATTGCTAAACCTGGAAGAAGCATGGCAACAGCAACTTGGCTGACCGCGATGTTCATTCCGCTCGCTTTCATCTCAGTCGCGATAATCTGGTGGAACATAAGTCCATATCCCGCAGGAATAACGATATATGGTGCTTTCAATCCGAATGTTAAGGCAGTCGCTACACCTCGTCGGTCAACTTTCATACTGTCGAAAAGGTGCAACAAAGGTGGAATCAAAATTGGAATAAAGGCAATATGCACTGGAACTAAGTTTTGTGAAAAACAAGAGATCCCTGCGATCGTTAACAAAATAAATCCGCGTCTGCCTTTCATGAATTTCAATAGTTTATTAACTAATATTCCAGTAATCCCTGAATATTTAATCGCTACTGCAAAAATCCCCAGCAATACAATACTTATCGCAGTTTCAGCTTGTCCACCCATTCCTCCGATAAGCATACTTGTCGCATCCAAAATAGAAAGCCCTTCAATCATACCGGCAGTGATCGCTGCGAGTAAAATACTTATTAACACGTTTACCCGAAGCATACTTAATACGATCATAAGTAATACAGATACAAGAACAGCAGTCATTAATTATCCTTCCCCCTTTGGTCATCAAGGTAACAAAAAAATTCTCCCCATCCGTTTAAATCTTTGTACCTATGGAATGTATACTATTTTTTCAAATCACCCCTTTCTCTGTTTAAAATATTTCGAATATTTATAATAGTAACCCATCTAACAGGCTTAGATAAATGCTTATTTTTATGAATTACAATACTTTTTTAACTTCAAAAATTACTTTTTAAGACATTTGCTTCATTAATATAAATATCACTCTTTATAATAAGTTTATTCTCTGGATTTTACCCCCAAATAGGTAAAAGTTCCCAAAGTGAAGTGTTTAACCACCTCATTCTGAGAACCTCCTTATATATGTTAAATTAATCATATAAATAAGTTACATATTTACCTTCTCTTGTTTTAAGGCAGAATTTAACGCCTTTCCTTGAATGCCTTCGACAATCACCTGGCACGTTCTTTCTCTCAGCTCAACGAGTGACTCCTCCGACACGTATGAGGCATGCGGTGTAATGATGACTTCATCCATCTTCAGCAGCGGATGATCTCGTTCAGGAGGTTCCTTTTCTAAAACATCAAGACCCGCTCCAGCAAGGTGGCCTTCCTGTATCAATTTTTGCAGTGCTTCTTCATTTACTACACCGCCGCGGCATGTATTAATGATAAATGATCCTTTCGGCATCAGTTTAAGGCGTTCATAATTCAGCAGATTATTTGTTTCCTCGTTCAACGGGACATGCAAACTAAGAACATTGGATAATTGCATGAGTTCCGTTAACGATACGGGTGTCACTCCGTACATATCAAAGATTTCATCAAACACATACTCATCATGAGCTAAAAGACGCACACCAAATGGCTTCAGCTTGGCAGCTACCATTCGGGCAATCCGTCCAAATCCAAGAAGCCCGATCGTTTTTTCACTAAAACGGTGGATTGGCTGTGTATCAAGGGGATCCCATTTTCCATCTCTGACTTTGTGATGATAGGAAGATAATTGGCGGGTAAGCGCAAACATGAGGGCAATCGTATGATCAGAAACTTCTTCCACACAATAATCCGGTACATTTGCAACAGTAATCCCTTTGCGGGCTGCCGCTTCTACATCTACATGGTTATAGCCAACTCCTGGTACAGCTATGACTTTACACGCTTGGAGTTGGTCAATAAGGTCCTCTCTGCATGGAAAACCTACTTGCACAACTACCCCATCAGCGTAGGGGGCGTATTGCGGAATATCTTTTTCTAACGTATCTGACTTCGTGATCTTGACCTCAAATCCATGTTGTTGATAAAAATCCTTCTCCAATTGGTGACTACTCCATTCATCGTCTAAGATCCAGACTATAGGCCTTCGTTTTTTCACTTCATCTCCTCCTAATATTTCAATTAATTTAACGCTTTTTCTGATGAACCTTCTGCAGGGGCTAAAATAGAGTTGCGATACTCGCTAGGTGTTTTCCCTACGATCGTTTTGAAGACTCTGCTGAAATAGTGGGAATTACTATAGCCTACTTCAAAAGCAATTTGGTAAACGGTATAGTTCAAATCCATCAATAAAGTCTTTGCTTTTTCTATTCGTAAATGAGTAATATACTCTACGAAATTGGTTCCTGTGGCACTTTTGAAAAGGCGGCTAAAATAAGTAGGGCTTAAATGAACATAGCTGGACACCTTTTCTAAAGTGATATGCTCTAAATAATGTTTCTCAATGTAATCCATTGCCTTTTGGACTGATTTCAAGCTATATTCGTTTTTGTTATTGAATACGAGATCAGTAAAGCGATAGATCATATTCTCAAGCCATTGTTCCATTTCGGCTAAATTTTCAATTGTATTTAAATCTTTTGTGTATTCTAGGAGAATCGAGTGAACTTCTTTCAAATTCGCTCCTCCATCAACCGCTGCTCGTGCAAGTACCGTTGATATTTCTGAGATTTGCAATTTCAGTACTTCCGGATCGACCTTTTGTTTGGCAAACAATTCATTAAATAAATTCGCCATGTTCTCCTTTACAGCTGCAATATCAGCCACCATCAATTTACTCGCCAAGGTAGAAACATCCTGGTTTCGCAGTAAATAGACTTCATTAGTGAATGGCTCTACGTCATCGATATGAATGACCGTATCCTTTCCGCCGAAAAATTTATATTTTTGTGCATATAATGCTTCTTGGTAAGAAACGTATAAGTCCCTCACATCTTCACAGTGGTTTCCAATTCCTATCGTTACACTGTAACCTGTACTTTCTTTAATCGATGCTTTCGTTTCTTCAGCGATTCTCTTCGCCAGCTTTTTATACTCTGCTTGACTATTTTGAAAGGGCAGTGAGAATAATATGGCAAACTTATCTGCTCCTGTTCCCATGGCCAGAACCTCATCCAGCTCTTTCTTCAGGGATAGGCGGGCGATCGCAATAATTTCATTACGAATGGAATCTTGCAATTGTTTGCTCTTATTTTTATTAACTGCAAAAAATTCATCTATCTGAACATTCACGGCTATATTAGGGACAGCGGATAATCCGACTAACTGACATTGCTCCCAAATATCCTTTGGATTTTGGATATTTCCATATAACAAGTTGTAAATAAGACTTAACCGTAAAGAAGACATAATTTGCAGCGGATCATCCTTCTTTTGTTGATTAATTTGGATGGAGTGCCGCACTTCCTTTTTCAATTCTTGCAGCAGCTGATAGACGACTTCCTTCTCTAATGGCTTACTTAAACAATCAAATACTCCATTTTTAAATAGAGCCCTCATTTCATGATCATCGTAACCGCTTTTCAGCACGATCAGAGGCAAAGCAAGATGTTTCTTTTTTAATTGATCACAAACAACATCTTGAGCCACTTTCGTCATCTCATCAAAATCTAGAAGGACAGCTGCAATATTCTCATTTACTGATAAATCCTCTTTTAAAAAAGTCTTATTATCCCGTATTTCTATCGTAAAGCCAAATTTGAAATCATTGTTTATTTGATGAAAAAGATTGATGATATCTAAATCATGTGTTGCCAGAAGTAAAAGATTGCCCACAGTGGTCACACCCTTTCATGAAGATAACTTTCCTCTCGGTTACAATCTAGTAAGGCAAATGATCCATTTCGTTTCTTGTTGCCTTACACACTTTTTAAGCTGTTTGAACGGAATCGATTCTGACACCTATAAACGGTGCTGCACTCACTGGAAAATGATGATTGTGTCGTTCGCTAATTTTCTGTTAAAATTAACATTTAGAATATTTAGATTATACATTTTATACCTTTCCCCAATCAATACTTTAGACTAGTTTCTTCCTATTATACATGAGAAATGACTAATGTTCTTTCGTCACGGTATTAATGAAGAAAAGCTACCAATCGCACTGATGAAATGGTAGCTTCTTTCTTTATTTTTGACTTCATTTCCATGTTCTATTAACTAATTTCTTCAGGAACTGCGTAAATTGTATCATAGTAGTGAAGCATTTCTTCACGAAGGCGGCGCGCACCCCAGATTGCGTTTGCACGGTGCTCATCTGTTACGACATATTTTCTAACGATCATATCGCCAAGTCTAGCGTGGAATGCTTCGTCTTTTTTCACTTGCTCATAGCATCTTGCTAGATCGTCTAAGCCGATGCGGCGGCAGTTTTCAATCACGATGTCATGTGTTGTTGTTGTAGATGTTTCAGAACAGTTCCAAACAGCTACTGCACAAGCACGGTCTCTTTGAAGAGCTTCCCAGTGCAAGTTTTCCCAGCCCATGTGAGCTTCTGGAGGAGTTGTTGGCGCTGTGTAACCATGCTTCTCAAGCACACGGCAAATGATTTCGTAATGGTGAGCTTCTTCCCACATATGTTTACATAAAGATGTAACTGTTGGTCTGTCAAACTCTTTCCAATAGTCGTTGATTTGTTTGCCCAAGAAGAATACATAAGCGATTTCTAGCCATACACGCTGCTCGATCGCTACGAATACTTCATCAGGAGTTAGGTCTTCACGTGTCCAGAAATCATATGCTTTTTTCTCTGCATACGCTTTCAATTCTTCTTTAATGTCATTGAATTCTCTTAAAAATTCTTCTTGTGTTAACACTTCTTGTGTCATTATAATACCTCCCCTCGCTTAGCTGAAAAAGTATTCTTAATATTTACAATTATATATCTACTTTTTTCAGATGATAAGTACCCATTCTTGATATATAGTGTACTTTCTTGTCACCAATCTTCTTCGTGGTGCAAAAGATAAATATTTGCACACAGATGGTAGAGAAAGCCTATGTTGTACACTGTCAGGATGATTAAAAACGAGTGTCTTTCAAGGCATAATACCTGACGAAGAGCGGAGTGACTAGAAAAAGCATGAGCACCACAGACAGGCGAGCAGCGAAAAAAGCGAGTGTTTGTCAACAGCCTGATATGTACATTCATTTTGAGATTCTATTAAACAGTTTCTTCGGGAAGAGCATAAATTGTATCATAGTAGTGAAGCATTTCTTCACGAAGGCGGCGCGCACCCCAGATTGCGTTTGCACGGTGCTCATCTGTTACGACATATTTTCTAACGATCATATCGCCAAGTCTAGCGTGGAATGCTTCGTCTTTTTTCACTTGCTCATAGCATCTTGCTAGATCGTCTAAGCCGATGCGGCGGCAGTTTTCAATCACGAAAAATTCTTCTTGTGTCATTATAATAAACTCCTTGTTTAGTCAAAGAAGTATTCTTAATATTTATAATTATATAGCGCTTTCTTTTCAACGATAAGTACTCGTTTTTGACATACACCATACTTTTTTGTTGTCATTTTCCGATACTTTAGCAAGTATAAATATTATACACATCATTTCACGTATAAAAGCCAAGCATTTACGACAGCAAAAAGCTACCAGTCACAAATTGGGAGCGGTAGCTTTTTGTTGAATGAGTTCTATTAAACAGTTTCAGAAGGAACTGCGTAAATTGTATCGTAGTAGTGAAGCATTTCTTCACGAAGGCGGCGCGCACCCCAGATTGCATTCGCACGGCGCTCATCTGTTACTACATATTTTTTAACGATCATGCCGCCAAGTCTAGCATGGAATTCTTCGTCTTTTTTCACTTGCTCGCAGCATCTGGCTAGATCGTCTAAGCCGATGCTGCGCAGTTTTCAATCACGATGTCATGTGTTGTTGTAGATGTTTCAGAACAGTTCCAAACAGCTGCTGCACAAGCGCGGTCTCTAATTGTAATGTTCTCAATATTTATAATTATATATACCCCTTTGTTTTCGACAATAAGTACCCATTCTTGGCATATGGCTTACTTACTATCGTGAATCCCCAGCCCTTTGTAAAAAGATAAATTTTTATACTAATTGCTCGCGCGCTTCTCTTGCAGCTTCAACATCTTTCATTTCTTCTACAAGCTGAGCAAAGTATTTATACATTACATGATCTTCTTCAATGTGTGGAACGTGTTTACGGCAGAAAGAGTATGCCCATTTTGTACCTTCGCCTAAATTCTCAGGACCTTTGTACTCAGCCGCACGTGCAGCACTAAACAATTCAATAGCAGCCACTTGGTAAGCATTTTGAACAATTTTTGCTGCTTTACGCGCACCGATTGTTCCCATACTTACGTGATCTTCCTGGTTCGCTGAGCTTGGAATAGAATCTACGCTTGCTGGATGTGCTAGAGATTTGTTTTCTGATACAAGAGATGCTGCAGCATACTGTGCAATCATTAGTCCAGAATTCATTCCGCCTGCTTGCGTTAAGAAGGCAGGAAGCTGATCATTTAACTGTGGATTAACAAGTCTTTCAATTCGTCTTTCAGAAATGTTCGCCAATTCTGCAGCCGCAATGGATAGGTAATCCATAACAAGTGCCATCGGTTGTCCATGGAAGTTACCGCCGGAGATAACTTTGTCTTCTTCCACAAAGATCAGCGGATTGTCCGTTACGGAGTTGATTTCAATTTCTATTTTATCGTGAATATGCTGAAGTGCGTCTCTTGAAGCACCGTGAACTTGAGGCACACAGCGTAGAGCATACGCATCTTGCACGCGGATTTCAGCTTGATTCGTCATCAGCTTGCTGCCTTTTGTAAGCTTCGCAATATTTTCAGCTACTAACTGTTGGCCGGCATGCGGACGAATTCTATGTGTTGCTGGATCAAATGCATCTCTTACTCCACGAAGAACTTCAGTCGTTAAAGCAGAAGTGAAGTCTACCCAGTTAGCAAGGTTTAAAGCATCCCAACAAGCTAGCGTGCCGACAGCTGTCATGACTTGCGTACCGTTAATAAGCGCCAAGCCTTCTTTGGCTTCTAGAGATACAGGAGCAACTCCAGCTAAGCTCATCGCTTTTCCGCCATCCATTTTTTCACCGTTGAAATACGCTTCCCCTTCACCCATGATCACTAGAGCTAAGTGAGAAAGTGGAGCAAGATCGCCACTCGCGCCCAAAGATCCTTGTTGAGGAATGACTGGTGTCACACCTTTATTTAACATTTCAACCATTGTTTCTACAACTTTTAAACGAATACCGGAATGACCGAACAGAAGGGCATTCACACGCAATAAGATAATTGCTCTTACGACATCTTCAGAAAATGGTTCGCCTACTCCACAAGCATGGCTGCGGATCAAGTTCACTTGAAGATCTTTTGCTTGTTCGTTTGGAATATACGTATCACTGAATTTACCAAATCCAGTTGTTAATCCGTAAACTACTTTCTTTTCTGCTAATAGCTTTTCTACATATTCTCTGCTGCGATTTACTTTCTCTTTTTGCTCTTCAGCAATATCAACAACGTGTTTGTTACGCGCAACAAGTACAACATCCTCCAACGTTAACGGCTTGCTGCCAACTAGAACTTTCTCTTTATTTAATAGCATAAACAATCACTCCTTTTATTATTGTGCACTAGATCTATAGATGAAGAAAAAGAGAGTATAGACCTGTGTAATCGGTCAACCCTGTTCCATCAGCGGGGGATCACCCCCCGCTGGGGGAAATTTCATTTTATTCTTACGCTTTAGCTAATACTTGTGGATTTAATGTGTTAGGTACTGGGTTGCCTTTCACACCATTGATCGCGTTCAAACTCGTCTTTGTTTTAAGCTCTACAATCGCTTCTTCAGAGATGTAAGCGGAGTGAGGAGTCACATACACTTTATCTGAATTAAGTAAAGGATCGTCTGCATGCGGCGGTTCGTTCAACAGAACGTCAAGACCGGCGCCGCCGATATGTCCTTCATTAATTGCACGATACAAGTCTTCCTCATTAATCACACCGCCGCGGCTCGTGTTAACGATAAAAGCACCTTGAGGCAGCTTTTTCAGTTCATCATAGCTGATGATGTTTCTTGTATCTTCTTTAAGTGGCACATGCAATGTTAAAATATCAGATTGACGAAGCAATTCTTCGAATGACACCGCTTCCACTGAATACTCTTGGAAAACATCTTGAGAAACGTTAGGGTCACAAGCGATTAAGCGAACGCCGAATCCATTCAGTTTTTGAGCTGTCTTGCGGGCAATTCGTCCAAAACCAAGAAGTCCAACTGTATTTTTACAGAAGCGCTTAATAGGCAGAGTATCCATCGGGTCCCATTCACCGCGTTTTACTTGCGCGTTATAAGCTGGAAAACGGCGGGCTAATGTGAGTATATGTGTTACAGCGTGATCTGAAACTTCTTCGGAACAGTATTCAGGCACATGGGATACAATGATACCCTTGCGTGTTGCTGCTTCTACATCAATATGGTTAAACCCTACTGCCGACGCAGAAATAATTTGGCATGAATCTAATTGATTAATGATCTCTTCTGTACATTGGAATCCTACTTGAGCAACGACAGCATCCGCATAAGGAGCATAATGAGGGAAATCCTCTTGAAATGCCTCAGAGCGTGTAACCTTCACTTCAAAGCCATGCTCTGCATAGATTTCTTTTTCTATACTATGATCTGTCCATTCATCATCGAGAATCCAAACTAAATGTTTTCCATCCTTCACTCTATGTTCCTCCCTTTTTATGCGTGATGCGGTGCTTTAGCGTTAATTTCTTGCAGCGCTTTCAAAAGCTTGTCGTTTTGCTCTGCTGTTCCGATACTGATACGTGCATGTGTAGGATGTCCCCATGCCGCACATGGACGGATAATTAAGCCTTGAGAAGCTAATTCTGCCCCTATACTTCCAGTTTCTTGCTTCATGTCAACGAATAGGAAGTTTGTATGTGACTCTTCCACTTCATAACCGAAAGCACGGAATTCTTTGACTAACTTCTCCATTTCACGCTTGTTATCACTAAGTGTTTTGTTTTTATGTTCTACGTCTTCAAGAGCACCTAGCGCACCTGCATGAGCTACACGGTTACATGCAAATGGTTCCCGTACTCGTTGTAATGGCTGGATTAGTTCTGGTCTTGCCATGGCATATCCTACTCGCATACCCGCTAATCCATACAATTTTGAAAACGTTCGAATCGTAATAACAGGAAGCCCTTCTTTAATATACTCTACACCCGTTGCGTAATTTTCACGGTTAATGAATTCACCGTAAGCTTCATCTAGTACCGCAACAACGTGTTTTGGTACACGTTTGAAGAATTCCCGCAGCTCTTCTTCTTCTACAATCGTTCCTGTTGGGTTGTTAGGGTTACATACGATGACAAGTTTTGTCTTTTCATTGATCGCTTCAAGCATCGCCTCAAGATCAAATTTATGATCTTTTGTCGTTGGAATTTCGACAGGTACTCCTCCCATAAGCAACGTGTTTTTATGATATTCGGAGAACGTCGGCGTACAATAGACTACTTCATCGCCAGGATTGATATATGAAGCGATGACTAAGTTAATAATATTGTCCGCTCCATTAGCGATAACATAGTTTTCAGGATCGATTCCGTGCAATGCCCCTAGCTTAGTGCGAAGTTCCAAACACGTTAGGTCAGGATAAAAGTGTGCCTCTTGAATTGCTTTCACCATTGCCTCAATCGCTTTTGGCGATGGACCTAACTGGTTCTCATTCGTAGCAAGACGAATGACGTCTGTTAACTCTGCTTGTTTCTTAGCTTCTTCAGCTGCTTGGCCTGGAATATAAGGATCTAGATCCTTTACGCTGCTGCGCCATAAACTTTCTGACATTGTAAATCCTCCATTCTGTCCATTTAATACACCAACGGTCTATGCCGTTTAAAGGGCGTTAGTAATTGTTTTAATTGATTATTTAAAGCTTGTCTTTGAATCTCTAAATTAGTTATACATGATTTTTCGGCAAAAACTAAGGTTTTTCACTATCAAGGTAAAAAATATTCACAATATAACAAAAAATTAAACAATCATTTGAAAATATTTGATAAATTTAATGAATATTACCTCGATATTCGCCGTATCCCCTAGTAGTAAGCGTTTGCATTTAAGAAATTTGCTTCAAAATTTTTTTTCGAAACATAATTATTTCATCATCCAGTTGTTTTCTTGCTTTTAACACTTCTGGATGGCGTGAGCCTTTGATTTTTGCTAGATCATGCATTTCTTCCTCATGTTTACTTATATTTTCTTTAATGAACACAATTTCTGATAGAAGCATCAAACCTTACCTCCTATGTTGTAAAAATTGTAGTTTCAGAGAAGTTTAAGAGATCTTCGGACTATTCCCTTCACTTAAACTATTTATACACCATCCTTTCAAAAAAAAAAGGTGTTTTGATTGACAGAGTAAAAACGTCCACAATACAACAAAAATTGAACCATTGAACAGAGCATCAACTACTTGAATCATTAAACACTTTTACTTCTTGGCTGCGTTAAACTTACCGGTTGATTTCCGCTGCAGGCACTCGCTTTCCGCGGGCGGTCCGGGAGCCTCCTCGCCGCTATTGCTCCTTCTGCCCCATCAACAAAGCGGGAAAACCAACACTAGTCATTAACAAGGCCTATTTTTTAACAAAAAAACAGTCTTAACAATCAGTTATTCGCCGATTGTTAAGACTGTTTAATAAAAATGAATGATTAGTCATTCTTTTTCCTGTCTTTAAAAAAAGCAGTGACTCAGCCGCTTGTAAATGACTCGATTACGCCTCTACTAAACAAAGATCATTAAAATACACTACTTCAGTAAGTATTTTATACCCTGCCATTTTCTCAAATGCCCCTCTGGCTTCTTGTTCAGTATCATACTCAAATAATTTCACGTTACTTTTAGAATGAACGGTAATGACCCACATAGACAGTCTCCTCCAATCCACAGGTTCTTTTTTAGCCTTTTTGTACACTATTTTGACCTCACGCCCAGCCTCGGTATCGTGAAGCCTCGGCTGTTTTTCTTATGCCTGCCATATAAGCTGCTAAACGCATATCTACTTGACGCGTCTGAGCTATTTGATATATCTTTTCGAATGAATCGACCATGGCTGTTTGTAATTTCTCTGCTACTTCTTCTTCTGACCAATAGTACCCCTGGTTATTTTGCACCCATTCAAAATAGGAAACGGTCACACCGCCGGCACTTGCAAGTATATCTGGTACGAGCAGAACCCCTTTTTCATGCAAGATTTTTGTCGCTTCAAGAGTCGTAGGTCCGTTGGCCGCTTCTACTACGATAGACGCTTGAATACGGTCCGCATTTTCTTTCGTAATTTGATTAGCAATCGCTGCCGGCACGAGAATATCACACTCTTTTTCAAGCAGTTCTTGGTTCGTTATGACATCTGTAAACAAATTAGTTACCGTTCCAAAACTGTCTCTTCGTTCTAGTAAATAGTTGATATCAAGTCCTTCAGGATTATAAAGGGCCCCGTAAGCATCTGAAATACCAATGACTTTCGCTCCTGCTTCGTGAACAAATTTAGCTAGGAAGCTCCCTGCATTTCCAAACCCTTGAATAATGATTCGAGCGCCTTTCAGTTCTCTTCCTCGCTTCTTTACTGCCTCTTCAATACAAATCGTCACACCGCGCGCAGTTGCCGTTTCGCGCCCTTTAGATCCCCCGAGAACGATCGGTTTTCCCGTAATAAATCCAGGAGAATCGAATTCCCGAATACAGCTGTATTCATCCACCATCCACGCCATGATCTGAGCATCCGTATATACATCAGGTGCCGGAATATCTTTTGTCGGGCCCACAATTTGACTGATAGCGCGCACATATCCGCGGCTTAGTCTCTCTATTTCTCCTGCAGACATCGTTCTCGGATCGCAGATGACGCCTCCTTTTCCTCCGCCGTAAGGAAGATCAGCAATGCCGCACTTTAAACTCATCCAAATAGCAAGTGCTTTTACTTCTTCGTCCGTCACTTCAGGGTGGAAACGAACTCCTCCTTTTGTTGGACCAACGGCATCGTTATGCTGCGAACGAAAACCAGTAAATACTTGAACAGAACCATCATCCATTCGAACTGGAATACGCACAGTCAAATTTCTGATGGGTTCCTTTAATAGTTCATACATATCCTCGTTATACCCGAGCTTGTGGAGTGCTTCTTTAATGACGAGCTGGGTAGAGTGTAACAACTCTGCCTTTTCGCTCCTCTTTTTATCTAAAATCTGTTCCTCTTTCTCCGAAACTGCTGCTATCAATTTTTACACCTCTTACTGTTTTTAATGTATTTCCTTTATCCCTTGCTTCATCGGCGTACACAATCAACGCACTAAAGAGATAAATCAGAAATAGCTATACTATTCTAAAAAATAATGAAGAGGTTGACTCAAACAGGTCTGACCCTACTCCTAATATACTGTCTATAGCGGATGTCAATCATTCGAATACACAATATATGGTTGTAGGGTCTGACACTATAGTTTTGAGTCAGCCTCTTTATAACTACGAATAGATAAAACTTTATTTATACTTTAACCTCAAGAACGTTCTAAGACCATTCCGGCGTTTGCCGCCGCTAACTCATCTGATGCTACTACTTGGATGCCTTTTTTCCATACAGAATTGACGTGGTTCACGCCAAATAAGTATTGCAGTTCTTGATACGTCTTCACATTCCATAACACAACGTCCGCTTGTTTGCCGACTTCTAATGAACCGACTTGCTGTTCACGGTTAATGGCACAAGCCGCATTGTATGTGGCAGCTGTTAATGCTTCTGCCGGCGTCATTCTCATGGAGATACAAGCTAAGTTCATGACGAGCGGCATAGAAGTTGTTGGCGATGATCCTGGGTTACAGTCTGTAGAGATGGCTACAGGAACGCCCGCATCAATCATTTGTCTTCCTTTCGCTGCTTCTTCGCGCAAGTAAAGAGCCGTTGCTGGAAGAAGACAAGCAATCGTGCCTGCTTTCGCCATCGCTTCAATGCCTTCATCTGACGCTTTCAATAAATGCTCAGCTGAAACCGCTCCTACTTTCGCAGCGAGTTCTGCCCCGCCGTATGGCGCAATTTCATCCGCGTGAATTTTAGGGATTAATCCGTGCTTTTTCCCTGCTTCTAACACCCGCTCCGATTGTTCAGGTGTAAACACATCTTTTTCACAGAACACATCGTTGAACTCTGCCAGTTTTTCTTCTGCGACAACTGGAAGCATGTCATTGATTAAATGATCAACGAATTCATCCTCGCGTCCTTTGTAATCCGTCGGAACCGCGTGGGCACCCATGAATGTCGGCACGATGTCCATCAAGTGTTTCTCTTTTAGCTTCTTCATGACACGCAGCTGCTTCAGCTCCGTTTCCATGTTCATGCCGTAGCCGCTTTTTCCTTCGATCGTCGTCACACCATGAGTGAAAAAGGAATCCAGGCGTCGAATCGTTTGTTCGATCAATTCCTCTTCGCTTGCCTCACGTGTCATGCGGGTAGTCGCATGAATGCCTCCACCCGCGTTCATAATGTCCATATATGTTGCACCTTCCAGGCGCATTTCAAATTCACGTGCACGGCTTCCGCCAAATACAACATGCGTATGAGGATCTACCAGTCCTGGTGTCACTAAGTGGCCAGCCGCATCTACGACTTCTGCTTCTTTCACTTTGTCGCCATAGAGCTTTTCGATTTCTTCCGTTGTACCGACCGCTTGGATAATACCATCTTCAATCCATAGGCTTCCGTCTTCAATCAGCCCAAGCTCTGACATCGCCTCTTTGGATCGTGCTCCTTTAACGTCTGATGCCAGTGTAGCGAGCTGTGCCGCATGTTTGATCCAGATTGGTTTTGTCATTATTGTCCCTCTCTTTCAAGCATTGGCATGTTGATGCCTTTTTCACGTGCTGTTTTCTTCGCAAGATCATAACCAGCATCTGCGTGACGGACAACCCCCATGCCTGGGTCTGTTGTTAATACGCGCTCGATGCGTGCTTCTGCTTCTTTCGTTCCGTCTGCCACGATGACCACGCCTGAGTGCTGGGAGTAACCCATTCCTACGCCGCCGCCATGGTGAAGAG